>RFNT01000210.1 GCA_009927045.1 bacterium | reverse complement strand
ATCCACGCCTTAAAGGCTTTGAAGGAGGGCGTTTCCGAACAGAGGGTGATACGAGAGTTTCTAGAAAAAAGCGGACTGTATGAGGCCGTTTTGCGATCCCTGGCGCCGCAGGGCCAGAAAAATAACGAGTAGCTCGGCAACGAGTTGCCGAGCTACCGTACAGATAAACGAAGGAATTATGCTCTGACTTTGATAGGTTCTGGTTTTGCTTCCACCAAGCATTGAGTCAGCTTCGATTGGACTTGAGCCCCTTTGATGATGCTCAGACTTCCGCGATAATGAATTTCTCCTTGGAACTTAGCATCGGGTCCGATTTCAATATCTGTGGCTTCTAAAGTCCCAGTGACTTCACCATTAATGTAACATTTTCCACCGGCTATGATAGAACCCCCAAAGA
The DNA here is from genome assembly GCA_009927045.1 of bacterium. Lineage (GTDB taxonomy): Bacteria > Bdellovibrionota > FAC87 > UBA2466 > UBA2466 > RFNO01. The sequence continues at coordinate 31,773 of RFNT01000210.1, read as the reverse complement.
ATTTTCCAGTCACGTGAACGTCACCTCCAGCGCGAATATTGCCTTCGCTGAGATCTCCTTCTAAATGAACGTTGCCCCCTGCTGTTTCAATATTTCCTTTGCAAGAGCCCTTCATGAAAATACTGGAATTTTCTTTGGAAGAAATATTTCCAACAACTTCTCCACTCAGCTCCAAATCACAAGTAACTACAATGTCTCCCTTAAGACGACTGCCGTGAAGAAAATGATTAGATTTTGCTGACCCAGTTGGAAAAGGGACCACCTTTGCCGCCGGCGCGTTCGGATTTGGGTTGGTTTCATTGTTCATTTCGGAACGATCAGATTCTTTTGTGCTGATGAGGTCAAATAAGCTCATGGTTAGGTTCTCCTTCGATGTAAAAGGTATCGGTGCCGCACCGTGAAAACTTGAAAATTTTATATGAAGATTTCTTTATAATTCCCTTTCATTTACAGAAGTTGGGACTCCCGTTAAGCTGAAACCACTTTGAAACGATTAGCGATCTGCTTATTACTCTGTGGGATGGGGAAATTGAGCCGGCAGGTTCAAGCTTATCCGGCCTATATCTCCTATGGATACGCTTCCTGTCGAACTTGCCACTACAATCCTTTGGGAAACGGGCCCATCAACAGCTATGGCAGAGCCGTCCAAGCTACTGAAATTTCTGGCAATCTCTTTGGTGCTGAGCCAGAAGCTTTAGCGAACCATTCCGCATTTGTATTCGGACCGCTTCCCGAATGGCTTCAATTGCAGCTCAATTACAGAGGACTTTACTTGCGCCAGGGGTTGCAAGCCCAAGCCAGGTCGCGGTGGATCCACATGCAAGCAGATGGCGCAGTCGCTTTGAGCTTCGGTAAAAAGTTGGTGGCTGTGGCCTCAGGGGGCTATGTGCCCCTTCCTGAGAGTTTGAGTCCTGCCGAAAAAGACAGATTAGGAAATCTTATTTCCCGAGAACATTACGTAGGAATTACTCCAGAGAAAGGTCTTGGATTCTACGTCGGTTTGATGGACGTTGCCTTCGGTTTACGCATACCGGATCACAATGCCTATATCCGCTCGACTCAGTATCTCAATATAAATGACCAAACCCATGGCATTCTTTTTCACAGAGATTGGCAAACCGGCGAATTAGGTATTCAGGCGTTCCTAGGCAAGTTTCAGCAGGAAGCTGCGGTTCGGCAAAAAGGCCTTTCTTTATTCTCTGAGTTTGAACTGGGTGAAAATAGTCGGGGTGGTTTTTCTGTCTTGGTGTCTCAGAGCGAGTTCAGAGCTCGTCAAATGGGAGCCATCCATGGCAGATTTCAAATGGGTAAGGCGTCTTCATTAGTTGCCCAATTGGGCCTGTTTCGGCAGACTCTTTCCGGAATTGATTCGTATCACTTAGGAAGTGTTTCGCTGGTTCAAAGTCGACACCAACTCGTTCGAGGTCTCTTCGCTTTAACTACTTTTGAACACTATGTTGAAAATTTAAAAGACGGAAGCACGCGACTGTTTAGAGCGGGGCCTTCTTTGGAATACTTGCCATTTTCAAAAGTAGAGCTTCGGATGGATTTTTTAGCAACTCAATCGATGGGCCTACCCAGCGTAGCCCCGTCCTCTTATTTGATTCAGGTGCAGACCCATGTTTGGATATAAAGCAGTCATTATCATTTTGGGATGTGTTTTGGCTCTTCCAGCAACCTCCGCAGTTCAGCGAAGACCATCACGTCCGAAAGCGCCTCAAAGAAGCTTTTACTCTATTAGCTTGGGCAACTGGCAGGAGGCCTGCCGAATCACGAGCTCAGCAGGGCCCAACTATGATTTGAACTCGACTACTTTGGGACTCGGTTTGGGATTGGGTTATGTCTTACCAACAGATTGGGCATCTTTTGTGATTCGTGGCCAAGTCATTTATGGAAATTCAGATATCGGCTTTCGGCCAGATCAAGTGGCAGCTGTAGACTTTTCGGGGCAAAACCTATCTTCAGTGGGAGTTGGCCTAGATTTCTCGTGGCTCATTCGCCTGCAAGAAGGAGTCGGCATTGGGCTCGGCATTCCGCTGATAGGAACTTTTTTTCTGAATAAGGGCCTGGCCTCGGGCTATACACTCAATAAAACATCCACTTTGAGTTATGGCGCTTTTTTAGCCTTGAGGCTGCGTCGGAACCGCTTTGTGTTTACTCCAAAACTGGGGTTTCTTAACACGACGCGGGCTTTTTATTCCGCCATGGATTTCAATATTCACTTCTAAGGAAGAGCGGTAGCAATGCTGTTAATCTGGTCTGTCGTTAGGCAGTTGAGATATCGCATGGAGGGAATAGTGGATGAGATAGCCATCTGTATGGTAGAGGCGGAAACTTTTCCTTTGTTCCAATTCTGAAGCTGACCATGACAGCTGGCACAAGCTGCTTGATAGATTTCCGCTCCAGTGCTCGCGGAGCCAATACCCGGAACACACGTTCGCCCATCATAGTAAACCGAATCGACCCCCCCACAATTAGAAAGAAGAACTAAACCCGCCAGAGTGGAAAAGAAAAACACTGTGAAATAAAAAGGACTTAACTTCATTCGGGGATCCTAATTTTAGTAGAGACCGTCACTTCGTCCTCGACTCCTACTCCCATGTAATTAGCTTCTTTTATCTTAAAATCGCTGAGGCGGCAGCTAAATTTCGTTTCAAAAACACCTTGTTTGATTCGATATTTCCCACGGATTTCTTTCTGAACGCCGTGGACCTCTAACTTGCCGGTGAACCTGCCTCCAGCCCCTACTGCCTCCAGCAAGACTGCTTTGGGATGCTGAGCGACTTCAAAGTAATTGGTTTTCATATGACTATCTCGTAAAGAAAGTCCCGTTTCTAGAGAGCTGATCGGTAAAACAATCCGACTTGCCTTCAATTGTGAATTGCTCACTTGAAGACTGCCCTCCACTAGCACTTCACTACTTTTTGCAGTAAAGGAGCCGGCTGGATTCAAAGTGACTTTAATTTCCACTTCATTTCCCCAGACAAGGGCAGACAGAAATATAAAAAATAAAACTTTCCTCATTTTGTTACGCCTCCATTTTCTGATGCAACCCACTGCACACAAAACACACTCAGTTCATACAGGAAGAAGAGCGGGATGAGGGCCAGAATCATGGAAAAGGCATCAGGAGTTGGAGTCAATACGGCGGCAAGAATAGCCAACCCTACATAGGCTTGGGGTCGATAGTGCTTGAGCAGTGCTGCATTGATAATTCCCAGCTTGCCTAAAAGAGAAAGTAAAACCGGAATCTCAAAAAGCAAGGCCGTACCTAAAAGGAGCTGGAGAACCAGCGTTAAATAATCGGAAAGCCGGATGAGGGGCACTTCATCTGGGGTTGGACTGAAGGACAAGAGAAATTGGAAAACATACGGAAGCCCCCACCGATAAGCACAGAAAAATCCCAGAATAAAAGCAGAAATCGAAGCCACGATGAAAGGGACCACTAAACGCTTCTCGTTTTTTTTTAATGCGGGCGCAATGAAAATCCACAGCTGAGTGAGCAAAAAAGGAAAACTAAATGCTAGAGCTGCGAACAGAGAAACTTTCATGTAACAATAAAGCTGTTCTGTGAGTCCCATGTAATAGAGTTTTCGGCTGTGCTCAGGCAGTGCAGAAAGGAGCGGGGCCTTTAAAAATGCAATGATTCGATCCGCGTAATGAAAAGAGGCAAAAAAGGCGATCACGACAGCAACTGCTGACCGAATAAGGACAGCTCGCAAATCTCCTAAATGTTCCACCAAGCTTTGCAAGCGCACAGGCTCAGATTGTTCCTGATAAGTTTCCATTGAAGTCCTATATTAACTCGCCTTAAGGACTCTGGGAACCCTCAGCGAGAATCCAGTCTCTGACAGCTGCCAAATCAGTTCCAGTGAGGAGCTGCAAGTGGCCCCCTGATCCATTTCCAGCTTTTTGAATGATTTTAGAGTTGGCGACATCTCCTTGAATGATTCGTTGTCCAACAGTGGTATAGAGGACTGTGTCACTACTGATTGTTCCACTCGTCCCCAGGGACATAGCTGCGGAAGCACCTGGATTACCGCCGGCATGACATCCCAAACAGCTTCTAGACAGGATAGGTTTTACTGTTAACAGGAACCTCTGCTGGGGTGTTTGAGGCCTATAGTTAATAGCTCCAAATTTGAGCTTGATGAGCGGTAGTTCACTTGCGGGGATACTGGAAGGAGATTCGTTAGCCGACCCTCCACTCAGCATTAAATCATTGATTCCTGCCATAGGAGCAGTAACGGAAGGTGTGGGCTGATCTGCTTGAGGAACGGTGATGGAGGGCAAGGGGGCAAGGAGCGTAATGGTTTCACCTCGATCCTCGGTGACAAGAGCCAAAGTGACTCCGCCAACTTCTAGCGCACCTCCCGGCGAATGGATTCGTAACCGACCAAATTGTAAACCGGAAAGGGTGTTTCGGGTGTAACCGATTTCTGCTTGAGCTCCGGGAAACCCCAAACGCCCCAAATCAAAACGAACGTATTTGAACTGATTGAGCGGGACATCTTCCAATTGAACTAGAGTGGTGTCTTTGTAGATTGCGGGCTTGGGACAAAAGCGGTTATCGCGTTTGCACAGTCTATCTTGCAAATCCTTTAACTGGGCCACAAAACCTTCTGGAGAATCTTTGATTCTCCCCTGTAAGTAAGAGGGCTCCGGATGTTCTCGGCCTTCAATTCTTTCTATCATGCGTTGGAGGCGACCCGGATCAGCCGTTAAAACTTCGTAAGCGGCGTTTTCATTGCTCTGTGCAAACGGAAATAATTTTGCTCCCGGATCTGAGGAAAGGGGATCGTGACATCGAACACAGCTTTCCTGAAGTCCAGGGTGAATTTCTAGGTTAAAGAGACTACGAACTTGACCGCCGTCTGTACTGAAGCGCAGCTTACCCTGGCAACCCACCAGCACAAGGAAACTCAGACAAAAGAGAATGAAAGTCTGAAAATTCAAACGTACTGCTCCCGTCAAAGTGTTTACTAGGTTCTAAACTTACTCAGTGCTTGAAACTCCGCTAACGAGATATTTCCAGGCATAAACCGGCTAAAATCAGATTTGGGAACGCCACTCAGTGAGAGCAGATTCGCCAAAAGCGCATGTCCTTCAAAACTGGGGTTGCGGGCCAGAATATTCGTATTGATATCGCTGTCGCCTCCGCCCTCGTTATTAGCGCCACCCACTCTAAAAGATTCAGGCACGGGATCTCCTGGCTTACTCAATACAAACAAAACTCCAGCATGATAGGAACCCCCATCGCCGTCAGCTGTTTGTCCAGGTCCAAATGTAATTGCCCCATTGGTGTGCCAAGCTACAATGCCAGATTGATTTTTGGCCGCTAAGGCATTGAGGAGTTTCATGGTCTGATCAATCATCATGGGGTGTTGCACCGTGCGCCAGCCATCAACAGGATTGGGAATGTGATAGTCATACAATTGGTCGTTTTCCGAAAAAACCGCAAGCGGGGTAAGTCCATCCAAAACTGCTTTGGTATTCGCCGCTATGGCTAGATTTCTATTTTCCTGCGTCGAATTATTGAGCCCTGAGAATCGAAAAATATCATTATAGAAAGTTCGTTCGGGGTGAGTAGCTCGGGTGAGGTCTAAATCGGGCGTATTGCTGGCAAGTTCCTGGAGATTCTTGGAACCGTTTGAGGCCTTACCCGCGAGCGGATTTACAGCCCCCAACGTCCTCTTTACAGCTTCTGAAAAAGCAAAAGAAGCATTGGCCACTTGTTGCAGTTGAGAAGCGTTGAGCGAAGCGAGCGCGCCTTGGTTGAGCTTGAACAAATTTTCAAGTTGGGACAACTCATTAGTAATTGCGGGATTCAAACCCTCATAAGTGAAAGCGGGTTGAGCAAAGCCACCCGTTCCAAAGTTGGTGCGCGACCGGCCCTGCAATCCACCCTTCACTTTATAAGGCATCTGCGCCACTATGGCGGCATTGGCAATGGATTGGGTTCCTAGCGTCGGGTTAGAACTCAAATCATCCATGCTGTTGGGGTGCTGAAGGACGATGATTTTCAGGCGCTGTCGAACTTCAGTCGATGCCACTGTAATCTGCGTGGGCGCAACCGCATTGAAAATGCTGGCTGTGTTAGGAGTGTTCGCCAACGCTGAAGTGCTTGTTAACGCTTGATTCAGAAGCCCAACACTCCAAATGGGTGCTCCAAACTGAGTATTCACCGACCGGTTATCAGGTGCGCCGGTTCTAAAATAGGTTGGTCCAGATGGCATGGTTCCATTTGCCATCAAAAGTGCAATCTCTGCTCCTATTCCGGCCCCGCCTGGCAGGTCCACAATAAATACTTTTTTAATATCATTAGTAATTCCAGCTGCTATTTCCGATTGTGTAAAAATGGAAAAAATGGAAGGAACCACCAAGCTGCTCGAAATTCCAACAAGACCACGCTCGAGAAATTCTCTACGCGTGTAGTAGTCTCCCGGCATTTGTTTCTGGTGGTGCTCGTGTTCCCGGGTCAGATCCCGCTTACTCTTCTGCGATTTGATGATCATGGATTCCCCTACGAATAACGTTCTAGTGATGCGAGGCTAGTGCCAAAAGTTTTTCAGTTGAAAAACAATTAGGCCGATGCATAACTTTTCGACAGGCCACGTTCACAATTCAATAAACACTGGAAATAACAGAGAAAGCAGTGGTTGAAGCATAGACACTTCCTCAAAAAAAAAAAAAATCGCAGAAAATCATTTATTTAGAGAAGCGCGTGTTGTTTCTCAGTACAGTTTGTGAGGCTTGAATTGGTAGCGAAAAGAACCAAGAGCACAATTGGATCTCTCTAAAATCTAGGCAGATGTTTGTAAAAGCTACAACCGGACAGAACGTTGGCACTTTTTTAGCAGGTCAGTAGAGTGTTGCCAGTCTATTCGAGGGTTGATCATGAAACTGTTGCTTCCGTTAAATCCGCACTTCATTTTGCTGGTGGGGATACTTTTGACTGGCGAAGCGTTTTCAGAAACGGTTGCCTCAAGAAGATTGGCCCAACGGCTGTACTCGCACATTGCGGGTGTGAAACTGCCGCTTCAAGATGCTCGGATCTCACTCATGGCCGGGCATCTAGAGGCCAACCGCTTATATGAAGCTGCTAAGAGAGCTGTCATTGTGCCTGCAGCAACCCCCGGCGGAGTAGAGCTCACCAATGAGGATTTTATCAACGTGAATCTTTTTCAGTTTTTTGCGCCCAAGTCGGTGAGAAGCGAAAGTCCGGACACGCCAATGAATGATTTTATTGCGATGGGCATTGCCAACACGATTGCCGATCAACCCTACACAGAGATGGTAGAGGGCGACTTCACAGTCAGTACCCTCCCTTCCGGACGATTAACGAATACTAATTTGACGATTAGCCGGCCGCAGCGGCCGAGTTTTCCAGACGCTGCGGGAGCTCTGACCTCGCAGCAGTTTTTGTCTGAGCATGCTATCAATGGGACAAATCGAAGAATTGTTCAATATGCATTCAGAAACTTTTTATGCCGAGATATTTCTCAAATGCGCCTTTCCGGTGCCGTCGCCGAGAGTTTAATCACCAAAGATGTGTCTAGGGCCCCTGGGGGCGATGCGCCTAAGTTCATGAGTGAGTGTCGTACGTGTCACCAAGTATTAGACCCGCTCCGCAAAGCCTTTGCCTTCCATGATTTTGATGCAGCTACTAACCGACCGGTTTACTCGCCGGGAGTTGTGAGGGCTAAGATCAATCGGGTCCCTGCCGTGATGGCTGGAGAACCACAACCTCTAGGGAGTGTGGTTGCCGATTCCAATTGGATGAACTTTGCAACGGGTGGAAGCAACCAAACGTACTTTCAATGGGATGCCAGCATTGGAGTAACTGGGAGCGGAGCCAAAGATTTCGGTCGGTTGATTGCCCATGCTGGTGCTTTTAGCCGGTGCGCAGTTGATCAAGTTTGGGAATTGGTTTGTAAGAAAAAAGCGAATCACATTCCACCGGTTCTGAGAGATCGCTTAGCCGATCGATTTGTAGTGGATAATCACAATCTGAAGAAACTGTTTATTGAAGTGGCAATACAGCCCGAGTGTTTGGGGGAACCCTCATGAAACTAACCAGCGTTTTTGGGATGTTCTTAGCCATGGCCCTTTCTGTCGGCTGTGCAAAAAAAAGTATTTCGGTGCTTGCCAATGGGACCAGCAACCTCGGTGGCGGTGGCGGCGATGACCCTACAGTTCGGCCAGCCACGGGCTATTCACCCACTCCGTTGAACTTCCGTCAAATTACCGGCTCTCTGATTGCAATGGCCGGTATTACGGATTCAGTTCAGATCGCTGATATTGAAGCTGAGGCTGAAAGGCATAAGGCCCAATTTCCCAAAACTGGGACGGTAGAAGAAGTTACTTCCACTTCTATGAATGCTGCTTTTTTTCTAGCGTCCAAAGTGTGTGATTACATCAAATCGAGTCCAGGGTTGCCGACTATTACCGCAACGTCTTCAGCAACCTCCACGCCTTCCGAAAATGTGGCAGTTAATACGGCCGGAAATTTTTATTCGCAGAAATTTCTGGGCAGAGCTCTCTCTGCTGATGAGATCAGTGTGTTTTTAAATTTAAAAAGAACTGGGGGTCTGACGACTCCAGCGCTCCATCAGATGATGTGTACTATCATCGCGTCCTCAGCCGAATCGCTTTCTATGTGAGAAATATGGTGGGCCCACTAGGACTTGAACCTAGGACCTATCGGTTATGAGCCGACTGCTCTAACCAACTGAGCTATGGGCCCTCGGTAAGATCAGTTTTCTATAAACGCTTTTAACCGTTTGCTGCGGCTCGGATGTCGCAGTTTGCGCAATGCTTTTGCTTCAATTTGCCGGATTCGCTCCCGAGTCACATTGAAATCTTGTCCCACTTCTTCCAGAGTATGGTCCGAAGCTTCGCCAATTCCAAAACGCATTCTCAGCACCTTTTCTTCCCGCGTGGTCAAAGTTGCCAATACTTTTCTGGTCTGTTCAGACAGATTGACGTTGGTGACTGCATCCGAAGGGGACAGCATGGCCTTATCTTCGATGAAATCTCCCAAATGAGAATCTTCATCTTCCCCAATCGGTGTTTCGAGGGAAATCGGCTCTTTAGCAATCTTAAGGACCTTGCGCACTTTATCGACCGGCATTTCCATTTTCTCTGCAATTTCTTCCGGTGTGGGTTCTCGTCCCAGCTCCTGAACCAGGTAACGGGAGGTTCTGATGAGCTTGTTAATCGTTTCAATCATGTGCACAGGGATACGAATGGTGCGTGCTTGATCAGCAATTGCCCGCGTGATGGCTTGCCGAATCCACCAAGTAGCGTAGGTCGAGAACTTGTAACCCCGACGGTACTCGAATTTATCCACAGCTTTCATAAGACCAATATTGCCTTCTTGGATTAAGTCCAAGAACTGAAGGCCACGATTGGTGTACTTTTTGGCAATAGAGACCACCAACCGCAAATTGGCTTCCACTAATTCAGCTTTAGCGATATCGGATTTTCTTTCTCCGGCAACAATCGCTTCGTACATGTCTTTGAGCTCACGAGCTCTTAAGTTAGCTTCCTTTTCAACGACATCAATTTTTTCTGCTGCTTGATTAATGATGTGCTCAATCTCTAAAAGCCCCTGATAGTCGAGCCCGTGCTTGGCTTTAACTTGCTCTTCAACTTTTTTGTTTTTCTTAGCATCTTTTAGCAAGTTTCTGAACTTGCCGATTTGATCGGTGCCGACCTTTCTCAATGCGCCGTAAACTTCTCTTTCGGCTTCCTCAATGCGGCTGACTTGTTGCTTGAACTTCGCAACGATCTTATTGATTGTCTTCCGATTGAAGTTAATGTCTTGGAAAACATTGACGATCTTTTTCCGGTTAGTCGCTAATTTCTCACGCAGCTTTTTGCGCTCATCTGCATCGAGACCTGATTTCAAAAGCTTGGCTTCTACGCCGCTCAAAGTTTTTTCAAAGGAACGAACGAGAGCCATCCCTTCCAGAATTTTTACGCGGGCTTCTGCTTCCGTTAGGCCACCCACCAGAGTTGCACCGGCTTCTTTTTCTTCTGCTGTCTCTTCTTCCGCACCTTCTCCTTCAACAGAAGCCTCTACGGCGGTTTCTCCTTCTTCGCTGCTCTCGCCTTCGCTCTCAGCGCCTCGGAGTACGTCACGGGCTCTCAACTTGCCTTTATCGATTTTGTCTCCAATGGCCAAGAATTCCTTCACGCCCATGGAGGAATTTAAAATCACGTCTAGGACTTCGGCTTCACCATCTTCGATTCTCTTGGCAATCTCAATTTCCCCTTCGCGGGTTAACAGAGCCACCGAGCCCATTTTTTTCAAATAAAGACGTACGGGATCCAAGCCACGGCTCAGAGTGTCCTCTTTTTCGAGTTCCTCTTTATCCGCAGCCACTTGTTTTTTGGCTTGTTTAAACTGCTTTTCGTTTTCAACCACTTCGATGTCGTTGTCTTCGAGAAGAGACATCACTTCATCGATGGAGTCCCCTTCAGAAATTTCCTCAGGAAGTGCATCATTGATTTCTTCATAAGTAAGAAATCCTTTTTCTTTTCCCAAGAGAACTAGTTTTTGAAGTTCTTTTTTCTTGTCGATTTTGGGCATGGCGTTGTCACTCCCTCTTTAGAGCAGGCTTCCGCATTGTCAAAATAAGCTTCCATTCCTATCATTGGTTGTGCGGGGTTTCAATGGTTCCGAGACCGGATTTTGGACTCGCTTATTTCAGGGGGGGCTCGCTAGGGGACCTCTTCAAAATCCTTATTTGTTCCAATAACTTAAGCTGCTCTTCGCTTTCGCCCAAACGTTGGCTCAAACGGACCTGGTTAGCCAGTCCCCGGATTTCGGCCTTTTGACGACGTTCTGCCATTCGTTTTGCAAGTTCTTGGAAGCCAAAAGGGGTGGTTCCACCGGGTTCCGTAGGGGGCAAAAGAGCTTCCGTAAGTGCCCCAATAATATCCGGATGGTTTTGTGCGACTACCAGTTCTTCCAGCAAAGCGGTGAGCTTTTCCGGAGATTGCGTTTCCCAAGCCCGAACGAGTAATTGCTCCAGTTCGGGGTCTTTCAAAAAGCCCACCCAGTGTTCTTTAGGAAATTGAAAAAAAGCTTGGGGCTCATGAAGAGCCGCTCGAAAAAATTCCCAATCCAGAGGAAATTTTTTAGATCGGTCCAGAGTGGGCATGGGACGACGAGCGGGCTGGCGTTCGGTACGAACGGGTGCCGAAGCTTGATGTCGCAGGGGTGAATCCTGAATCAGTTTTTGTAATCCATCAAAAGAAATGTTTAACACTCTGGAGACATCGTCCCACAGGAAAGCCCCCTTGTCCGGAAGTCGGCGACTTGCAAGCAAAACAGGCGTCAGTTCTTGTAAGGCTTTTGATCGCTCCCGTTCCCCCAAAGCGCCCTTTTCCGCAATCTCCTTGAGGTATTTGGTAACCTGCAACGGCGCTTGATCGCACAAGCCGTAAAATTTTTCAGCACCTTCCTTTTTAACAAATTCATCTGGGTCCATTCCGCCGGTGAGAGAAACATCCTTAGCGAACAATCCAGCTTCTAAAAACAAGGGGATGCTTCGATGCCAAGCATTGACTCCTGCAGTGTCAGGATCAAACACCGTGATCACTTTTTGTGTAAACGACTTGATCTCTCGGCAGTGTTCCGGGGTAAGAGCAGTTCCCATGGGCGCCACTGCATTGCTAACTCCAGCCTCGGAGAGACCCACCACATCCATATAGCCCTCTACAACAAGAGCTTCAGAACGCAATCGGATTTCTCGTTGATTATCAAAAAGACCATAGAGAATTTTACTTTTATTGAACAACGGGGTTTCAGGAGAATTGAGATACTTGGGCTCATCCCCTTCTTTGAGGGCTCTTGCCCCAAATCCGACGACAGATCCATTTTTATCCCGAATGGGAAACATCAGTCGCTCGCGAAAGCGGTCATAACCTTGGTGTTTGCTATCTTCTTTTGCCACAACCAAACCTGCGGTCAGCAAGTCGTCCCAAGTGAAGCCTTTGGAAATCATCAAAGTCATGAGTGTGTTCCAGCCCCGAGGGGAAACCCCCAACTGAAACTTATCGATCGATTTTTTTGAAAGCCCTCGGTTTTCTAAGTACTTCCAAGCAAATCGATACTGAGGATCTTGGTGAGCAAAAATGAAAGTACTTTCCGGCAAACTCCAAAGCTTTCAGTGCGCGTTCCTGTTGGGGAGCCACAGGCTTTTGTTGGGGACGACTAAACGCTTTGTCTTCCTCAATACGAACGCCCACATCTTTCGCGAGTCTTCGGACGGCATCAGGAAACGAAATGCCTTCATACTCCATGAGGAAAGTAAAAATATTCCCCCCTTTTCCACAAGAGCCGAAACAGCGATACACTTGTTTAGCGGGGTGCACATGAAAGGAAGGAGTCTTTTCTTTGTGGAACGGGCACAGGCCTTGATACCCTTGGCCACTTTTCTTCAAAGTGACATATCGGCCTATCAAATCGACAATATCGAATCGGCTTCTGATTTCATTGAGTGTCGACTCAGAAAACAAAATACGTTTCCTTTCATTGCTTAGAAAGCCATGGGCTATTTTTAACAAAAAACCGCAACGGTCTGTCTTGTGCCTTACTGATGCCGATACGAGGTGATGAACTGATGTCAGACTCGCCCAAAACTTTTCCTAAGTCGATGATTTTGAAGTCCGCTTGATTAAATTTCACCCCGTCAAAAGACCGATTAATATTTAAAGCCTGGGTGAGTTTACCTGGTCCACTCAAAAGGGCACGCTCTGAGGAGCCTGGCTTAAGCCCCCGATTTTTTTGCATTTCTTTGAGTCCCAGAAGCGGAATAGCAGCTCGAAGGAGCACAGCGGCTCCTGTTCCTTGGGGCTCCGTAACCACGTTCACACACCAGTACATGCCATAAATGAGGTACACATAAGCAGTACCACCCACTTCAAACATCGATTGGTTGCGGGGCGTGAGTCCTTTGAAGCTGTGACTGGCCTCATCGTTTTGCGGTAAATAGGCCTCCACTTCTACAATTTCACATAAAAAGGAGTGTTTTCTATTTCGAAGAAAGAGTCCTTTGCCCAAGAGTTCGCGCGCAACTGTCACAGTATCTCTTTGGAAAAACTCAGATTTCAGGGGAGGAATGGAATTAGGATCCGGGAGTGAGCTTTTTTCGGGCAATTTCATTGATCAACTTACCATCTGCTCGACCGTCTGCTTTCGCCAGAGCGGCTTTCATCACTTTCCCAATGTCGTTAGGACCACTAGCGCCAGACTCCTGAATAGCGGCCATGACTAAGCTTTCGGTTTCTGCAGGCGAAAGTTGCTCTGGCAAATAGGCCTTGAGAACTTCAACTTCTGCTTTTTCTTTGTCAGCGAGATCGGCTCGGCCGCCTTTTTCAAAGGCGACAATGGATTCAGTTCTTTGTTTGATCAGAGTTCCGATCACTTTTTGAATTTCAGCGGTGTCGAGCGCTGAACGTTTATCAATTTCGCGCTTTTTGATCTCCGCTATGAGCATCCGCAAGCAGCCCAAACGTGTGGCTTCTTGCGACTTCATAGCGGATTTCATGTCATTTTGCAGAGTGGTTTTTAAGTCCATAGGAACTTTCTCACCCTGAGCGACGTTCGAAAACGCGCTTGGTAGCTCGTTTACGAGCCGCTATTGATTTTTTCTTCCGGCGTACTGAGGGTTTTTCATAAAACTCTCGGCGACGCACTTCAGAAAGGATGCCCCCTTTTTCGCAGAGCTTTTTAAAGCGGCGAAGAGCACCTTCAAACGGTTCGTTATCTTTTACCTTCAGGCTTGGCAAAGGAATCACACTCCAATCAAGTAAGTAGTAGCCAGCACTCTCTGACATCAGGGAGGCAGCTAGCCTGTTAAAGGGTTCAAGGCTACTGGGGGTGGGGCCCGATCGTCAAGGAGCGATTGCTAAAGGATCAGCATGGCATCACCGTAACTAAAAAACCGGTACTCCTGGGCAATAGCCGTTTCGTAAGCTTTTCGGCAGAGCTCCAGGCCCAGCAGGGAGGCTACGAGCACATACAACGTGGATTGGGGCAAATGGAAATTAGTGATTAAGCCATCGATTTCCTTAAATTCGTAGCCTGGAGTGATGTACAGATTCGTCTCTCCTTCTGATCCCAAAATGCTCTGAGATTCAAGCGTTCTGACCGAGGTGGTCCCAATCGCGATCACTTTTTTTCCTGCCGCTCGAGTTTTTTTTACCAGCTCTAGAGTGATTGGAGGGATTGAGTACGTTTCAAAGTGCATGGCGTGATCTTCCACATGAGCGCTTCGAATCGGTGAAAAGGTGCCGTAGCCCACGTGTAGAACCACATCAGCAAACTGGACTTTCTGTTGAGTTAATCGGTCGATGAGTTCATCGGTAAAGTGAAGGCCAGCCGTGGGAGCTGCTATAGACCCCGCTTGTGAGGAATAAACCGTTTGATACTTCTCATAATCGGACGCCGTTACTTCCCGTTTGATATAGGGAGGCAGGGGAGGCTCTCCTACGGTATCTAACCAAGACCAAAACGACTCTTTTTCTGGAAGAACAACTTCAAAGGAATCCCCTGTTCTGAAAACTTCCACCCAGGAGCCATCTTGCAATCGAAGACGTGTACTTTCTTTTACACGTTTTCCAGGTTTCACCAAGCATTGCCATCGGGAAGATGAGGACGATAACTTTTTAAGTAAAAACAATTCCACAGGCTGTTCCGCTGAGTTGACTGCTCGCAATCGTGCAGGAATGACTCGAGAGGTGTTTCTTACTAAGCAATCTCCGGAATGAATCAAATCTGGAAGCTCAAAAAACCGTCGGTGAGCAATTTCTCCCGTATGACGATTCACCACCAGCAGTCGGGAATGATCTCGTGGAGTGACAGGCTCCTTTGCAATCAACCGTTCTGGCAAAGCGTAATCAAATTCAGAAAGTAACACGATTGGGAAAATAAAGGGCCCGAGGAAAAAAAGCTAGTGGGAAACTTGTAGAGTGGCACCAGGATAATAGTGGGCCAGGATTTGACGGTAGTTCTTTCCTTGTTGTGCGAGGAATCGAGCGCCCCATTGGCACATGCCCACTCCGTGCCCGTTTCCAACGCCTTGAAAAGTGATCGAATCTCCCTGGTGTTTCCACGCAAACTTTGCGCTTTTTAAACGGGTATAGCCCAAATGGCTGCGAAGCGAATCGGTATCGATTGTGGCCCGCTGGGTTCCAACAACAAAATTCAAACTCGCGAGGCGGCCCGAAGTGCTAGTGTGTCCCGGTTCAATCTTCAATCCAGTTCGGGTGTCTAACCCTGTCCATCGCAAGAGTTCCTCGGCTTTGACGAAAGTTTCCCATGGAAATGGATTTTGTTGGCAATAAGGGCACTGAACTTTTCTCTGGGGAAATCCCTGCCGGTGATTCCAAACAAATGCTGGAGTCTCTGTGCTGCCCCCGCATCTAGAATGAAAGAAAGCTTTAATGGGGCGAGCATTAAAGACCAAAATTTGATCCCGCGTGCTTCGAACCGCTTCTTGAATTCGTGGGTCCTCAGTTTCCACTCCTCCGTAGACTTGATCTTGTGTGGTTTTCTCTAAGTCATACTCCTCATTTCGTGGGTGCTGGATCATGTAGTGTGCGTATGTTCTAGAGGCCACTGCCTGGGCTTTTAATGCCTCTATTTCCCAGGACGCACTCATTTCGCTTCCTAACGTGCCAAGCAAATAATCTTCGAGCGTTAAATAATTAATGACAGAAAACCCCAGTTTCTTTTTTACCCACTTGAGAGCTCCACGAAAAACTCGTCCTTGAAAGCTCAACTTGTCGGAAGGGCTTTGCCCTGCGCGAATGAAAACAAAAGGATCCGAAAACGATTTCTGATTCACACTGATTTCATGAGGTGCTTGTTGAGCGCTGGCAATTTCAAGTTCCCGTTCACCCGTCAGCCAACCTCGCTCTGGCTGAGTGCGATAATAAGTAGCGTAGAGCAATGACCGAACCTTTCCTTTTGGGATCGCCTTGTCTAGAAGTACTCGTACTGCTGTGCTATGATCACTAACAGTTGAGACACCCTCACAGTTAATCGCAACAAATCCCAGACAAAAAACAAGCACGAAAAGGTAGTGGTGATGGCTTTTTGTTCTCATCAAAAATTCCAGGGAAAAATTAAGAATCAACTCAGATGGAAGTTCCATTCTAACACGCCCTTAAAATGGCTCTCCATTCCATTCCTTGCTTTATTTATTTTGGTGAGCGTCATGAGTGAGCGCGGTGTAGCAAAAGAGATTCCCTCGCCCTTCGAAACCTCAACCGATCGAACACCGCACCATACCGACCCCGTACAGAATCAGCTGATGAACCCCGTCAATATGATTTCCGTGCGTCCAGACCAACCAGCGCCTTCTGATAGCAAAATCAAAACGGTCCCGACAGCTTCTCAGAGCACCCAATATCGTTTAAAGGTGATGTTGGATCCGGGGCACGGAGGCAAAGATGATGGAGCTGCCGGACGCCATGGCATCCGTGAAAAACAAGTGAGCTTGCTCCTGGCAAAAAAGATCAAACGTGAAGTGGAGAGCATTGCTAAAAAACAGGGATATCCCCTGGAAGTGCAACTCACTCGGGAAAACGATACGTTTATTCCTCTTAAAGAGCGTGTTCGAATGGCAAACAATTGGGGTGCTGACATGTTTGTCAGCATTCACTTGAATTCCTCGCCGGTGCCGAAAGCGCGCGGGTTTGAAGTTTATTTTTTAAGTCCTGAAGCTTCCGATCCTGAAACTGAGCGCCTGGCACTCAAAGAAAGTGAAGGCCAGTTGCCCTCAGAAAAATCAGATGTGTTATCTATTCTTTCGGATGTCAGAACGACCTTTCATACAAACGAAAGTGCTCAGTTTGCTGAAGACATGTTCACTTCGATTTCAAAGCGTGTTCTCTCGAATGGTCGAGGGGTGCGACAAGGACCCTTCACGGTACTTCATGGAACGAACATGCCAGCGATATTAGTGGAAGTGGGGTACGTAACCCACCCTCAGGAATCTTTTCTTCTCACGAAAGAAGCCTACCTAAAACGTCTCGCCAGTGCTATAAGCTCCGGCATTATTGAATTTGGTCTCAGAACAAGAAAGCTAGGATAACTTTATGGCATCACGGCACAGTGGACGCACTCCCATGCAACTGCGTCCTTTAAAAATCACTCCCCATTATCTCTCTCATCCTCCGGGATCCTGTTTGATTGAAATGGGAGGTACGCGAGTGGTTTGTTCTGCCATGATTGAAGAAACAATCCCCAATTGGTTGAAGGGCCAGGGCAAAGGGTGGCTGACAGCCGAGTACTCGATGCTCCCAGCCAGTTCTGGACAACGCATCCAGCGCGAGCGGAATAAAATTGGCGGCCGCACCATGGAGATTCAACGCCTGATAGGTAGATCCCTTCGAGCCGCCATCGACTTGAGTGCATTAGGAGAACGTTCAATTCTCGTCGATTGTGATGTCATCGATGCCGATGGGGGCACTCGAACCGCATCAATCACAGGGAGTTACGTGGCGGTGATGTTAGCCTTACAAAAGTTCTCTCAAAAAATTCCGTCGCTCAGCCAAGTTTCAAAGCGAGCAGTAGCTGCTGTTTCTGTTGGCGTAGTGAAGGGAACTCCTGTTTTGGATTTGGATTACATCGAAGATAAAGATGCCGAAGTGGATATGAATGTGGTGATGACTTCCGAAGGCAAGTTCGTGGAAGTGCAGGGGACTGCCGAAGGAGAGCCCTTCGATAGAAATCATCTTGAAAGTTTATTGGCGCTTGCCGAGCAAGGAATTCAAGAACTTTTCCGGTTACAAAAACAGGTTTTAATGAAGTGATCGAGCTGAGAATTGCCTCAAAAAATATCGGCAAATGGAAAGAATTTGCTGATCTCTTGGCACCCTCCTTCCGATGCTTACCGCTTGACCCCGCCGCTCCTGAAATTGACGAGACGGGAGCCACTTACGCTGAAAATGCGCTTTTGAAAGCCCAAGGCTATTTTAAATGGCTTCAAAAACCCGTTCTTGCGGATGACTCAGGCTTGGAAATTGATGTGCTCCAAGGGGCTCCCGGGGTTTTGAGCGCCCGATGGGGAGGGGTCACCCTTTCGTGGTCTGAGCGATTTGCCTTTCTCTATGACCTGCTTCGGCCCTTTCCACCTGCCCAGTGGACAGCACGATTTCGGACGGTGTTGTGTTGGGTTGGAGGTACTAGAGAACCCCTGTTTTTTGAGGGGGTCACCGAAGGAAAAATTCAATTAGCACCTTCGGGCGTTCAGGGGTTTGGCTATGATCCGCTCTTTTTTTCCTTTGATTTGGGGAAGTCTTTTGGGGAGGCCACAGATGCTGAAAAATCCCAAGTCAGCCACCGAGCCCGAGCCGTAGCGGCCTTCCTGGAATGGGTTCAAAAGAATCCCCACAAGCTCTCTTGACCACCCCTACCCTAGCAGATACCTTCTTAGCTCTTTTGAAGGGTCCTTATTTGCCCAGGTAGCTCAGTCGGTAGAGCAGAGGATTGAAAATCCTCGTGTCGGCGGTTCGATTCCGTCCCTGGGCACATTTTTTTACACACGGCTCATTTATCCATATAATTAATTCAACGGGGGTCCTTATGAAACTGAGCCTATTGTTAACCTTTTTCTTAGCGCTGACTTCACCGCTTTTGGCTGAGCCCGAACCCGAATCTGAAGCTCCAGCTACAGAAGAAGCTTCAGCCCCCGTTCAGGAATCCGCTGCTCCTCCGGCGGCACCAGCCCCCGTTGCGGCTCCGGAACCAGCCGTTGCAGGAACCTCTTCAGGACTCTTGGCAGTGGGGTTTCAGGTTGGACAAACGGTCACAGAAATTTCAGAAAGTGGCGACCAATCCAGAACTTCTTTTACGGGTGGTGCATTGGTGGAGCTTCAGTTGATGAACACATTTCCATTCAAGCCGAGTTAAATTACATCGAAAAAGGTTATTTTCGCCCGAGCCTTTTACCGGTTCGAGACGGAGCCAGTCTGAAGTATTTAGAGGTTCCGTTGTTTTTAAAGGCAAGAGCCCACTGGAATAACTTAGCGCCCAGCCTCTTTGCGGGGCCCTCTATTGCGTATCTACACTCCGCTACTCAAGTCGATTCCGGAGTGAGCTTTGATAAAACCTCCACGACCAATCGATTTGAATACGGTCTCTATGTGGGTGCGGGTTTGGATATTATTTTATCCCAAAACCTGGAACTGGGTGCGAGTGTTCGGTACGGATGGGGTCTTTCCAGCATTGAAGAAGCCCCGCAAATAGCAGGGGTTTATAACCGAGTTTTTCATTGGGTCGGTAATGTGAAGTTTCGATTTTAGATCTTCTATTTGAGCCGATCGGCGATTCGATGCAATTTATCTGGGAATTGCTTCCAATTAATTTTTTTAGTGAGACCTGCTCTCTCTGCGCGCTGCTTTAAGTTGTGCAAGCACAGAGCTCGCAATGAGGACAAAAGAGCCTCTTGAAGAGCACATTTTCTATAGAATCTGAGACCTTCTTTTGTAAGTTCTGGATTCTTATCTAGCAGATCTTCAATAGCTCCCAATTCGGTACTGGCATCGACTAATTCTGGCGGTGGCTTATGAAGGTCCCGACCTGAATCTTTAAGAATTTCTTTTTTTGGAAAATCTTCAAGCACTCGATTCGTCCGCTCACGAAAGCTCAATTCCTCTGGGGAGATCTCAGGCAGCGGACGTTTTTCTTCCGGGCTAGCCTCGCGCTCCTCTACCACGCCCACTAATTCTGCTGATCCGTCAAAAAAAGGATCGGGGTGTTGAGATGCCTGTTGCGGAAAATACTTCCCGGAGAGATGCCAACCTAGGCCCACTGTAAAGCCCAAGAAAGTAATGCCCCAAAATAAGTAAGTTAGCTTTTTGCTTTTTCGTCTCAAGGAATTTGCTCGGGTCGAATATCCTTATCCCAGGAGCCCGGCAGCATTCGGTCGAGCGCATCGGCTTCAAAGGATTTAAAAGTTTGTATTTCCGTATTAGAGCATCCGGTGCAGGCATTTCTCAAGTTGCGGAGCATGACGGAATCTACGACGTAAGGTCCATTAGCCGCGCTATCGCAGGAGTAGTTTCCGGCGTAATCATGTCCATCCGGACAAATGGCGTGAGGAAACGTGACGTTGTCTCCGTTGCCATCACTGTGCCTAGCTTCATGGAAAAAAACAGAAAGTCGGATCAAGCTATTAGCTAAAGCATCTCTGGCAGAGCTTTTTACGGACCACGCCGAAAACAAACCTTCCCCAATCTGAATCACACCCACTCGGGGGCTCTTTACATAAACTCGCTGCCCGCCCACGTCGAGGGTCAACACTTGATTGTTTCTTTTTCCATATCGATACAGAGCGCCGCCGATATTGATCATGATAGTGATCAAGCTGTTCTGTTCAATCTCCTCTTCATTGAGAAGACTCGCTGAAAAGATTTGGGGGCGATACGTTTGAGTTCCAACGATGTTAGCCTGTTCTCCGTAATCGAAATCTTCACCTACAATAAAGCTCACTCGGGTTCGCAGCCAACTCGTCAGTTGGTTCCCAGAAAATGCTTGTACACCCAAAATTTGAAGATCTCGGGAAGATGCGGAGTTGAGGTTGACCTCAGACAATCGGAACAAATCCATGTCGATGAGTTCCCGCTCGGCCTCGGGAACGGAACTGTCTAAAACGATCCCCAGCCGCCCACTGAAGCCACTCGTATTATTTTTCTTTTGGCATCCGACCAGCAAAATCAGGCTTAGGGTCAGTATGAAAGTGACTGTATTCTTCATGTTTCCACTCACGTTCCGCACATGGAACTTCAAAGTCGCCTGTAGAGTAATGCAAGCCGATGCCACTTTTGATGGTGAGCCTCTAGGCGGAGAAGTCCCAGTATTCAGTGAGTTTGCGCCAAAAAAGGGCAGGCATTAGAAAGCTTCGTCAAAAACGACAGCTTGCTTGGTAGCAGAAAAACCTTTTTGGTATTCCGTTACTCGCTTTTCAAAGAAGTTAGTCAACGACTGCACATCCTGAAGCACCATGAACGGAAAAGGATTCTTGGTCAGGTATTTTTTGGGATAGCCCAACTGAACCAAGCGATTATCAGCACAATACATCAGATAATCTTTCATCATGGTGGGAGAAATACCACTCACGCCGAGACTTAAGGCATCACTGCAGAAGGCCATTTCAACTTCAATCGCTTCATCGATCATGGCTTCTGTTCGCTTTTTCAAAGCTTCGTCAAACAGGTGAGGATATTCTTCACGAATGACTCCGATGGCGGCCATTGCGGCTTCGATGTGCATGGTCTCATCCCGAAATACCCAGTTGGTGGCAGCAGCAAGTCCCGGAAGGAGTCCTTTGTTTCTTAAAAAGTAAACATAAGCAAAAGAGCCGAAGAAAAAGAGGCCTTCTACACAAGCGGCAAAACAAATCAAGTTCTGGAGGAACTGCTTTTTCTTTTCATCGGTATCGAGCTTATCGAGCTCGTTAATTGAATCCATATACTTAAAGCAAAAATCTGCTTTCAGTTTCACGGAAGGAATACTGCGATAAGCATCAAACGCTTCACTTCTCTCTACGGGGTCTGGCAGGTAATTATCCACGAGCAACAGATAGGTTTCTACGTGGAGCATTTCATCGAACAGCTGTTTTCCTAAAAACATGCGATATTCCGGACTGTTCAGATGCTTGTAGAAGTTCAAAACTAAATTGTGGGCAACCAAATTGTCGGCCGTTGCAAAAAAAGCCACAAGCCTTTTGATTAAGTGGGCTTCTTTTGGAGAAAGCTTGTCCCGCAGATGCTCAAAATCAATTGAGAAGTCGAGTTCATCTGTGGTCCATATGTTCTTAATGGAGTCCTTGTACAGTTTGAAAAACTGAGGATACTGCATGGGCCGAAGGGTCAGGTTGAGTTCCGTGTTGAGAATCATGGTGTCGTCCTTTTATTGACAGGCTTCACAAGTTTCAGGATTTTCCAAAGAGCAGGCTACGGCTTCCTCAGCTGAATAGCTCTTGGGCTCCTCCACTGTGGTTTTCTTTATTTTAGTCTTTGCTCGGGATCGAAGATAGTAGGTAGTTTTGATTCCCTGCTTCCAAGCATACATGTACATGGATGAAAGCTTACCAATGCTCGGATCCTCCAAGAACAAGTTGAGGGATTGCGATTGGTCAACAAACGCAGAGCGGGTGGCCGCCATATCAATCAGTGTTTTTTGAGAAACTTCCCAAACAGTTCGGTATTTAGCTCGAATTTCCAAGGGGATCGCTTCGATGTTTTGTATGGAACCTTCCTGTTCGATGATTTGAGCCCGCATGGTCGGGGACCAAAGTCCCAGATCTTTCAGATCCTGGATCAGGTAACGGTTGATGTTCAAAAACTCGCCACTCAAAGTTTCGCGCTTAAAAAAGTTAGAAATCTGCGGTTCAATACTTTCATAGGAACCGACAATCGAAGCAATCGTTGCGGTCGGTGCAATGGCAATCAGCAAACTGTTTCTAAGCCCATCGCGTTGAATATCTTTAGCTAAAGCAGCCCAGTCAAAATTGAGTTTGGGCATTTCTGGCTGAAGGTCTTGGGCTAATTGAACTTGAGTGAAGCCCGCAGCGTAGCGCGAGTCCTTGAATGCAGGGAAAGCTCCTTGTTTTTTTGCAATCTGGGAGCTGGTTTTTAAAGCATGATAGTAAACGGTTTCGGAGATTTGGTCTGAGAGGCGCTTTGCTTCCGGGGAATCAAAGACGTAGCCCATTTTAAAGAAAGCATCTTGGAGGCCCATAATTCCCAAACCTACGGGACGCCACTTGTGATTCGAGTTCTTTGCCTCTCGAGTAGGATAAAAATTAATATCAACGACCGATCCAAGAAAACAACAGCCTTTTCAACTACCTCAGCCAATTTTTCAAAATCAAACTTAGAACCGTTTACATAGGCGCTTAAATTGATGCTGCCCAAATTACAAACAGCTGTTTCCTCAGAACTCGTCACTTCCAAAATTTCAGTGCACAAATTGGAACTTCGAATCACAGCTCCCGGCAAAGCGGTTTGGGAAGCTCGGAGGTTTGCCTTGTCTTTGAAGCAGATCCACCCATTCCCAGTTTCAGCTAAAGTCTGCATCATTCGCGAGTAGAGCTGACGCGCGGAAACCGTTTTTAAAGCTTTCCCCTCTTTTTCGTAAGCTTCATAGGCCAAGTCGAATTCTTTCCCGTAGGTTTTTAGAAGAACGGGAGTACTTTCAGGACTGAACAAGGACCAATCCGAATCACTTTCCACTCGACGCATGAACAGATCGGGAATCCAAAGCGCTAAATTTAAATTATGTGTCCGACGTTCCTCAGCTCCTGTGTTGTTTCGCAACTCAAGGAAAGATTCAATATCGGCATGCCACGGCTCTATGTAAATCGCGGCAGCCCCTTTTCTTTTTCCGCCTTGATTCACAGCATGTACTGAAGAATCAAACACTTTTAGAAAAGGAATTATGCCATTGCTGAGTCCATTCGTGCCTTTGATCAGCGAGCCCGAAGCTCGGACGGGGGTCCAATCCACTCCTAAACCGCCTGACCACTTAGAAAGGTGGGCACAATCGGTGATGGTTTTATAAATACCTTGAAGGCTGTCCTCTGCCACCGTGAGTAAGTAACAAGAACTCATTTGAGGGTGCCGAGTTCCCGAATTGAATAAGGTCGGTGTGGACGGCATGTAAAAGAACTGGCTGACAATATCGTAAAACTCGATGGCTTCATGAACTGAATCTGACAAACCCAAAGCCACCCGCATGAACATCCATTGTGGGCGCTCGATGATCTTTCGAGTCTCCGGATGCCGTAATAAATAGCGATCGACTAAAGTTTTTAAACCAAAATACTCAAAGAGATCGTCGCGTTCGTGTCGAATAGCGTATTCGATGGTTTGAACATCTTTCATCGCAAGGCCCAAAACGTTATCGCTCAAGGCCCCATGCTCAGCAGCTCGTTTGAGATAATCTCTAAAAGCAGAATCCCGTCCGACTTCCTTTCGAACATTCTCAGACAACATTCGGGCAGCAACTTTGGAATAGTTGGGCTCTTCGGCCATCAACATGACTGCAGTGGCGATGGAAAGGTTGTCGAGTTCCTCAGTGGTGCTCCCATCGTGAAGTCCGCTAATAGTTCTTTTAGCGATATCAAGAGCTTCTACGTTTGGGATGCCGCGGCAAGCACGATTGACGGCATGCAAAATCTTTTCAATTTTTACTTCTTCCTTACTTCCGTCCCGCTTAATAACGTGCATGATCTCTACTCAACCCCTTCTGTAAATTTTAAGGAAAAACATCCCCTGCGCTTGAGTTCCTGAAGCGCCGACAAAAACTTTAAAATGGGTGTTTTGTCCTAGGCTGTACGCCCTAAAAAAGTATCTTAAGAGGGAAAGTAAATAAGAGAAATTTTACTGTCAATTGAGTTTGAATGACGCAGACCTGTTACAACAAAAATAGTTTTGTTTACTTTTTTATCCCACCATGGATCCCCCCATTTGAGCGCCTCCTAAAAGGTGCAAATGGAGGTGGTGGATGGTTTGGCAAGCGTGATCTCCACTGTTGAACACCAGTCGAAACCCACTGCCCGCAATCTCTAACTGTCCTGCTATTTGTTGAGCAGCTAGAAAGAGTTGTTGAAATAAAATGCCTTGATCTGGCCGAACATCCAGCACGTCATCGACGTGGTGTTTGGGAACAATCAAAATATGCACAGGAGCTTGAGGAGCAATATCCCAAAAGGCAAAGACATGTTCATTTTCAAAAGCTTTTCGTGAAGGCAATGTGCCTTGAATGATTTTACAAAAGATACATTCCTTCGACTTGTTTGGTACAATTCCCACTGCAGAACTCCTTTATGTGGCAAGTTCGATTACAAAAAAAACTCCTCCCTATTTCAACGGAAACTGAGCAGGAACGCAACGAAAGTCTGGCAGCAGTAATGATTTTAATGACGGATCCTACACCTGACCGAGGTTCCCAGGTATTGCTCACTAAGCGGACTGAGCGGGTAGAGACGCATAAGGGACAAATGAGTTTTCCAGGAGGCTTTCGGGAACCTGCCGATACCTCTTGGTTGGCCACCGCTCTGAGGGAAACTTGGGAAGAAGTGGGAATGCGCCAGGAGGAAATCCGCATGTTGGGACGACTCGACCCAGTTTGGACAAAAAACCAAGTGAAGATGCTACCTTTTGTGGGGGCAATCTCACATCGCCAAACCTTTAAGATCAACGCTGAAGAAGTTGAAAAGACCATTTGGCTACCGGTCCAGGTGTTGTTGGAAAAGGGAATCCAGCCGGTGCAAATTCCTTTTGGTGCTGCTCGGATTGAGAGCGTAGGCATTCACTGGGAAGGCGAACTCATTTGGGGGGCGACTGCGAAAATTCTGGAACAGTTGTGGACTATTTTGAAGGCTGACGAAATCCTTTAGCGACAAAAAATACTTCGCGACTGTGTTTCCGAGTGCTTTCTGGCCTGAGAATCCGAATCTGTTCAAAGTGAGTGCGGAGAAGCTTTCGATACTCCTCAAAAGATTCTCCCATAAACAACTTCACTACAAACGATCCGCCGGGCTTGAGAAACTTACAAGCAGCTTCTAAGGCGAGCGAAGCCAAATCAAACGACCTCGCGACATCTGTGTCGTGAACGCCGGTGGTTTTAGGAGCCATATCGCTCAACACTAAATCCATTTTTTCAGATCCCAGGATTGAGACCAGATCAATTTCTTCAATGGGTTTTTGTATAAAAATCACTTGAGGGTGAATGAAACCAAGAGGTGCTAGGTCTACCGCGACAACCTTGTCTTCCGGAGCTAATTTTTTAAGACAGTATTGAGTCCATGAGCCAGGGGCTGCCCCGAGATCCAGAACACGATGAACCCCTTTAAAGAGTTGTTCCCGTTTATCGATTTCTTCGAGCTTGTAAATCGAGCGGGCTTCATAGTTTTCTTTCTTGGCTTTTTTTGTGAAAGGATCATCATTCCATTTACGCATATTGAGCCTCAGTCCTGAGCAATCGATTTCAGGTTGTACCCAGACATTGATAAATGGCAAAGCGCAAAATCAAAACGGATGGGGTCCGCAGCATCATAGTGCTTTAATTTCTGAGTCGCGAGTTCAGCTACTTTCCACGAGGCTTGGTGCGAACGGGTCCACTTCAACTGATGGAGTGTTTTGAGTAAATGGGTATCGAGGGGCAGAATCAGTTGTGCCGGTGACACCTTTTTCCATAAACCCAGATCAATTCCATCTTGAGGCCGCACTACCCAACGCAGGAAAAGGTTGAGACGCTTACATGCACTCCCCCGATTGGGGTCAGAGATCAAATATTTCAGATTTCTTTTTCTCTGGATGGCTACTTTTCTCAGATGACCGGGCAGGTCTTGATCGGTGAAGCGCTGAACAAAAGAACTGAGGAGATCTTTCATGGAGTCACTCTTCGATTCATGGACGAAAAAGGCCTCGAGCGATCCATGGCTTCTGAGCGCGGCCTGAATCCAATATGCGAGAATTTCAATGTCTTCTCCTCGGGTGAATCGATGGGTGAAACCCTTCCAGAGCGAGTTTAAATTTCCGGCAGTTTTTATGTAATCGTGAGGAGATTTTCCAAGGGGCACCAGAACTTTTTCAACACTCGATACAATGGTGGCCACAGTGCCGTAAGCCAGTAAAGCAGTCAAAAAAGCAGCGACTTCCTGGTCCCGAGGTTCTGTGTATTGGTGAACCAGTTTAATGGGGTCGAGGTCTCGATGGGGTCTGGAATGGAAGTCCTGGTAGGCCTTTTCAAATAATTGAGACAAGTGCTGTGTTCGACCCATAAGCAGGCCGGACCTTAACAGGTTATTTCTTGTCTACCAAGCGGAGATGTTTTCTGGGGGTAGCCTTTTTGAATCGGGGGCAATCTAAAAGTTCAAAGATGAATTTGTTTTTAGCTTCCAGCTCTCGGCCGATTTTCAGTACTTGGATTTGGGCGCCCAGAACTTCGTTACTATCCGGAGTTCCCATTTTTTCTTGCTCATCCATCACTTGCCGCATTTTTCGATAGCCCAAAGTGCCCATGACTTTGGTTTTAAATGATTCATCCGAATGGACCAGAGCGAAGGCAAGGATTTTTGGAGAAGCTTGTGTCAGTATTTCAGCCAAGCAAGACTCGTCTAAAAAAACGAGCTCTTCAAAAAAAACCACTTTGCGTAAAGCCATTCTTAAAAAAGAAGGGTCTAATTGGCCCACCTCTTCTAGAATTTTTTCACGCACTTTAGGATGGGATTGTTCTAAAATACAGGCAAATTCAATGAGGCCTGCGCGCGTTTTTTTGAATCTTTGAATGTCTCGGAGTCTAACGGCCTGCATTTTTTTATTGTATCATGAAACGTTCACTTTTTAGGGAGTCCTCATGTCAAAAGTAATCCTCGCCATCGACCAAGGAACTACTGGAACTACGGCACTTTTAGTTGACCACCAGCTTCAAGTCGTCGGAAAGCATACAGAAGACTTTCCGCAACATTATCCCGAACCCGCCTGGGTCGAGCACGATTTAGAGGAAATTTGGCAATCTGTTTTGAAGGCCGTGAAGACCGTTCTTGAGAAAACTGCTACGGCGCCCAGTGCAGTGGTAGCTATTGGGATTACGAATCAACGAGAAACTACAGCACTGTGGCAAAGAGAAGGCCATGGGAAGCCTATAGGTCGAGCCATTGTTTGGCAGGACAGGCGCACGGCTGAATTCTGTCGTCAGCTCAAACGAAAAGGTCTTGAGAAAAAAATTCAAAAGAAGACAGGCCTCCTTTTGGATCCGTACTTCAGTGCTACAAAGATCCATTGGAGACTCAAATCAGATCCGGAACTTGCTCGGCAGGCAAAGCTTGGAAAAGTTTGTTTTGGAACGATTGATTCCTTTTTGTTGTATCGGATGTCGGGAGAACACAAAACCGATGTCTCAAATGCGAGTCGGACGCTTCTCATGGACATTCACACGTGTCAGTGGGATTCGGATCTCTTAAAGCTCTTTGGCGTTAATAAATCCATGCTTCCAGAAATTCATGCCTCAGCCATTGTGTATGGAAAAACTCGAGGATTTTCAGTGTTGCCTGATGGGATTCCCATTAGCGGAATTGTGGGGGACCAACAAGCCGCCCTTTTTGGTCAAGCCTGTTTTGAAAAAGGCAGTGCCAAATGTACTTATGGCACCGGAGCGTTTGCTCTAGTGAATACGGGGAATAAGCCAGTCTTCTCTCGTCATGGGATGTTGACCACTGTTGCTTGGAAGTTGAAAGATCGGGTGACTTACGGGCTAGAGGGCAGTGCCTTTATTGCTGGGGCGGCTGTTCAATGGCTCAGAGAAGGACTCGGCCTGTTTGCGAAATCTGCAGATGTGGAAGCTTTGGCGACCTCCGTGCCAGACAGCGGGGGCGTAGTGTTTGTTCCAGCGCTTTCAGGAATGGGAGCTCCACATTGGCTTCCAGATGCCAAAGGGCTTCTCACCGGACTTACTCGGGGCTCCTCTCAAGCTCATATTGCTCGGGCGACACTTGAGGGAGTTGTTTTTCAAGTGAATGAACTTCTTGCGGCCATGAAAAAAGATACGCAGAAAAAACTCAATCCACTGAAAGTGGATGGAGGAGCTGCTGAAAACGCGTTCCTCATGCAGTTCCAATCGGATATTTCTCAAATTCCCGTGATTCGGTCCCAGATTATAGAGACCACGGCTTTAGGGGCAGCCCTGCAGGCTGGACTCGGAGTCGGCTTTTGGGAGAGTCTCGATGAGATCACCAAAAAATGGAAAGCGGACCGCGTATTTGATCCCAACATGAGTGCAAGCACGAGAAAAACGAAAATAGAGAGTTGGGACGATGCCATTCGAGCTCTGAAAGTCCTTTCTTAAAGGCTTTTAAAGCTGGTCTGTGAGTTGGCGAATATGTTCGATTCCAATGAGTTCCATCTTAGGAATCTCCTTGGCTACTTCTTTTGCAGTCTTCGCAGGTAAATAAGCGGTTTTTACTCCGATGCGATGAGCTTCCTTCAATCGAATAGCGGCTTTGGGGACACTTCTCACTTCTCCCCCTAAACCCACTTCTCCAAAGAAGACGGTCTGAGGTGGAATCGCTCTTCCCGTTTCGCTCGAAATCAGAGCGGCCACCACTCCGAGATCCACTGCAGTCTCTTGGATCCGAAGCCCACCAGCAATGTTTAAATAAACATCTTGATCGTAGAGTCGATAGCCCCCACGCTTTTCTAAAATAGCAACTAAGAGGCAGAGACGATTTTGTTCTACTCCAATGGCTGTTCGTCGGGGCATTGCCAGAGCGCTTTGAGAAACTAAAGCTTGCACTTCAACCAGAATGGGCCGGGTGCCTTCAACGCTGGCGACAATGACAGAACCTGGAATGGTATTAGGGCGTTCCGACAGGAACAGTTCCGAGGGATTCGCGACTTGACGCATGCCTTGGCCGCTCATTTCAAAAACGCCTATCTCATGAGTCGAGCCGAATCGGTTTTTATTCGCTCGCAGAATTCTAAAATTTTGTGTGGAGGTGCCCTCAAAATAAAGAACTACATCTACCATGTGTTCCAATACTTTCGGACCCGCAATGGCCCCTTCCTTCGTAACATGGCCCACAAGAAAAGCGGCTAGTTGGTTTTCTTTGCAAGTAGCAATGATGGCGTTTGAGCACTCTCTAAGTTGCCCCACGCTGCCGGGCTGCGAATCCATTTCCCGACTGTGAACTGTCTGCACGGAGTCCAAGATCAGGATTTGTGGTTTTAGTTCCTTAATGTGTCCGAGGATGGGTTCTAGCGCAGTTTCGGAGACAAACAAGAGCTGGTCTGTTTTAACCCCCAGCCGGTTTGCCCGCAGAGCAACCTGCGAACTCGATTCCTCCCCACTCACATAGAGCACTGTTTTTCCAGACCTTCCAAATTGATCTGCTGCTTGTAATAGCAGGGTAGACTTACCTACTCCAGGCTCGCCTCCTAGAAGTACTACGCTCCCAGGGACCAAGCCCCCGCCCAAAACATTGTCCAATTCGGGAAGATCAGAAATGTATCTCGGATATTCGCTCGCCAAAATTTGGGATATGGGTTCTGGTTTGCCCGCAGAGCTCCCACTGGAAAGCGTTGAGCCCACTCCTTCTGCGGATCCCAATCTTTCTTCGACGACGCTATTCCATTCTCCGCACTCGGAGCAACGTCCCACCCATTTGGAGAATTGCTGGCCACATTGCTGGCAAGCAAAAATAAATTTGGTTTGTTTCTTCACTGAAATGGTTGTCCCAGCCTGGGCCGAGCCCGTCAACTTTAAAGAGGAAGCGCGGTGTTGTGGATTGTATGCGCCGCAAACAACCCCAAAAAAGCGTCAGGGAACCGACATTGATTTTTTTAGCGCCAACGATAAACTTAGATTTGTAAGTTCTTTTTTCTTCGATTCATCTCCAACACAAAATCCAAAAAAAGAGTCACTATGCAAACTGCCAAGGCTGCTTTGTTAGATTGTCTTCGTAATCAGGATCTTCTGGAAGGAAGCTTATTAGTGGGGCAAGTTCAAGATTCCGCTTTTAGCACGGAGCCCTATCGAACGGTGATTGAAGAATCTATCGAAAAAACCCGAATTCGTTGCGAGAAAAATTCGGATGATATTTTTTCTGTGATCGATTCAATCAATCACAGCATTTTTAAATCTCTTGGAATTCAAGGAAAAACAGATAAGTACAAGCAAGTCATTGATGATCCCAATCGGTACTACCTCCATTTGGTATTAGATCAAAAAGTGGGAAGCCCATTAGCAGTGGCCGTTCTCTATTGCATTTTTGCCGAAGGCCTCGGATTAACATACGAGTGTTTGGCATTGCCATCCTACTACTTGATTCGGTTCCAATCCGATGGCGTGGATTTTTACGTAGACCCCTTCGATAGTGGAAAACTTTTAACGCTCGAGGAGTTTCAAAAGAAGTTCCGTTCGGCTCTCCATAAGAGCCGGATGCTTTCGGCGAGCTTGTTTGAGCGAGTGAAGCCAACGCAGCTGGTAGCTCGGTTAGTGCAACAGCTGAAACATATTTATATTTTACGAAGCCAGGCAGTCGAAGCTCTACGAGCTGTGGAGATTCTGACTTCTTTATTCCCGGAAAATCCAGAGTTTACGCGCGACCGGGGCATTCTCTATTGTGAAATGGAATACTTTTCCAAGGCGATGGACGATCTCAGGCATTACTTGGAAGTCCGACCGCAGGCTGAAGATGTTCACGAAATCAAAAAACTCACCCAGATGTTAAAAGGATACCGAGAAATTTTGAACTAAGGCTATTGCCTATGCGTTTTTGAAGCTCTGGATTTCGAAGTTTTAGGTTCCAAGAGAAGTTCTGTTGCTATCGGTGTTTTCTTAGGTGTCCCCGCCGCAATACTTGCCAGCCCTCGACCGCCCACCAAATAAGGATCCGACCGCCCTGCCACTAATCCTCGACCTGAAGGTACTAGAAGGGGGCGCACAGGTTTTCTACGCCTCGGAACCGTTTGGGCATTCCTCATCAACTGCTCGGGTGCCGAAAGCGTGGAAGGAAGCGCTTGAAGTGCCGCAATGGTCTCTAGAAACAAAGCATTGAAGTCTGGAAGTGATCCCCATTTCATCTCTGAATTAGGCACTTGAGAGACTTCGGCAGCCCGTTTTTTGAGGTCTTCCAAAAGCTTTTCAGATTCTGCATCGGGCTTTTGAGACTGTGCGAGTAATTTCTCGAGTTCACTATTGCCCTTGGAGAAATCAGGAGTCTGACCAAAAGCCGACGCATTCAA
>RFNT01000042.1 GCA_009927045.1 bacterium | reverse complement strand
CAAAATTTCCATAGCGGAAAAGTGTGCCCGCAAGCCTGAGAATTGTCCAGGACAGTCTCTAGATTGCAAAAAAGAAGATCGCGAGTGCGTTTGAGAGGGTGCGCCAATGATTCCGGAGGGTGTTGCGCCGAAGTATTCCCAGGCATCTCCTTTGCAAAACCGCAGAAATGGAGGATCTATGAAAAACAAAATCTCAGCTTTATTTTTAGCTATCTATTTGGGAGTGGTGGGCGTTTCGAACTCAGCTTTAGCCGATTGTATTATCGACGAAGGTCCGTATCAGGACGACTATGGATTTGCTGTTTTTCCTTTCTATAATCAGTGTGATTTAGATTTCACCATTTCACTTTGTGTGAAGTCGGTGCCCCCAGGAAGCGATACAGCCGTGTTCAACCGATATTCCGCTCGGGCGTATGGTCGAGGTCCCGTGGCTATTACTGGTGGTAAGTGGGATGCTTTTTATTCCTATCGTTGGGATGCAGATAACCTAGTGGAGTGCCCCTATTCTGAATAAAACACATTTCTTGAAGGAGATCTCGCCATGGTAACAGAAGCACGAAAAATGGAAGTAGTGATGGAAAAGCCGGTGACTGAGCGGCTGAATCTGTTGGAGAAGTACGTTTTGTTGCGTTCGCATCCCAGACGAATTTTTCTCGATGTCGCTGCGGTCATGTGGGAAGCCTACTTTCTGTGGAATCAGAAGTGGCCGGTAGCACTGGGTATTTTTGCCGTCATGAATACAGTAGGGTTCTTGGCAACTCGAAGGACGAACACCCAGGAAATGGCGCATACGATGCTCGGAAAAATGGCTCTGCTCCACTTGCATCCATTGAATCTACTCGTTCAATTATCGGGACTAGTATTTGTAGTGGCCGGCCTGATGCAGCAAGATCCATTGACTATTATGGCGGGAGCTACATTGATTCTGATTGGCCACTTCTTTGGCTGGTCCCGAGTGCATCCGTCGCTGAAACGGCGGGAATAATAAGCTGCTTGCCGACGGCATTTGATTTGAATAGGTTCTTCCCATGCTCAATGGGAAAAAAATCATCTGTGTTTTACCGGCCTATAACGCAGCAAAGACTTTGGAGAAAACGCTGTCTGATGTTCCCGAGAAAGTGGTGGACCTTTTCATTGTTGTGGATGACTGCTCCAAAGATGAGACAGTTCGTGTTGCTAATCTTCTAAAAGATCGATGGCCCATCACAGTGATCCAACACCAAAAGAATAAGGGTTACGGGGGCAACCAGAAAACTTGTTATGAAGCCGCTTTGAAAGAGGGAGCAGAAGTGATTGTGATGCTCCATCCGGATTATCAGTATGAACCTAAGCTGTTAGGCGCTATGGCATGGATGGTAGCTTCCGGAGTTTATGATGTGGCTTTGGGCTCTCGCATTTTAGGAAAAGGGGCGTTACAGGGCGGGATGCCGCTTTGGAAGTACATTGCGAACAGGTTTTTAACTTTTGTGGAGAACCTGTTGATTGGTCAGAAACTCTCTGAATACCACACAGGCTATCGAGCTTTCTCGGCACGAGTGCTTCAATCGTTGCCCTTGGATTCCTTTAATGATGATTTTGTATTTGATAATGAATTTTTGGTAGCTGCCAATGCTCAAGGTTTCAGAATGGGTGAAATTTCAGTGCCCACCAAATATTTCCCTGAAGCTAGTTCCATCAACTTTAGAAGAAGTGTGAAGTATGGGCTGGGGGTTTTGGGGTGCTCATTAATGGGCCTACGCCACAGGTTTTCTAACAAAGAGTTTTTGCCAAACTCGAGTCCAACAAAGAGCTAGATTTAAAATAATCAGCCAGCCTGGAAGTCCGAGTGTTGCTGCGCCAAATTCCCACAGAGGTGCAGGCCACAACCATTTAGGTGAAATGGAATAAAAGAAAGTAAGCGTCCATAAAAAAACCGAGCCTTCGGTTTTAAGCGCCCATGCAAATAAAGGTAAACAAAAGAAAAATCCAGCTGCCCACACAGGACCGAAAGAGCAGTAAAGAGAGGATAAAAGAAGCGCAAAAGCTAAGTCCCTCTCTCCCCGTTTTTCTGCTCGTAAAGCACAAAACGAGGCGAACAACCAATACCCGATACCCATAAAAGCTTTAGCTGTAGCAACCGAAGGTGGAGCCCAATGCAATAAATAAGTAAGCATGCGATCTAAATTTGCTAGAGGAGTTTGAAAAGTTGCAGCCCGCGGATCCACCGCTTGGGAATAAAGCGGAAGAGCTTTCAGCCATGCGGTCCACCAAAGGAAGGAGTCGGGAAAAACCTGAGTTGTGATGAGACCCCAAACCATCAGAAAGATAAAAATCCACGGTAGACAACGACGCCTAATATCTGAAAGAAAAAAAATAGGGGCTAGTGCAACGGGGGTGGGACGGAGAGCCAGAGCCAATGAAAAAGCAAGGCCAGCAAGAACTGGAGCACCTCTCGACGGACGAAAGGACTGCACATGACTCAACCATAGAAGCACAGCCACCATGAAAATAAAGTTCAGTGACAAAAAAACATCAGAAATAGAATGGGTGAACCAACAAATGAGAACAAAGCCTCCTCCCACTGAGAGGCTTTTAAGTCGTAAACGCTTGATCCAGTAAGCCAGACCCATTGAGCTCCAGCCCCAGGCGCAGAATTTAAAAATGCCGACCGGCAGAAAAGTAAATGGAAGAATCAAAAGAGCGGCAATAGGAGATTGAAAAAAATCACCATTCTGCGCCACTGCGACGGGATAGGGTGGAGTTCGTAGCTGTGACGCCCAGGCCTGAGCGACAGCTCTCCAGTAACCCACGAGATCAATCCCCTTCAAAGACTGTAAGCTGCAAACCAGCCAGACAGCTACTGTAAGAGCTCCTAATATTCGGTGCTGTTTTTTTGTGGTGAGTTCCAAGTCGTTGCCAGCCCTTTTGGTTTGTTAGTTGTTTTTGCCGCTATAAAGATCCCACCCAATGAGGAAATCATCATAAAAAAACAGAGCGCAACACACCAACGTTTTCTCGCGGCACTTACCGGCTCGCGCAGTAGCCCCATTACTAAGTAGCTGAGAAGAATCAGGACCGTTGGAAACAAGTAACGCCCTTGTGGTTGGTACTCATTATTGAATGAAAACCAAGTGTGGGTGATTAAGTTCAAAACAATAATCATCAAGCAGGTTATCGCTACAAACCGAGCTTGTGAATCGGTTCCTTTCTTGAGGTTTCTCCATAAAAATACAATTCCAGCCGGCAAAATCAAACATCGCCAAAAAAAGTAGAGAAACTCGGGCATTCTTAAGTTCATCCAGCCAAACCTTCCAAAAGCCGAGGCTAGTGACATGTTAACAAAATCTAAAGTGAAAACTCTGAAGCGAGAGGGGGGCGAAGGGTAGAGCTGAACCAACACATCGAAACCTAAAAAGCTGCCATAAGGCCGGGTATTCACCCAGTAGCTAAAAAACAACCAAACAAACAGCGCGGAAAAAGGAAGGGCAATCAACAAAATCATTTTTCGAAAGAGCACCTTTTTTTGTTGGCGGAAATTCCATAACAGATAGGCCAAAGGAATCACCAACAAACAGAAGAAATTCATTTTACAGCAGGAAAGTAAGAAAACTCCGAAAGCAAGATGACGCTCTTTTCTTGTTTTTACACTCCACAGTAAATAAGCGAAAACTGCTAGTCCAAGTGAATCCAGATTCACATAACTCTGAACGAAAACGAGTTGAGGAACTAGCGCCAGGCAAAGAACGAGACTCGCTTTCTGGATGAGCGGGAGATCTTCAATTGATTTAAGAAGGAAAAAGCAAAATCCAAAGGTCCAAAACTGCATTCCTAATCGAGCCAAGAAATCTTGAAGAGGCGAAAAAAGAAAGGGATTAGAAATGGTTAAGATTTCGGAATTGAAAAAACCGACCAGCCCTAAAAGACCGGCGCTGGGG
>RFNT01000003.1 GCA_009927045.1 bacterium | reverse complement strand
TGCACCCAAAGCGATAAAAATAGTTCTAAACAAAAGAGCACCCAGAATTCCGTAAAATAGAACACGATGTTGAAGGAACTTAGGGATTTCAAAATAAGAAAACACAATCGCAAAAACAAAAAGATTGTCGATAGCTAGAGATTTCTCAACGACAAAACCTGAAAGAAATTCGAGGGCGACCTGTTTAGCAATTGTAGAATCAAACTTGTCCCTCGCGTATTGATAAAGGAGAATATTAAAAAGCCCAGCTAATGCTATCCAAGCCAAAGTCCACAGGCCTGCCTCTTTTACAGATACTTCATGAGCCTTACGATGAAAAACCCCTAAATCAAGAGCCAGCATTGCAAGCACAAAGAGTGAGAAACCGAAGTAGAGTGACCAGTACTCGGCAAAGGGAAATAGCATGGCAGTCCTTCTTTCGAGGTCTATTATGTCTAATATCAGGTTTTTGTGAAATGAAATTTTTGATTAGATGTCTCATCACTTGAAATAAGAAAGTTGATGGAATAGCGTACGGTCTCAATGATAACTCCCAGTGTGAAGGTCGGTAATTTGCTCAGGACCGGTTTGTTGGTTTTTGTTTTGGGTTTTCATTCCTGTGCGGCTAGCGCATCCTTGAGTATTATCGATGAGAACTCTCCCGATTTTCCGATGGGAAAAGCCACTCGCCGGGGGCTTCTCATTCAAATTCCTGGTTCGTTAGATAAGAGCATCAGTATCGGGGCTCGTTTGCAAGGTACTGTGGAAGCACAGCAAGCTGATAATGCATGGGCTGGAGATTTTTATGCTAGACGAATTCGATTCGAGTTTGGAGCAAACCTTTCCCGGAAGTTATTTTACTTCATGGATTTTCGAAACGATCAAGCGAACAATGGGGATAGCGGTGAGCGCGGAACAGTGATCGGAAACACCTTTTTTCAGTTCAGGGAACTATTTGATTTGCCCTATCTGAATGTTCAGGCTTTTCGAGGAAAGCTAGATGTCTCTCGTGTCACGACTGCAAGTTCGGGTCAGCAAATTGCCTATGATAGGCCTCTGGTGGCTCAATCAGCCCAGCAGTATGTGAGTCCCAACCGTCGCGCCCCTAATTTGCAGCTCTTTGGAAGTTATGAGGGAAAAATTCGCTACCAACTCGCATTGGGAGACGGAGTTGCGAGCTCCAGTTTTTTTGATGCGAAAGGAAATACACCCT
>RFNT01000004.1 GCA_009927045.1 bacterium | reverse complement strand
GAGGCCCATCAAACAGATCATTTCAGTGAATTAGTTTGTAGTAATAGCTTTGGAAGTGATGCCGCCTTGTCGGCCTCTCGAATTTTAAAAGATGAATTGAGTGCTTTGGGGTCCTTCACTTTAGAGGTGGCCAGAAAACACGCAGTTCCGGCGGGAGCCTCCTTAGCCGTAGATAGAGTTCTTTTTGCAAAAGAAATAACAGAACGCTTGGGAGATCATCCAAAAATAAAAATTCACCGAGAGGAAGTAATTCAAATTCCGACTGATGGCATAGTCATTTTAGCAACTGGACCTCTCACATCTCCCAAGTTGACCCAGTCCCTCACAGAGTTATTGGGGTCACATTCTTTGTATTTTTACGATGCGATTTCTCCCATTGTTGCCACAGACAGTTTAGATTTTTCTCAGATCTTTTATGCAAATAGGTATGACAAAGGAGATACCGCGGATTTTCTCAATATTCCGTTGAGTAAAGAGCAATACGATAGATTTATCCATGATATTACCCATGGAGAAGTCGTGCTTCCGCATGATTTTGAGGAAGAAAAGTATTTTGAGGGTTGCATGCCCATAGAAGCCATCGCTAGCCGAGGGCATCAGACGCTAGCTTTTGGTCCGATGAAACCAGTAGGACTCCGAGATCCCAAGACCGGAAAACAACCTTATGCTGTGATTCAATTACGTGCGGAGAATAAACATAAAACGGCTTATAACTTGGTCGGATTTCAAACGAAGCTTCGTTATAAGGAACAAGAAAGAATTTTTAAAACATTGCCGGGGCTTCAGTCTGCCGAATTTTTACGTCTAGGTTCTATGCATCGAAATACTTATATCAATTCGCCTGAGCACTTGATGTCCACTCTGCAACTGAGAAAAACGCCCTCTATTTTTTTGGCTGGACAACTGACTGGAACTGAAGGCTATTTGGAATCTTCTGCTGGAGGCCTTGTAGCTGGCTTAAATGCTGCCCGGCTGGTCAATGGCCAGCCCTTGCTGAGATTGCCCAACACTACTTTGTTGGGAGCTTTGTTGGAATCTATTACGGACCTCCAAAGAAAAAACTTTCAACCTTGCAACGTGAACATGGGGCTCTTTCCACCGCTGGAGAATGGTTCACCTAAAGATAAAAAGCAAAAATATCATCTGTACGCCGAGCGTTCTCAGCAGAGCTTGAAACTTTTTTCCCAGATGAGTTATTGAGGACGATTGTAAGCTTTTAGCGAGAGAGATTCTAGATGACTCGGAAAGAGCCCTCTGGAAAGACCGGGTTGTTCGCTGACTTTTGTTCGAAGAGTGGCTGGCGATGGAGTGCGTGTAGGATCAGAATTTCCCGCCAACCCCGCTGCTAGAGGTTTTACCTGCTGAGATGTAGCGGTTTGTTCTGCTACTTGTTGGGCTTTGATTTCTGCAGAAGCTTGAATCAAATAGTATTGTTTTTGCAGTTCCGCCAATTGCTGAATCGATGCAATGATTCCATCGGTAATTTGAGTTAATTCAGGAGCTCCTACCCCACCTGTGGGTTGCACTGTCAGCTTTTGGCGAGCTTTTTCTAATTCCTTTAAGTAATCGGGTTCCGCCTCTGCTTTAGGGAGGGATTTGAGAAAGCTTTCCGAGGATTTGGTCATTGCTTCACTAAAAGATTTATTCATGCTTCCATAATCAAAAGCAGGTGCTTTGGCCTCCGGTGCTGGAGCCGACGAACTAGTCCCTCCAGATTTCGAGTTAGTTAAACCGCGAGGGCTTTGTGACCAGACCGCTTTCCGATCTTCAATGGATACCTCATCTGCTGCGAACATCAGGGTGGGTATCAAGATCCCCACAAATAAAATGAAGCGAATTGCAGTCATGTTACTAGAGATTGCAGGAAACTGGCCAATGATTAAGAATACTCCACTAATAAAATGTTAATAAAATCATATATTTAAACGTTCGTCTGGTCAGTATACAGTGTGGGGAGTGCCTATTTTTTTTTCATGACTTCAAAAGGTTGACGCTTCGCCGCAACTTCTCCAGAAAATTGTTCAGGCCCAACCCCTAAATGGTCGATAAGAAGGGGAGAGGCCGTCATGAGAAAACTATTATTTTTCATATTGATAGGATGTTTGGTTCAGTGTTTTGAACTATCCGCTGATGAGAACGCTCCTGAGTTGATGGATTTGTTTAAGGAAGATCCATCCCTTTTGATCGATCCCTCAATGGATATTCCAGTACCGCCCGGTGGCTTTGCAGAGCAAGAGGAAAGTCCCGCGCCTACTATTCCTGAAACGGTACAGGCACCGGCACCGGCGACGGAACAAGCACAGGCACCTCAACCTGTTACCGCTCCGCCTGTTCCTGTTCAACCCCCAGTTGCTGTCGCTCCAGAGACTTCTGCCCCCGAACGGCAACTGAGTTCCGAAACC
>RFNT01000165.1 GCA_009927045.1 bacterium | reverse complement strand
CTTTTACCCCGCAAAAGCTTACGGCTCACGACTTCGATTGATTTTCCTCATCCTGAAATTGGAGCTCAAACTTTTGCCATGGATGTTTCTCCGAAGTCTTTTTCTGAGATGATAGGATCCGCTCGTACTTTTGGCTTTTTAGCGGATCTCGATCGGTTAAAAGCAAGACAACTGGCCCTCGGAGCTTCGCTGGAAAATGTTTTAGGATTTTCGGAGACCTCAGTTCTCAATCCAGAAGGCATGCGATTTCAAGATGAGTGCGTGCGACATAAATGGTTGGATGCTCTGGGAGATCTCGCATTGTGCGGTTCATGGGTTGAAGGTGAATTAGTGAGTTTTAGAGGCGGGCATGCGATTCATCTCGCCCTGCTAAAGGCTTTAGCCACCCATCCTCATCATTGGGAGACTCTCGCTCCCGAATCTCTTCGTCCCTATCCTGCCGCTGCAGCTTCTCAAGGGAAAGCACTTAGGATTCGCAGATAGAACGAATTTGTAAGTCAGGATGTGTTTTCAAGTTTTGTGGGGTTTCATTTGCAATAATCTCCCCCCGGTCTAATACCAGGATGTGTGCGGCAAGCTCTTCCAGATCACGCCAATCATGGCTCACAACAATAGCTGCTTTTTGGGATTCTTGAATGAGATCCCTCACGAGCTTTCTGAGATCTTTCCGCAAGGGGGCTTCTACGGCAGAAAAGGGTTCATCCAAAAGCAGTAACGGAAAGCCCACAGCCATCGCACGCGCCAGGGCTACTCGTTGAGCTTGTCCGCCCGATACTTCCCAGGCTTTTCGATCTTCCAAATCGGCAATCTGCATTTTTTTTAACCAGTCTCTTGCTTGAGTCAGACGGGCTTCCTTTGAAATTCCCTGAATGGCGAGGCCAAACCCTACATTTTCAATCACCGTCTGATGTTCAAACAACCACGGTTTCTGAAACATCAGAGCAATCCCTCTTTTTTCTGTCGAAAGATTCCCAACGGATTGACCCTTGACTTCTATTTCACCGGAAAGGATCGGTAGAAATCCCATCAGCGCGTGAAGAAAAGTAGTCTTACCGGCCCCACTCTTCCCCATAACCCCTAAAATCTGACCAGCTTCTATTCTCAATTCTGGAATGCTCAACTCAAAAGCGCCCTGTCTCACTTTCAATTGATTAATATTGACCAGAGCCATCTTTTTCCTCCACGGAGCCCATAATTAAAAAAAGGACGATAATCATCACTAATAAAACTCCAGTAGCCGCGTGCGCCTCCTGAAATCGGTACCTGCTCATGGCTTGAAATAATGTTAATGACAATGTCTGCAAATGTGCAGGGGCAAATAGCAACAAACTCACCACTTCTCCCAGCGAAAAGCCAAAGCCGATAAGCATTGATAAAAGTAAAGGACGCCTCATACTGGGCAACTCAACATGGAAAAATCTTTGCCAACGATTCGCACCCAAGCTCTGGGCAATCCAAAATCTTTCTTGAGCCATCCTTTCAAACCCTTCGTTTAGGGCAAAATACATCAGAGGAACTGCAAACAAGGTTTGCGTTAATACAACACCCAAGATTCCCCATTCATCATTTCCTCTTAGTGAGGGGTAAAATACAGAAAGGGCAAAGGCCACCACGGCCCCTGAAAAAAACTGGGGTAAAATGACCAACCAAACACTCCCACTACGAAGGAGATTACCTTTTTCCCGATAGATATAATGTAAAAAAGGATAAAGGATGCAATTTCCTAAGACCACCACGCAGAAGCCGATTTTCAGAGAAGAGACCGTGGCTTGAAGTAGAGAGCTCGTAAAGTTGGAAGACCAGTCCCACGCGGCATCCTTTAAGATGAAAATAAGAGGAATACCCAGCATTGAAATGGTAATGACCCAAAACACCAGCGAAACCGAAACCCTAACCCATCTTTTTTCCGAGAGAAAAAGATTCACTCGGGGTTGTTGTCCTTCCTGAACCCGACGTTTTTGCATTCGATAATAGCAAAGGAATAACAGGCCTCCGATCAGCGCCTGGAGAGAAGCGATTTGAATTGCTTTTGGAGTGTTCAGATTCAATTTCACTGCTTCGTAGAGCAAGACTTCCAAGGTTGTGAAACGAGGACCTCCCCCCAAAAACATCACAATAAACAAACTAGTAGAACTGTACAAAAAGGAAAGAATCCATGAAGCCATCAGGCTGCTTTTGAGTTGTGGCAATGTGATTTCAAAAAATACACGCCTCTTATTCATCCCCAGCGAATTGGCCAACAACTCTGGGGTACGATTTCTATCCTGCAAAGCGACCCCGATGAGCCGCATCGGAATCCCAAAATTCAAAAACAAATGGCCGATCAGAATACCAGTCCAACCAAATCCGATACTAGGACCCCAGCTCCCCAGAAGGCCTAAAGCAACCACAATGGAGGGCAGAGAGGAAAATAACAACCCGAGACGCCACAACAAGTTCCCACCTAAAATTCGCCATTCTTTGATAAGAAACGCAGCAACAAATCCAAACCCAACACTCAAGAAAGCACTGTAAGCCGCCTGCAGATACGTGAAGCGCAACACATGATTGAAATAAGGATCCTGAAAGATATTTTCTGCAACACCACTAGAAGTCAGGAAAAAAAGATTCCCGATGGGCAGAACAAAAAAGGAAACCATGAACACCAAGATGGGCAGAGTTAAGATCCAATTCATGGTGATTTCTTACTCATAATCAGTGTCCACTCTTTGATCCACTGCTCTTTTTCACGGAAAACTCTTTGCCAATTCATTTCTGCCATTTTTGGAACTTCTAGTTTTGTAAATTCCTTTGGCAACTTTACATTTTTATGAACAGGATACATCCATTGATAAGTGGGCAATTGAGTTTGGGCTTCTTGACTTAAAACTAACCGAATCAATTCCAGCGCTTTATGTTTTTGTTTGCTGGTTTTTAGCAGGGCTAATCCCTCCACCTGTTTAAAATGCCCCTCCTGAAAAAGAACCGCTCGGATATGGTCCTTATTTTCCCGCATGACATGATAAGCAGGACTGGTGGTGTATGAAAGCACGTACTGGGCCTGCCCCCGAAGAAATAATTCATAGGCACCCGACCATCCAGGAGAAATGGTTAAAATATGGGGGACTAAGTTTGTCCAAAACTGGCTAAATCCCGATTTTAGTTTTTCCCGAGTCCAAATCAAAAACTCCATTCCTAAAAGCGAGGTACGTGGATCCTGAAGAACGACCTTATCTGTTTTTCGAATCTGCGTTACAAAACTTTCCAATGAGGGTGATGAGAGCGCGGGGGTGACCCGGTTATCGTAGACAAAGGCTAGGTAACCAAAATCATATGGCACGAAAGCAGGTGCCTGCTTTAAAAGAAGCTCTGGGAAAATGTTTCTCTTCACATCCGCTGATACAGGCTCAAAAATTTTTCGATCTGCACCTTTTTGAAACAGCACGGGATCCAATCCCATAATCACATCTGCTCGAGTCTTTTCACCCTCAATTACGATTTGATTGAGTGCTTCACCTGCAGTTCCAAAGGAAATCCATTCAACGGATCCCCCCTTTTTCTTGAATTCTTCCCCTAGATAAGCGGCAAAGCTCCCCTTTCCCGTCAACGCATCATAGGTATAGACACGCACGGGCGCGTTCTGAGTTTCTGCCAGTGAGAAACCCATCAGCAGCTGAATGAATAGGATCAGTCGAATCATGGCCTTCTCTTGAATCGTCTTAGACTTAGAAGTACTAACCCAGCCACTAAACCGGTGGCAACTAATTGGAACCCAATTTGTTTTTTTATTTCTGATTCGAAATCATCGCAAAACTCGCGACAACTCTCCACTGCATTTGAATACAGAAATGATTGGGGATTTTCTTTGGATACATTTCCAAAGGGTTCTGAGAATCGATAAGATTCCAAACGCCCTTCGGAAATCGAAACCCAAGCTTGAAAACTGGGGTTGAGGTGAGCCCATACTGTCCAATGCCCACTCCGAACGCGCAAATTCAACTTTTGAAGCCGTTCCACACATTGATTCAGTTCATCTGCTGTTAGAACAGCAGAGAGAACTAGACCCAGTATTAATACACCTCTCATGGTTTTGGTCTCAATACATAACTGAAGGCTGCCCATTCCTGCAGCAAATAACTTTGCTGAAATTCGAAACGTAATTTCTTAAGTT
The DNA here is from genome assembly GCA_009927045.1 of bacterium. Classification (GTDB taxonomy): domain Bacteria; phylum Bdellovibrionota; class FAC87; order UBA2466; family UBA2466; genus RFNO01. Next base: position 34,909 of record RFNT01000165.1, on the reverse strand, counting down.
CGGGTTCCAAAAAGTTGAGTTGGCCTCCGAGGAGCCCCGATAAAATAAGCAATCCCCCGGGCTTCAACAACCTTTGATAATGCATAGCTAACTGCGTATGCGTTTCCAAAAGAATATTGGAGACCACAATATCGAAAGGGGCGTCGAGTTCCGAGATGAGAGTACCGGTCACTTGGACTTTTTCTGCGCCATTAAACTTCATATTTTCCTGAGCTACTCGAATCGCATCGAGGTCATTATCAATCGCTACAATTTTCCCAAATCCCAAATGATGAGCAGCAATAGCCAAAATCCCGCTCCCTGTTCCCACATCGAGAAGAGAAACCGGCTCTAAGGCCGGGAATAATCCCGCCACATCTTCCATGAGTTTCATGCTGAGACGAGTGCTTTGGTGCAATCCGGTTCCAAACGCTTGCCCAGGATCCAAAAGAATCGGATACATATCATTGGGAATCGCAGTTTCTGTATCCCATCGGGGCCTTAGAAAAAATCGATGAGTTAATTTTTGTGCTAGGTAAAACTCTTTGTATTTCTCTGCCCAGTTCTCTTTGGAAACCGGGTTTATCGACCAAGAGATTTGTGCGGATTGCGGAGAGATGGCCTGAATCGAGTCCAGGTATTCTTTGAATTGGCTCTCGATCTCAGTTTGACGTTGGGTGGGGAAACAAGCACACAACCCTTGTGAGACCCCTTTATCGACGGTTTCGCTGATGCCTTCCGCCCCCAGGTCAAAGAAGTAGCTGGATATTGCTTCTTTGAAAGACTCATCGCTGACCAAAACTTGAATTTGAAACCATTCCATGGAGACATTCCTCAATCCTCTTCTGCCTTGGGCTCAGAAGCCATGCCCCTTTTTGTGAATTTCTGTTCGAGCTTGACCACTTTTTTTAGAGCTTTTTTGATTTCTTCGGGCTCAGTGAACAATGTTGCAGCAGAATTCCAAGCAGATATAGCTCCACCGTAATCCTTTTTTGCCTCCAAGGCAAAACCTAACCAAGCAAAATTCAGTGGCTCTTTGGGCTCTAAAACCCCAGCTCGCTTGAACAAATCCACAGCGCTTTCAGTTTGCTCCAAATTCAATTCAGCAATTCCGAGCTCACGAAGTGCCAGGGCATTTTTGGGGCTGTTTTCAACAACGGGTGATAGAGCTTTTTTGGCTTTTTCAAACTCTCCGAGATTGCGAAAGCAAATCCCTTGATACAGAAGATACTCATTGTCTGAAGCAGCTCCCTCCTTCAAGGTCTCGATTTTTTCAAGTGCCTCTTTCCAGCTTTTTTTAGCTATTAAATCCTCGATGACAGCGCCTGAGTGCTGATGGACTTTTTTCAAAGCTATGGGCGCGCTGGGGTTGAGTTCTAAGGCTCGACGCCAGTATTTCACTGCAGCGGGTATTTTATTATGCGCTTCTAATAACACCCCAATTTGTTCCAGAACACCCACATCCGCACTATTCAACTTAAAAGCTTCAGCGAGCCAACGAGCGGCCTCACGGTAGTGTTCAGGCCCCTCTGTGATAGCGATCAATCCTAAGTTATAACGGGAACCCACATGCTTCGGCCAAAATTCCGCCACCTTTTCTAGTGAGACTTTTGCGCGCCGAATATCTCCTCGCGCTAAGTAATAGCGGCCCAAGCCCCAGTGCGCTCGTCCACTCTTGGGATAATCGGCAATCAAACCACGATACAAAAATGCGGCGGGATCTAGCTGACCCTTCAGCTCATAAAATTCGGCACTAAGTTCTTGAGCCAACTTTCCCATGGGAGTCGCCTTATGCTGGATGAGGAAAGCCTCTAATTGTTTCTGGGCTTCTGATAGCCGTACTTTGAGTTTCTCTTCGTATTGCTCTTTTGCAGATGACTCCAACGTTTTTAATTGATCCGGTGGCAATAATTGATTGGCAACTGAGGCATAAATTTTTAAGAGTTGGTATTCGGGCAATGTTTGGAGATTTTTTAATTTTGAAAGCAGGTCTCAGCGGCGGCCACTCGATAAGTTCGGTAGTACACCCACGCACAAGCGAGATAAATGGCTTCATCACGGCTGGGCAGCACTTCGTACTGTCTACAAATCGGTACCGCCTCCTCCGTTCGATTCTCCTGTAGGAGTTGTTTCAGCAAAACCGTGGAGGCCTCACTGGGAGAACCCAGTAACATCGCCCCCAAAAATAAAGTACGCAAAATAACCATAACTCTATGAAATTCCTTTTATTCGATTCGCCTTTTTTGAGTGGAAACTTAAGGACAGCCGAATGAAACCATAAATAATTGATTTTATTTACTAAACATTGGTGGTCCCTCCTTGGCTCAGAATCCAAGGTTGCCGCATCGCAATAAATCGTGTTAGCCCTTAATTAAAGTAAGGGGGGGGCCTGATGCTGAAAAAAGCATCCATTCTAATCGTTGAAGACGATCACTTACTGATACTTGCTTTGAAGAATCTGTTAGCACCCAAAGCCCATCTCTTCACTGCGCCTACTTTGGAAGCTGCACAACAAGTTTTGGAGCAACACTCTATCCAATGTGTTTTGCTGGATCTCCACTTAGGTTCTCAAAATAGCCAAAAGCAAATTTCTCATTGGAAAAGCCGATTCCCCTCGTTGGAAATTTTGATTCTGAGTGGACAACCAGAAATAAAAGTTGCCCTTGAGTGCTTAAGAATGGGGGCATTAGATTATTTAGTGAAACCTTTTGAACCCGAATTGCTTCTTCATGTTGTTGACAAGGCACTCGAGCGGCACAAAATGAAATCTTCATTGGAAAAATTAGAGCCGCTCATACACCCCTTACCTATTTCTTTTATTGGCCAATCGATACAGCTCCAGGGGCTCATTGAAAAAATACAGCTTTTAAGAAATAAAACTCAATTAAATGTCCTGATTCTTGGGGAGAGCGGCACTGGAAAAGAAGTCGTTGCTCGACTCCTGCATCAGCAAGAAGGCACCCCACAACGCCCCTTTGTCGTAGCGAACATGCCTGCAATCCCCACCAATTTGCTCGAGTCAGAACTCTTTGGGGTCGAAAAAGGGGCTTTCACCGATGCTAAATGTTCCAGACCCGGGAAGTTTGAACTCGCAGATACGGGCGATATTTTCCTAGATGAAATTGGGGATTTGCCGCTTGAGATGCAAAGTAAGATTTTACGCGTTTTACAAGAACGCCAAATTCAACGACTGGGATCGCACAAAACTCAATCGCTCCAATTACGAGTTATTTCTGCCACCAATCAACCACTCGCTGAGTTCATACAAAAAGGAAAATTTAGGGAAGATCTTTTGTATCGTTTGGGAGATGTCGTGCTCACTTTACCCCCTTTGCGAAAACGCAAAGAAGATATCCCATTTTTAGTTGAGCATTTTCTTCAGAAGCACTCGCTCGGCATTCCAACTCAAGTCAGTCCGTCGGCTTTGGATCAACTGATGGCCTACGAATGGCCGGGCAATATCCGCCAATTGGAATCTACAGTAAAACGGGCTTTGATTTTTTCAAACGGTTCTCAAATCGACCGATTCGAAATTTACGATTTCCAAAACTTGAACGGACTTTCGATGTCCAACTCAGGAGCACTGAGCTTAGAAGCCCAAGTTCAGCGACTGGAGCGTAAAGCCTTTGAACAGGCACTCCAGCAGCACTCTAATAACAAAGCAAAGGCCATGAAAGCACTCGGACTCAGCAAGGCGACTTTCTATCGAAAGCTTCAAGAATTAGGGCTTCATTCAATTAGCGCACAGCATTAACCAGGTGAAACAACCGCTAACACTTATCTCGGTATCCCCCTTTTAAAGGTTTTATTTTTCTAAGTCCGTGACTAGTTTCCTGGTTTCACAGATGTAGTTTTGGGTTTTGGTTTTTTGCTAAGATTTTGGGGGAAATCACAAATGGCTAAGCACCTTTATGCTCTTCTTCTAGCTGGGTTAGCAACACTTGGGTTAGCAACTGAGGGAACTCCGATTAGGAGCCACCCTAAGAAGGTCATCATTCGTTTCCAAAGCGGTCTTCAAGAACAAGATATTAGAGCTTTGTTAAGTCCTCAGGAAGTGGAGCATGTAGAAGTGCTGGTCCCTTCCATGAACTTATATTCGGTCACTTTTAAGCGACCCAATACCCGAACTGCATTTTTGAAGACATTCTCCCGTCCCGCAGGCCTAGTTCAATATGCCCAACCGGATCATGTTGTTAAACTCAGACAAAATCCCAATGATCCTGAACTTTCGGACCAATGGAGTTTGAACGGAAAAACAGAACGCGGAAACATCGGAGCTCTTCGGGCTTGGGAACTGGGGACAGGTGGTAAAGACGCCGCAGGGAATGATGTAGTGGTCGCAGTGGTTGATGGCGGAGTTGATACTGTTCACAAAGATTTAAAAGCAAATATTTGGATCAACCGGGATGAAATTGCGGATAACGGCGTGGATGATGATAAAAATGGTTATGTAGATGACATTCATGGTTGGAATGCCATTGAAAACTCCAGCAAAGTCAAAGGGGAGCTTCATGATCAAGGCTACATGCACGGCACGCACGTGGCCGGTATCATTGGAGCTCAAGGCAACAACAAACTTCAAGTTGCGGGTCTGAATTGGAACACCAAGATCATGGCTTTGGTGGGTTCCTCTGGAGAAACTTCAGTGGTAGCAAAAGCATATGGTTATGTGATTGAGCAAAAGAAGCTCTGGTTAAAGAGCCGAGGCAAAAAAGGAGCGAACGTCGTTGTCACTAACTCCAGTTTTGGAGTGGATGAAGGAGATTGTTCTGGTGCTGAATACTCCGTTTGGAATGACCTTTATAATGAAATGGGAAAATTAGGCATTCTTTCGGTAGTAGCCACTTCCAATGCAGATGTGAATGTAGACGAGGTTGGTGACGTTCCTTCCGCTTGCTCCAGTGCTTACATTATTGCTGTCACCAATACCGATTCAGAGGATAAGAAATACTCTGATGGGTGTGGATACGGAAAAAAACATGTGGATTTAGGAGCGCCAGGTACTGATATTTTATCGACTGTACCCGGAGACAAAACTAAAAAACTCACAGGCACTTCTATGGCTACTCCGCACGTAACCGGTTCCATTGCTCTCCTTTTTAGTGTTGCGAGCAAAAAGTTTTTGGACCTGTACTCAGATAATCCTGCAGAAGCTGCTAAGGAACTGAAGTCCATTCTCCTTGAATCCGTGGATAAAGTAGACAGCCTCAAGGGCATTACTGTCTCTGAGGGCAGACTCAATGTATTTAAAGCGGCAGATACCATTTCTAAATACTGAAGCCGCCAATGTCGGATCCTTTCTTAGCTGCTGCAATTGAAGAAGCCAAAAAGGGCCTTGAAGAAGGCGGGATTCCTATTGGCTCGGTTCTAATCATTGATGGAAAAATTGTTGGAAGGGGCCACAACCGCCGAGTTCAAAAAGGCAGTGCAATTTTGCATGCTGAGATGGATTGTTTAGAAAATGCCGGCCGACTTTCAGCCAAGGATTATGCTCGTGCTACTTTGTATTCCACGCTCTCGCCTTGCGATATGTGCAGCGGCACGGCCCTTCTCTACAAAATTCCCAGAATAGTGATCGGAGAGAATCAAACGTTTCAGGGACCAGAGAAATATGTTCAATCTCGAGGTGTGAGTTTAAAAATTCTGAATGACCCCCAATGTATTCAACTCATGGAGTCTTTTATTCGCGCCCATCCTCAGCTTTGGAATGAGGATATTGGAGAGTAGCCAAATAGTCAGTAATCGCTCGTTCTAAACCCCATTCGGCTTTGAACCCTAACCCTTTCTCGGCTCTCAAGGTGCTCGCGAGCGTGTGCCCTTGATAAGTATCTTTGGAAAATGGCATTTCAAAATAATCTGGCTCTAATTGAGTCCCCATCACGCGGTTCAAAATAACGACTAAATCATTGAATGAAGTACCCACTCCGGTTCCCACATTATAAATTCCAGGCTTCCCGGTGAGAGCGCAGAGGTTTGCGCGCACCACATCTTTTACATAGATAAAATCTCGGACCTGTTCACCCCATTTGAAAATTCGCGGTCTTTTTCCCTCCCGCATTTGTTTCCAAAGGTGATAAATCATGGATGCTGGCCGGCCCTTATGCGCTTCATTCGGCCCAAACACATTGAAATAACGAAGCCCTACTGAAAATACTTTTTCTCGATAGTGTTCGGCCAGTTCGTCCATTCGAAATTTAGAGCGGGCATAGGCTGTCGTACACTCTTTCGACTGGTCTTCCTCCATGGGGACGGGACCGTTCCCATAAAGACCGGCAGTAGAGGCATAAATCAAAGGAACTCTTTTTTTTTCACAGTGATCCAAAAGCTTTTGAAAACCGCCCACATTTTTCTCTATAAGTTCTTCGCCGTTTGGATATCTGGGATCCGTAATAGCCGCTTGATGAAAAATAGCATTGAGATCTTCGGGAATAGGAAAGGACTGAGAAATGTCTTGGCGAATCAAAGCTCCACGAAATCCCCTCAAGTTGTCCTGAGATGCAGAGGAAAAATCATCCACGACACAAACCTCATGACCAGCTCTTTCCAGCTGTAAGGCCAGTTGAGAACCAATGAAGCCAGCGCCGCCTGTGACCAAAAATTTCATGGCTCTGACATACCACAGCTCAGGAATTTAAGGCACTGAGTAGATGCTCAACGCCAACGCACACCGTGAGCTGTTCTGAGTCATGATATTAAACTTTAGATTTCCAGAACTTAACTCAGTGCCTCGCAATGGTTTTTTGCTAACCAAATCCTAACGCGAAATTAGCACTCTGTGCGTTGCCGGATGGGCCTGCATATGTTTGACTTGATAAAAATAACTTACGGGGGAAACAACTTGATGGATCACCTCGACGCCAAATTTGGCAGTCTGTCCCGAAGATTATTAGTAATCGCGGCATGTTTAGTGGCTTTGCCATTGAAAGCAGTCACGCTGGATGTTTCTGAATCTCCTCGCAGTAATCTTGTTTTGTCTTTAAGAGCCCTTTTGAGTGCCCAGATAAGCATTGTTATGAATGCTTACGAGCTCACATCCTACGATGTAGCCGATGCACTGATCCAAAAAATCAAAGAAGGTGTCCGGGTTGAAATTCTTCAGGAAGGTCAACCGGTCGGCGGATTAGTTTCCGAAGCAGCCGATATTCAGAAAAAAATTGTTAAAGCGATGGAGGAAAATGCCTCCTCACAACTCCACAGTTATTTAGTAATGACTTCCCAAACTCCGAAGGGAAAGCGTCGTTTTCGCTACAATCACGCTAAATACATTGTGATCGATGAAAAAGCCGTCATGGTAGGTTCCGAAAACTATTCTCCATCTGGTCAACCCGAACCTGGCTCTGCAGGGGGAACCCGCGGGTGGCAGACCTTCATTTATGATGAACAAATGGCTAAGAATTTCTTGGCAGTCTTTAAGAAGGATTGCAACACAAGTCACGGAGACTTGATCACCCTCTACAGCCCGAAGTTATCGTTACCTAGAATGATGGGAACAGTGGCTGATTGGGTAAGCAGTATGCAAAATGCAGCAACTAGCATCACAAAAAGATTCGCTTGGGCGCTGTCAGATGAGCCCAAAACCTTGGAAGCGGATCATGTGGAGTTTCTCACCTCTCCAGAGTCAAGTTTAGTCGGTATTCTGGCTTTCATTGAGTCTGCTCAGGAAACTTTGGATTTAGAACTGATGAGCTTCAATCCCATGTGGGGAAAAACGGGCGAAGTTTCGCCCTTGCTGAATGCTTTAGTCGCATCGGGAAAACGGGGAGTAAAAATTAGAGTGCTAGTGAATGATTCCACAGTATTTGGTGGAACAAATGAAAATGACATCGAACTTATTGAAACTATCGAACAGTTGGCCAAACAAAATAAAATTTCTTTGAAAGCGATGATTGCAGATTTACCCAAAATGCGAGTGAAGTACATCCACAATAAAGGGGCTTTGGCAGATGGTTATAAAACACTGATCAGTTCCATCAACTGGAATCAAAATTCAGTGGAGAATAATCGGGAAACGGCCATTTCCGTAGACAGTCGAAGCATCAATCAACACTATCAATCTATTTTTGATCTGGATTGGAACGCTAGCCACTAACAGCTCTTTTTTACTGGGTACAAACCGTCGTGCCCGGATATCGGCTCAACATTGGAGCCAGCATCCAAGCAAAGTTAACGTCGCTGAGGCTTTCCTGAATCACAGCATAATTTCTATTCTCGTCGAAAGAAGTAAATAAAGAATTCACAGCACCCGTTCCTTCATCAACTCCCAACATCTGCACTTCTTTTTTACAATCAAAATCAAAAGATTCGATCTGTACACTTCGAATGGCTTCGTTTGCTTTGGTTCGATAATGAATTTCTTTTCGAGTGATATCGTAAACAATATGCCAAGTGGTTAACTGAGGGATTCTCACAGCTGATAATAGGTTGAAGCTCTGACCCACAGAGGGCACTTCAGTCTTCATTGCCTCCACGACTGTTTTGAAGCGGTTCAATGAACTTTGGTCGGTGGAGTTGAGACTCGTTTTCAATTGGAGTTGTCCCTGAATGCCTCGTAACGACACAAGCGATTCTTCGAAGGTATGATTGGTGATGGCTTGCGGATTGAGTTGAGCACCCGAATGAACCACCGGTTTACCTTTGAGCCATTCCACTACTGCGCAATTGGCTTCAGCATCACATACAAAATAATGAATCTTTCCTTGAATCGGTGACATCCGATACTGAGGGAGTGCATCAATCACTTCTGAGACTCGAGTGAAATTATCCAGTTGGTACTGAACCCAAGTGAGCTGATTCAGAACGGGTCGATAATCAAACCCCTCATACTCGCTGGAGTTGAGCCAGAGCACTTCCACCATCAACCCGGCCTCGTTCATGCCCCCATTGGGAAATTCTCTTCCGTACTGATTGAACGTCACACTGCCTAAACGAGAAGTCCAAGTCGGGCCACTTTCCCAAGGTCTGATAGTGAAGCCTTGTTTCTTCACGCCTCTTTTATTGGTTAAGAGCAAGGCTTGCGGGTGATTCCAATCGTAGCTTTTTCCTGCAAATGCGCCCTCAGCGCCTTTCCAGTGAAAAGCGGTACAGGCTAAGAGTAGATGTGTGTGACACAATAAAAGGAAAAAAACGAAAGACTTCAAAACCGGCATAACCACCCTTTCCCAATGAAAGCGCCCAGTGTTTACCTGATTTACACCTGGATAACAATGCTACATTGCGTTATTTTTATGGTGATATATAAACCTCTGTATTCTTTATGTTTTTAAAAGCTCCTGAGGGGTCCTGGGTCTTGCATTAGGGAACCAGAATTCTCATTCCTATCAAGGAATGGGAATGAAGTGGGACGTAGGATGTTGTTACGTTATTTATTCTTATTCGCTTTTGGATTCTACTCGACGCTCGTTTTTGCGGCGGATCCCTTTTCCGTTTTTGATGATCCCCATAATCTCAACAATCCCTATTTCAATAAACTCCATCACAAGTACAGAGACACCCAAGCCCGACCCGTCACAGTCAACAAATTAGTTCCCGAGGAAAAACCCCAAGAGGAGCGGGATGAACGAACGAGAAGCCATCAAGAAGGCATTTTAGAAATGTCTGGAACTTCTGTGGCTCCTTTCCGCGTGAATGTAAAAGTGGGTCCAGTGGGAGTCGTAGGCAATGTGGAACTCACCCGCCGCAGTGAAACCCTTTCTCGTTGGCTCTTTCGTGCTGAAAATATTCCTGAAGACCAGAATATTTGGGATGCTAAAGGACGTTCTGTTTTGGTTCCAGGGAAAGTCAGCTGTCAGGTTTCCCATCGAGAAGCGCTCAGCGATTATCATCAAACGGGTTTAGTCCTGGGAATGGAAGCAAAAATGCCTGGGCTCGATCTTCTCAAAGTGGGTTTGGAGGGTGGAACCAATGTGGAACGTTTACGTTCCGAATATTTTGAAGGTGAAGACATTTGCTCGTTGGGCGAAGTACCTGCCTATACGACTCAGGGAGATATTGAGCGTCGCTGCAAAATCTGCTTGGGCCGCGTTCTTAAAACGATCAAGCAAGACATTCAGTCTCGTCTTTCCTTTTTAAACTATTATGTTCAAACTCCGCTGTGTAAGCAGGATTCCGACTGTTACCGAGAGGATTCTGATTGGCTTGTTGGCCGATGCGTTCTTGTTAAAGATAAGAATAAGAGCCACTTTACTGAGTGCAGAGCTCGCTCCTTCATCGGAGCAGCTTGTCCTGGGCCTGGCTCTCGTGGACTTTTTGAATTTAAATGTGATAAAGGCCTTGAGTGCGTTAAAACATTTCAGGGCGTGCTCAGCTCGAATAAATATGAATGCCGCAATCCCAACCAACCTAAATTCACAGGGCCCGTAGCCCTCCGAGACCGCGATGCTTATGCTCTAGCAAATAATCAATTAGATTTATTTGCGATTGCATTGGAAAAGTATTTTAAAGCTCATGGTAAATATCCTAGCACCCAACTCGGATTGGGAGCTTTAGTCTCTCAACAAGGAGAGAGTTTGCTAGCAAACCCCACGACATTTAATGGTCGGAAAGAACCGCCCCGAGATCCGTTCAGCGGTGTGTTTGGTAAATTCTTGTATGTGAGCGATGGAAAGAGCTACAAGCTCATTTCAGTCGGTCCGGATGGTAAAGCAAATACTTCTGACGACCTCATCATAAAAAAATAGCCTCATATTTTTACTTCTGTGATACCCATGGGGGATGCAACCTTTTCATCCCAACTGGAAACTTCTGGAGGAGCTCCGCCAAAGGTTTCTTGAAGAAAAGTTTTCGGGGGGTTCTTATTGGAAGGAATCGGAAACCCTCGTTCAATATGATCACACGTTTGCAGAACGGATCGGCTGGAAATGGCGAGCAGTTCTGGGTGAGCTTGCCGAACGCCAGTGCGCCCCACGTAATCCCATCACTTTGGTCGATTGGGGCTGCGGAACCGGTATTGCATCTCGGACGTTTCTACAAGTTTTCGATCCAGATCAAGTTGCTCGATTAGTTCTTTGGGATCGATCTCCTTTGGCTATAGAGTATTCGAAAAAAAGAATTCAGGACCAGTATCCCCAAATAGAAATTACCAGCGGGCTTGAAAGGCTTTCTAACGTTGATTTTTCCCTTTGCATTAGTCACGTCTTAAATGAACTCTCCCCTCGAGAGCTCGATTCCCTCCTCTTATTAGTCCAGAAAGCAGATTGGCTCGTTTGGATTGAGCCGGGCACACCAAAACTCAGCCAAGCGCTCATTCGGGTTCGAGAGCAGTTGCGCAGTTCTTTTGAAGTCGTGGCTCCCTGCCCCCATCAGGGTGCTTGCGGATTAATAGCGAAGAACACTCAGGATTGGTGTCACTTTTTTGCCCCACCTCCGTCCTCTGTTTTTCAAAGTTCCCAGTGGAGTGAATTTTCTCAACGCTTAGGAATTGATTTGCGGGCTCTCCCCACAAGTTTTCTTGTTTGTGTTCGGAAACAATCCCCGAATTGGGTGATTCCCCGACTTTCCAAAACTACACGAGTCCTGGGAAGAGCTCGGCACTACCGGGGGTATTCACAGGCTTTGACGTGTTCAGCTGCTGAGGTCACCGAAACTAAATTCATGGCCCGAGACCAGTCACAAGCTATTGATATCATAAAGCAAAAAACCATTACCCAATGGGTGGGCTGATTTATGTTGCGGTGAGTCATTATTTGTTTTATAGAATGGCTTCCACGGAGGTTCGTTATGCAGGCTTTTAAAGCTTTGAGTTTGGTCGGGTTGCTTTGCAGTGCTTTGAACGCTTCAGTGCTTACCGAAAACGTGAGCCCAGCACCCGCTGCTGCAGCTACACCTGCCCAGTCTTCAACGACGGTTACTTCGAAATCGACCTCTACCACTGTTTTGGAAGTGGCTACCGGAGTCACCACTGCAATTCTTGGAGCTCAGCCTGGACTGCATGTCGGGGCACAAACCGCTTTGGGCAATTCCGGCTTGTACGCTGGACTTGAAACGGGGACCTATTTCTACACCACTCCACAATTCGGAACTTATATTCCTATCGCCGCAAGCATTTCGGCACGATTCGATTTCACTTCCCAGGCCTATTTAATGCTGGGTCTGGCACCAGGAATCGGCTTAGTCAGCTTCGATAACTCTTCTAAGCCTGGGGGACGGGATTACAGCGACACTTACTTCAGTTTACTCATCAAACCGGCTTTCCATTTAACCGTGGGGTCTGGGAATCTGGTGATGTTCGCACCTCGAATCGGAACTTTGAATGGAAACTTATTGTTTTCTCCGGTCATCGGGACTGCTATAGCTCTGTAAGTGATTTTTGATAGAGCTTCACAAGCTGCCGAATTTCTAAAGAACGCTCCCACGGCGTTGCCTCACTTCAATGCTGTCTTAGTGGCGGAACCCTCTTTTTTTGAAGTGGCTTATGCCATCAATCCTTATATGACTGATCCCAAATCGGGAGCACTCCAACAAGTCAACAAATCCCAAGCACAAGAGCAATGGAATGCACTTTTGAGTGTCTTCCGGTCTTTGGGATTAAAGGTGGTAAGTCTTCCGGGAATTCAAGGTCTCCCGGATATCGTGTTTACGGCGAATCAATCGTTTCCGTTTTGGAATGCCTCCACGGGTCAGTACGAAATCATTCTTTCCAAAATGAGAAGTCCAGAGCGAGCTCAGGAAGTTCCATTTTTTGAACGCTTTTGGAAGCAACAAGGCTTTCCTGTGCACCAATTAGAGTATTCAGGTGCTTTTGAAGGCAATGGAGATGCTATTTTTTCACCCGAACATGGTGTGGTTTTTGGGGGCTTTGGACCCCGAACAGATCAAGAAGTTTATGAAGAGCTCTCCGAACGCTTCAAACTGAAAGTGGCTCGCTTAAAGCTCTGCTCAAGTGATTTTTATCATTTAGATACCTGTTTCTCTGTTTTGTCTCGAGATGTAGCAGCCATACAGCCGCAGGCTTTTTCTTCAGAAGGGCTTGCTCTTTTGAAATGCTTTTTCAAAACACTGATTGAAATCCCCTATGAGGAGAATAAACGCTTTTTCTGCGGAAACTGTTTTAGCCCTGATGGCCGGCATGTGATTTTACAGAGCGGCTCTCCTACTTTTCTTGCTGAATTAAAAGGAAAGGGCTTTCAAGTGAGAGAAGTAGAAACTGGGGAATTCATGAAATCCGGTGGCTCTGTTTTTTGCCTTAAACTATTTTTTCCTGGATAATTTGTAGACGAGGACCTGCTAAGGGAATGCCTTCCTGGTGCAGCCTTTTCAGACATTGCTCAATCACTTCATCTCCTACTTTCCACTGATCCTCATAGTCCTTGACAGCGTAGACCAGCTTGAGCGTTAACCAAGATTCTCCTGCTTCAGAGAGCAAGGCGATAGGTTGGGAGTACCGACTGATCCCCTTGATATCTTTGATGGCATCGACCAAGAGTGCTTTGGTCTTTTCTATAGATACTGAAAACGGCAAACGAAAAATTTGATTCCGCAAAATGGGCTTTTTTGTCCTTGAAAAGTTCAGAACCTGAGATTGGGCAACCACTCGATTCGGAATGGTGATCCACTCCTCGGTTAAACTGATGAGAATAGTAGCTCGCCAAGTGATCTCGTTGACTTGACCCACTAGTTTTTGTGCTCCCATTTGAATTTCTATCCAGTCGCCCAGAAGATAAGGCTTATCTATTTGAAGCGCGATTCCGGAGAATAAATTTCCCAGAGTGTCTTGAAGCGCAAGACCCACAACAATGGAGAAAAGAGCGGAAGTCGCCAATACAGGTGCTAAGCGAAATCCAAAGACACTCGTTGCAATCCAGGACGCTAAAACCAGCGACATGAGTAAAGTCAGCATGTTCACTAAGAGCAGAGGCACTCCCGTGTGCATGTTCATAAAGAATAGATATTCGAAACTAAAAATTCGGAAGCTTTTGATGAGAACAATGGCCCCCCAAAACACTGCAGCGATTCCAACGAAGGGAATTAATTTGGGCAAATATAGAGTCTCTGCTCGAAGCAACCAAAACAAGGTCAGCAAAGTCAGAGCGACTAAGCCATGACCAAATAAATTCCTGAAGAGTGCCCGAATATTTTGATGTCTTTCTTTACTCAGATTCCGGAGCCCTACCAAGTAAACGATGAGAGAGGAAAGCGCGGTCAATAAAACAAATAAAGTAGGTTCGAGCTGAAGGCTTTGCTCGAGGCGATCAATCGAAATCAGATTTTGAGTAAATTGGGGAGGCACGCATACTTATCGACAGTTCAACTCGCTAACTAAAAGCTTTCAACACTCACCGTCAAATTGCTTTATTTCAGACATTTACGGGCTTGTTGATAAATCTCGTTTGCTAGAGAATTAAAAGAGAGGAGAGTTTGGTACTGGTCCTCTACTTTGCGATTAGAATCATTTTGGGGAGTTTTAAAGAGCTCCTCTTTTTTCTCTTCCGCAGATTTTTTCAAAGTTCTGATTTGGGCTTGTTTTTCAATCAAGCAATAAGTGCGGACAGTATCGCTGTCTTCGCTCGCAGTTTCCATAGCACTGGCTAGGTAACTTTCCATTTGCTGAATGCGAGAAGTGATCACGACGGATTGAGCTACCATTTGTTCTAAGTTGTTCTGCCGCTGTCTCTTAAACCCCAGTTCCTTTGCTTGTTTACGTCCCTCATCTGAAGCTAGAAACTCCTGGACCGCTTGGTAACAGGTTTCCTCCTGAGATGAATTCGCGACACATTGAATATAGTAAGTGTACCAATCGGAACCATCCGCAAAGACGGGCGTTGCCCGCAAGAAAACCAGAAGTAGTAAGTGCAAAGCGAGCGACAGTTTCACCAAACGTTCCTCTAAAAAAAACAGATAATGTGAGTTTAGCTATTCATTGTGAAGGAATGATGATGATTTTTAGTTCATTGTTTTCAATGGGTTACAGATGCGTTCAGGCGCGGGGTCACACTGCTAAGCGTTATTTAGAAAACCTGCATTTCACCCGAAATGAGGGTGTGCCTTCATATTTCTTTCAAAGATTATTTTGGATCGTGTTGCTGATGGCTTCTCTAAACTCGGGGACTGCCCTCGCAGACGACCGATATCGGACCAAGCTCAGTCTCGATGTCAGTGCCTTCAAACCCAACCTCCAAGAAACTATTGGCTGGCTCACAGGTTTGCGATGGGCAAGATATTTTGGCGATTCTCAGCTTTACTGGGGCTTTGGGGCCTACTACGGAACGCCTCGAGGAAAAGCACTCACCGATGAGTACCTGACCTTCGGAGGCATTCAACTGGGCTGGGAGCTCCTAAACTCCAAAAAGACTCTCTTCGAATTTGATCTGTTGATTGGGTATGGACAAGGGGAAATTCAATCCATCGGTCTGAGCCAGAAGTCTTATTACGTGGCACAACCCGGTGCTGCTTTTGGATTCCGTTTAGGTCAGGGCTGGAAAGCGCTATTTACGGCTCAGTATGTCCACATGTCCGATGCCAAAGATTTTTCGGGTCCTTCTTTTGGTGTTCGACTTGAGTTTAAATCCATGAGCAGTTCGAAATTCCTCAACGACTAACCTTTTGCCACCGATCCCAAACTTTCGTACACTGATCGCATGTTTTATCTCCGAGTGACTTTATCTGTAATTTGGGTTCTGTTTTCTTGCACGTTATGGATTCTTGTCGCTCTCTTCAGCTGGAGGAATCCAAAGCTTTTTTCCATCTCTGCACGTTTCTTGGCTTGGGGAGGCTTGCGAGCACTGGGACTTAAAACCACGATTGAAGGGCAGGATTATTTAAAAGAGCTTCCTGCTGTTATGGTATCCAATCACCAAAGCTTTTTAGACACGCTCATCCTCGGAAGTATCTGGCCTGCCAAAGTAGTTCCAATTGGTAAAAGAGAAATCGGATGGATTCTAATCATTGGTTGGTGGTTTGTTGCATGTGGAGCTCGACTCATCAATCGTTCAGCAGCTCAAGCTGCCAAGGGTATTTTAGATCAACAAGTTGACTTCATAAAAAGTGGTGAAGGTTTTGGAATTGGAATCACTCCTGAAGGCACTCGGAACCGAGCAGGGAAAGGACTCCTCCCCTTCAAAAAAGGAGCTTTTCATTTAGCTATTAAAGCCCAAGTTCCCATCATTACTTTAGTGGTCGCGCCTTTGGGAGATATTGCAAACTGGCAAAAAAAGACTTTGTGTTCAGCTATTATTCCCATCCGTGTGTTACCGCCCTTTTCAACTACAGGCATGAATGAAAATGACGTAGATCGCTTGGTTCAAACGGTACGAGAGGCCATGGAAAAAACATTAACCGAATTGGAAACGTCACTTGTTAAACTGTAAAAAAAACGGGCCCACTGGGTGATTCCAGTGAGCCCGATTTGGGGATATGGCTTTAAACTTTAGTGACTGACTTTCACCCGAATAGGCGTGGTACTCACTTTCACTTTATCGCCCACCGAAGCTTCAAGAGTGACTCGGTAATCGCCATTCGGTAAATACTGCGCTCGCCACAACATAATCATTTCAGGAAGTACCGTGTAGGTAGAGCGAATATTTTCCTCCCCTGTTGCTAGGTTCACTGCTTTGAATTTAATCTCAGTGAACGGCACCGGGCTGCCTTGAGTTTTGATTTCCAATTCTTTTTTATCCGTAATGGTTTCACCTTCCACCAAATTTACAAACTCCGCTCGCCCCTGGTGAGCTCCATTAAGCACATAAATAGTTTTAGGTTGAGAGGGGATCTTTCCACTTGCTGTATTGGCAACAGCTACGACTGTATAGGTACCATCCGGAAACTGGGTCGTATCAACGGACATTCGATTTCCCGAATGGCCTTGGTCCCAGTAAATTGGACTTCCGTTTTTGTTAACGGTGACATCAATCACTTTAGTTCCTGGAATAGTCGATTCCAACTTCACTTCCACTGTTCCTGAGAGAACCGACT
The DNA here is from genome assembly GCA_009927045.1 of bacterium. Taxonomy (GTDB): domain Bacteria; phylum Bdellovibrionota; class FAC87; order UBA2466; family UBA2466; genus RFNO01. Next base: position 18,025 of record RFNT01000165.1, on the reverse strand, counting down.
GATCTCTCAACCCACCCAAAGTAACGAATCCGTTCAGATTGGGCACTTCAAGGCCCCACGTTTGATTGCCGATACCCGAAGAATCGTCATACGCTACTCGAAAGTAACCTTTTTCGCCCCAATCTTCCCCCCAACTATTTCTGAGAATCCAAGCTTTTTGATTGTCATCCCAGCCCACTAAGGTGATGGCATGGCCTCCCAATTGGTCTCCAGTGGTATGCTTATAAACTCCCGACTTATAGAAAAGAAAATCTTCATAGACCATCATGGTGGTCATGAGGGGTCCTTTTAACAGAGCTTGTTTAACTGCATTCGCGTCTTGAAAGAAAAAAGACGGTTGTGAATACCCTGTAATCCGCAGTGAACGTTTACTGGCATCCGAGCACGTTTGACTGCATGCCAAATCTTTTCCATCTCCGCCGCTCTGATAAGGAAAACAAGTTTCATCCGGAACCCCGGTTTTTTGCAAAAACTGAACAGCCATCATGGGATGCCACCCATTTTGACAAGCGCCCCCCCCACAGGAAAATAAATGTTGGGGAGAGTACGACCAAGGTGAATGAGGCGTCTTATTCACAATATTCATTTGAGTTTCCAATGCACCAATGGCCGAAAAAGCCACACAACTACCGCAGTTGGCTTGATTCAAAATAGGCGAGGAATAGTTCACCCCGTCTTTATTTCTCCAGTCAAAACGAGCAGGCACTGCCGCTGCTGCCCTAGTTTTTGCGGTGGGTTTAAATACATCCCCAAAACCTTCATCTAATTTGAGACCCAGGAGATTTTTTTTCTCTTGGTCTGTCATACGGGATATTTTGTTGGGGGCAGCTTGCCACGAGCTCTTTTCCGAGACCAAGCTCTGATTCAAACGCTCCAAAGTCAAAGGGGCAGCAAAAGCTCCGCTGCCAAGTACAAGTAATGCGACTACTCCCCAAGTTTTTTTCATGAATGCCTCAATGGATGAAGTTTATTTTCAGCGGTGAGAATCAGATTCCTTTAATTATATTAAAACTCTTCTTCGAAAGCTTCTGCTAGGATTGTTCTTGTTAACTTTCGTTTTCTTGCATGGCAGCAAAAAGAGAGAGGAAGTGATTAGCACATGAAGCAAATCGATTTACTGAAAAGACGTATTGATGCTGCTATGGGACGAATTCCATGCGATTGGGTTTTAAAAGGCGGAAAGGTCCTGAACAGCCTCACTGGGGATTGGGAAACTTTAGATTTGGGAATCATCGATGGAGTTTTAGCCGCTTTTGGTCGCGGATTCCAAGGGAAACGAGAACTGGATTTAAAAGATCGCTGGGTAGTTCCCGGATTCATTGACGCGCACGTGCACGTTGAAAGTAGCCTACTCCTACCTCATGAGTTTCAAAAAGCAGTACTCCCTAAAGGAACCACCACCGCAATCTGTGATCCGCATGAAATCGCCAACGTTGAAGGTGTTCGTGGAATTGAAACCTTTTTAAAAGCAGCGGAAACGCTCCAATTGGATTTAAAAGTGATGCTGAGCAGTTGTGTGCCAGCAACTCACATGGAAACAAACGGTGGGGGTCACCTCCGAGCTCAGGATCTCGTGCCGCTCCTAAAATATTCGAAAGCCTGGGGACTTGCTGAAATGATGAATGTGCCCGGCGTACTTTCAGGAGATCCGGATTCAATCGCAAAAATTGAGGCTTTCTCAAACCGTCCTATAGATGGGCATTGTCCTCTACTCCAAGGAAATGAATTGAATGCTTATGCAGCAACCGGCATCGCAAGCTGCCACGAGTCCTCTGAGTTGAATGAGGCGGAGGAGAAGTTAAAGAGGGGGCTCTCCATTTGGATTCGAGAAGGAAGTGTTGCCAAAGATTTAGACGCATTGGCTTCGCTACTGACACTCTGGAATTCACCCTTCCTTGGATTCTGCACGGATGACAGAAACCCTCTAGATATCGCTGAAGAAGGCCACATCGATCACTTGATCCGAAAATCCATTCAATTAGGACTTTCAGCCCCTCTCGTTTATCGAACCGCTTCCTGGTCAGTTGCCCGACATTATGGATTAGACCAGGGACCTAATAGAAAAGGACTCATTGCTCCTGGTTATGCGGCAGACTTAGTGATTTTAGACGATGTGAACTCCTGTGCGATTGGAGAAGTGTTTAAGTCTGGGCAGCTCGTTTCAGAACTAGCCTTTCCAAATATTACCGGAAGCTCGTTTGAAAACTCTATTCGCGCTGAGGCGCCTGCAGCTTCTGAATTGGAAGGTCCTGTGGGCTCCATCCATTGCATCGATGTGCTTCCTGGAAAAATCATCACCCAACGGAGTGTTCGCTCATCGAAAGACCCCGCAGTTGCTCGATTATCTGTCTTGGAACGCTATGGAAATGGCAGCCCCCCAGCCAATGGTTATGTTTCGGGTTTTGGCGCATCTCTCGCCGGGGCTATTGGCTCCAGCGTAGGACACGACAGCCACAATTTATGTGTTATTGGTAAAGAGACTCGAGACATGGAAGTAGCCATGAAGTGGCTCGTTCAAGCAGGCGGTGGCTTTGTGGTGGTTAAAAATCAACAAGTCATTGCGCAATTAGCTCTTCCAGTTGCAGGTCTGATGTCCACGCTTTCTCATCCTGAAATTGCCGAATCTTTGAAGCGATTAAGAGCCGCCAGTCGAGAGATTCAATGTGAGCTTTCAGAGCCTTTTCTGCAACTTGCCTTTCTATGTCTTCCTGTAATCCCGGCTCTCAAAATGACGGATAAAGGATTAGTCGATGTCGAGGAATTTAAAATTATCAGCGTTCGCGCTTAAGGCAATTCATCTGTCGAGGCCATAGTCATCCACTGATAGTGTGCGATGACATCTAGGATACATTCTAAATTTCGCTAATCACTTCTTAAATAAACCTCCCCACTGTCCTGTTCGAGAGGGCCTTGAACTTGCAACCCCAAATCGCATGCTCTCTGTCTGCGCGACTTGAGCTTTGAGAACCAAGAGAAGTTTTAGGAGTTACTTTATGAAGTTTTTCAAATCGTGGAGAGTTCTTTCAGGCCTTATTGCGGTGCTTGCTCTCAGCAGTTGTCGCTTTGAAGCCCCACCTCTTACAGTAACAGTAGCTCCAGGGACTATCGGAACCTCTCTGACTTGTGCAGCCACCACCAGTCTCAATCAGGTGGTCTCAGGCCAAAGCTTTCCCGTTACGATTCAGGTCATCGGTGGTGCCGGACCCTACTCGCTCTCTGGTTTTAGCGGGAGTTTTTTAACGACTTACACGATTCCACAAACTCTTACGAACACTGGAGATAATAGCCAAGTCACTACGACCCGATTCACGGTCACAGATAGCGGAGGACGATCCACTACCTGTCAATTGGCGATCACCGTAGTTCCTGAAGACTCCACAGATCCTTTATCATGCACAGTGGCTGCTTCTACAACGACCCCAAATATCAACCAAAGTGTGACGTACACTGCGACTGCGGCCGGAGGCGGATCAACTTACTTTTTTACTGGCTTTATCCCTGGCGGCACTGGAGTCATCACTGCATCGCTCAATCAAATCAATACGACACAGGCTACTGCGGGAGCTAGGTATTCTGCTGCAGGCTTGAACACTGCTGTTTTTTATATTTCTGATTCACTTGGCAATAGCGCAACTTGTGCAAGAACGGTCACCGTTCAAAGCGGTCCAACCGTCAGTTTAACAGCCACTCCGGCTTCTACGGTTCCTGCAACTTCCGCAATGACCATTACAGCCACCGCAACCAACTTTAGCTCCACACCTACATTCACTTATTCCATTGCTGGCTCCGGATTGAATCTCAGCGCAAGTGGTGCTGTAGCGACTGTCACTGCTGTAGATGCTTTAGTGACTCGTACTGGGACAGTCACTGTCGTTGCAACCGCCGGCAGCCAAACAGCAACCTCATCCATTCCTGTAACTTTCACTGCAGGGTCAAGCACTTTGAATTGTTCCATCACTTATCCCGCGGGAGCTTATTATCCCGGAGATACGGTTCCTTACAGCATCACCGCAAGTACGGGTGAGAGTTTGATAGTGACCGAGCTCTATGTTCAAGATGGATATGTAGTGGGTGGAACTGCCTCACAAAATCCTAATATCCGTTTCTATTCCGCTGGCTATAAGTCTGTGACTGCGCGAGCTCGTTCAGCAAGCACGGGCATTCTCTGCAACGCTGGCGCTCTTTTACAATCTACGATTGAGATTTCATCTTCCTCTTCAACTTTCACTTGCACGCTCAGCATGACTCCAAATCCGACTTATACTGATACTTGGATTTTAGCCACAGTGACTGGATCCGGCGCTCAGGGTAGCTATTGGTTAGAAAGTTTAACTGCCGAGCGCCCAGAGTATTTCACTATGGATCAAAATTACAGCACAACTTTTGATTCAATGTTTGCCCCAGGTCCTATCTACAGATATGTTTACTTCACTTATCCTGGAACTTGGCGAGTCACCGCTAGAATCGTGGACCAAGCAGGAAGACGCGCGACCTGCTACACCAATGAAGTTATTTACTGGTAGTTGAAGCACTACTGAATTTAAGAGCCAGCGAGTTCACGCAAAAACGTTTGCCGGTAGGCTCGGGACCATCGTCAAACACATGGCCTAAGTGGGACTCACAGCGCGCGCACCGGATTTCTTCTCGAACCATGCCATGGGAATCGTCAACTCTCACTTCGATGTGAGCAGGATCCAATGGCGCCCAGTAACTAGGCCAACCACTTCCGGACTCATACTTTTGCTCTGAACGAAACAGGGGTAAATCACACGCCACGCAGGAGTATATCCCTGGCTCACTGTGATGGTAGTATTGGCCTGTAAAGGGTCTTTCAGTTCCAGATTGTCTACAAACAGCGTACTGTTCCGAGCTGAGTTTTTCTTTCCAGAAAGAATCTGGCTTCTTTAATTTTTCCATTTGATATTACATCCAATGCTTGGCTTTTGATCCGGTAGAGGGTTTTGCCCTTTCAAAACCGCCTCAATCGCTTTTCTCAAGTCAGCACCTGTCACAGGGATCTGATTCCCAGGGCGGCTTTCGTCAAACTGCCCCCGGTAAACTAATAATCCTTGGGAATCAAACAGAAAAAAGTCAGGGGTGCAAGCGGCTTGATACGCTTTTGCGACTTCTTGGCTCGCATCGAACAAATAGGGAAAAGTATATTGCGCGGATTGAGCTTCCAGTGCCATTTTTTCCGGACTGTCTTCAGGGTAATTGTTAACGTCATTGGAATTAATCCCAAAAACAGCGATGCCCTTTTTCTGAAACTCCGTGGTCAATTGCGCAAGCTCTTTTCTGATGTGTTTAACATAGGGACAATGATTGCAAATAAACATGACTAAAAAAGGCTTGTTATTCTTAACTTTAGCCAAAGTCACTATTCTCCCTGCGAAATCAGGCAAAGAGAATTCGGGAGCTTTGGTACCTAAGGGTAACATTTTGGAAGGCGTGAGTGCCATTTCAACCTCGCTAATTAGGGAGTCATCAGTGAATCCAGGATTCGTTTGAGAAAAGGCCACGCAAGATCATGTTTAGGTTCCTCACCCGCTTCCTTTTTTATTTCAAAGTGAGGAGCCGCAAGAAACACCCGCCCTTTTCCGTACTTAAAGTGAATCATCGAAATCTTTTGAGAGTGTGCGAACCGTTGAACCACTTGAACTTGCTTTCTTTGAGCCTCTTGATCCGAATACTCAAAAGAGGGACCTCCATACAACAACATTTTGATCTGGCTCGCTAGACCATGAGTGAATGGATTGCCCATTTCCCAATGAAAATCCATCACTCCCTCAATATACCCGGAGTGGTTCAAAGCCGTATCGTCTACCGCAGTCCCCTCCAAGAGCCCAATACCGTAAGGACCCGTGGCAGCTCCGCCCTTGCGATGCGAAGTCGCATAAAACGCGCCTGCACAGATTCCTAAGTAGGAGCCTCCTTGAGCCACAAATGTTTTGATCGCATCTCCTCCCTGCTCCTTCAGGTCTTCCAGGTAAACCCAAGACTCGCCCCCCGGCATAATCAATAGCTGGGGCTTTTCAGTGACTAATTCCCCTGATTGGAGTTGGGCTGCAATTTTGTTTTCAAAAGAATAATCGTGTTCAACAAGAAACTCGTGGAGGTTCTCAAGCCCAGGTTCCCAAGCCCCTCGATCTGTGTAGAGAAAAATATCCGGATTCTGAGCGAAACCACTCCAGGATAAACCCAGAACAACGAAATAAAGGCCTAGTTTTTTTAACATTTAGCCCCCCCGAAGACGCTCTATTTTTTGCTTCCAGCGACTTTCAACTAAGCTCCTGATTACCCCATGTTCTGGCATTTTTAAATCAGGATCTTTCCGAAGGAGTTTTTCTGCTTCTTCCTTCGCTTTTTCAAGAAGAACCGCATCCTTCAGAATGTTTCCAACCCGAAATCCAGGTAGACCACTCTGTCGAGTTCCTAAAAACTCTCCAGGTCCCCGAATTCTGAGATCCTCTTCAGCTATCACAAACCCATCCTCGGTTTTGGTCATGATTCTCAATCGCTCTGTGACGTATTGATCGGCCACCAATAAGCACTCACTGGACTCCGCTCCGCGACCTACTCGGCCCCGCAACTGATGGAGCTGAGATAATCCTAAACGCTCTGGATGTTCAATCACCATCAATGTAGCATTGGGAACATCAATGCCGACTTCAATCACAGTTGTAGAAACCAAGATGTCCCATTTTTTGTCTTTAAACTCTGCCAATATTTGATCTTTAACTTCCCCCTTCAGGCGGCCATGGACCAAAGCAACCTTTAAATGGGGAAACACTTCTTGGCTTAGTTTTTGATACATCTCCGTAGCGGATTTAAGATCCATTTTTTCCGACTCTTCCACCAAGGGATAAATGATGTAAACTTGCTGCCCTTTGCGAACGACTTCTTCAATTGTCTTGTAGAGCTGAGGCCGCTGACGATCTCGGATGATACGTGTTCGGATAGGCTTTCTCCCAGCGGGTTTTTGGCGAATGATGCTCAAATCTAAATCCCCGTAGAGGGTGAGCGCTAAGGTTCTTGGGATGGGGGTTGCTGTCGTCATCAAGAGGTGCGGAGTGCCTCCGGGACCTTTTCTGAGCAATTGCGCACGTTGCTCCACCCCGAATCTATGTTGCTCATCCACGATCACCAGCCCCAAATTTTTAAATTGGACCCCCTCTTGGAAGAGCGCGTGAGTTCCGATGACGATTGCATTTTCACTCTCCTGCAATTTCCGAAGTGTCTCCTGCTTACCCTCCTGCGATTGCGTGAGTAGGAGTATTGGAATTCCTTGAACTTTCAAAAAGGCTTGTGCTGTTCGATGATGCTGTTGAGCTAAAAGCTCTGTAGGAGCCATCAGCGCGGTTTGATACCCGCTTCCGCTGGCAAGAACTGCAGCCCCCAGAGTAACTACTGTTTTACCGGAACCCACGTCTCCTTGAACTAATCGACACATGGATTGACCCTGGGACAAATCTTTTTTAATCACTTGAAGGACTTGTTGCTGATCGGGAGTCAAAGTAAATGGCAAACTCTCGATGAAAGCGTCCAATTGAGAACTTCCAGCAGAAAGAACGGGTGCGCGTTCTCGTTGGTGCTTCTGTTTTCTCAGCCCCAAGCCAATTTCTAGGATGAAAAACTCTTCAAAAATAATTCTCTGTAGAGCTTGGTCGTTACCCTCTTGACCGGGGACAGTTTCCGGAAAATGAATCTGTGTAAAACTTTGCCTCAGACTTGGAAGCTTTAATTCTTGAAGTAGTGAACTGGGAAGACTTTCTCTCAGATGTGGCAAAGACGCTACAAGAGCTTCCCGCATCACTTTTCGGAGTGTTTTTTGATGAAGCCCTTCTGTCTCGCTGTAAATAGGAACTACTCGACCGAAATTCAAGCTGATCACCGGATTGCCATTTTTCAGCTCTGTGACTTTTTCAAAATCTGGGTGCGCTATTTGAAGTCCTCGTCCAACTTGGCGGACATCTCCTGCAGCTACCACATTTTGTCCCAGTTCAAATTCATCTAATAAAGCTGCATAGGCATGAAACCAAAAAAGATGGATTTCACCCGTAGTATCAGCCAAAGTCACTTCCAAACGATGTCTTCGGCCAATCCGCTGGGGCTTGACGTGCGTCACTTTTCCGAAGATCACAGCAAAGGTGCCCGCACGAAGATTTACCAGTGGTGTCAATTGACGTCGGTCTTCATAATCCCGGGGTAAAAAATAGAGCGCATCTTCAAAAGTAGAAATACCTTTTTTCGATAAGATCTTGGCTAGTTTGGGACCTACTCCCTTGGCGTACTGAATGGGAGAACTTAAAACATCACTCATAGCGAACGCTGATCACTTCGTATTCTAACTCACCTTTTGGAACGCGGATGGTAACTATATCTCCCTCTTTTTTATTGAGTAGTTGCCGAGCAATAGGAGATTCAATAGATAACTTGCCTTCCTTAACATTAGACTCATCCACTCCAACTATCTGATAGTGCTTCACTTCGTCCGTTTCTAAATCTTTTACCTGAATAGAAGCTCCAAAAACAATTCGATCGGTTTTGATTTGGGACGGGTCTACCACTTGAGCACGTGCAATTTTATCTTCAAGATCTTTGATACGACCTTCGATGAACCCTTGTTTCTCGCGAGCAGCATCGTATTCGGCATTTTCAGATAAATCACCATGCGACCGTGCTTCTGCAATTTCTTGAATAACTTTGGGTCGTTCAGTGAATTTCAGCTGTTTGAGTTCTTCTTCCAGCTTTTTTTTACCGGTCAACGTCATGGGTACTGAACTCATAATTCTCGCTCCTGCAAACAATGGGTACTTGGAGAAACCCGCTTATGTTCTCCTATCGCCTGAACTCCTGCTCGAGCTGCGGATATGGTCGTAAAGTAACATAAATTACGCATCAAAGTGTTTCTTCTCAACTCATAGGCAGCACCCACTTCATGTACACCGAGAGCTGAGGTGTTGACCACTAAATTGATTTCGCCATTTTTAATATGGTCGACTATATGAGGACGGCCTTCATTCACTTTATTCACACTACGAACAGGAATTGCCCGATCTTTCAAATACTTCGCAGTACCTCGCGTAGCCACCAGTTCAAATCCTAATTGGACCAAATCTCGAGCAATTGGAAAGCAGGCTTCTTTATCGGAATCCTTCACACTTAAAAAAGCTGTTCCTTGGAGCGGCAGCGGATAGCCCGATGCCAGCGTAGCCTTGCCAAAGGCCTCTCCAAAAGTCTTCCCAACTCCCATCACTTCGCCTGTAGACCGCATTTCAGGCCCTAAGACGATGTCTGTTTCAGGAAAGCGTTTAAAGGGAAAAACAGATTCTTTCACGTACACTAAATCCATTTTCTTCTCTTCGATTTTCAAATCACGCAGTTTCCGACCCAGCATCACCTTCATAGCGATTTTTGCAAAGGGAATCCCTCGAGCTTTACTTGCAAATGGAACGGTCCGCGATGCCCGGGGGTTGACTTCAATAATATAAACTTCGTCATTTTCAATCGCAAACTGGATATTAATGAGACCCTTTACTTTCAACTCTCGGGCTATGAGCTCAGTTTGTTTTTTGAGTTCCTGCTGAACTTTTGATGACAGCGTAAAAGGTGGCAAGCTGCAGGCAGAATCTCCCGAGTGAACTCCCGCTTCATGAATTTGCTCCATCATCCCTACGATCAGAAGATCTTCTCCATCAGAAATGGCATCTACATCAACCTCAACAGCGTTTTTTAGAAATCTATCCATGAGGAGTGGAGAATCCTCAGAGATCTCATGTTTTTTCCTCAACCACTTCTGTAATTCTCGGCTATTGTAAATGATTTCCATCCCTCTTCCGCCCAAGACAAAAGAAGGCCGTACCAACAGAGGGAAACCGATCTTTTCAGCAGCTTCTAAAACATTTTCAGGATCTGTTACAGCAACGCTTTCTGGTTGCTTTAATTTTAGCCGAGTGCACAACTCTCTAAACAAATCTCGGTCCTCCGCAACTTGAATTGCTTCAGCAGAAGTTCCCATGATGGGAATGCCGAGTTGAGCCAGGCTTCGGCTCAGATTGAGCGGAGTTTGCCCACCAAAGTGAACCACCACTCCCGAGGGCTTTTCTTTTTCACAAATGTGTAAGATATCTTCCAAAGTGAGCGGTTCAAAATAAAGCTTGTCACTCATGTCATAATCCGTACTCACAGTCTCGGGATTGCAGTTCACCATGATGCTCTCTACGCCTTCTTCACGAAGTGCAAAAAGTGCCTGAACACAACAGTAATCAAACTCAATCCCTTGCCCAATACGATTGGGGCCTCCTCCCAAAATAATCACTCGATCTTTTTTGCTTTCAGGAAAGGAATCTCCAAAAAGCTCATAACTGGAATAAAAATAGGGAGTGCTTGCTTCAAATTCAGCACCGCAGGTGTCCACACATTTGAATTCAGGTTTCACATTGAGAGCTAAGCGAGCTTGCCGAACTTGTTCCTCAGTTGCCTTTAAAAAGTGAGCTAGCGCTGGATCTGAAAAGCCCAAACGTTTCCAATCCCACCATTGTTCGCGAGAAATATGAGATACCTTGCCACGATATTTTGAAATTTCTGATTCTTTTTGGGTGAGCTCGTGGATCTGCCTTAAGAACCAAGGATCGACTGCTGTGAGCTCGTAAACTTCTTCCTCAGTGATACCCTCTCTAAATGCTTGAGCTATCCACAAAATTCTATCTGGCTTGGGAGTCTTGATGTAGTTTCTAATCCCCTCAACCCAACTCCCCTCAGTTTTGATTTTTCTCCGTTCTGAGAGCGGATTGAAGCCCCACCATTTCACTTCTAAAGACCGCATCGCCTTTTGGAGGGACTCTTTGAAAGTACGCCCAATCGCCATCACCTCTCCCACTGATTTCATCGCAGGAGAAAGTCGGGAGTCGGACCGTGGAAACTTCTCAAAAGCAAATCGAGGTATTTTTGTTACGACATAATCGATAGTGGGCTCAAAACAAGAGGGAGTCTTTTGAGTGATATCGTTGGGAATTTCATCGAGCGTATAACCCACCGCCAATTTGGTGGCGATGCGAGCTATTGGAAAGCCAGTGGCTTTTGAAGCTAATGCTGAGCTTCGAGAAACTCTTGGATTCATTTCTATGGCTACTACCCGGCCGTTCTTTGGATTTACAGCAAATTGGATATTGCACCCCCCGGTTTCCACTCCCACTTCACGAATGATCGCGAAGGCTTTATTTCGCAGATCCTGATACTCATGGTCCGAGAGAGTCTGTGCAGGGGCTACTGTGATGCTATCGCCCGTGTGCACGCCCATAGGATCTAAATTTTCTATGGAGCACACGACAGCTACATTATCTTTTCGATCTCGAATGAGTTCCAATTCGAACTCTTTCCATCCTAATACTGACTCTTCAATGAGAATTTGACTGACAGGGCTTGCTTCCAATCCTCGAATGGATTCCACTTTAAATTCTTCGATATTGTAGGCAATGCTCGCCCCAGTGCCTCCCAAGGTAAATGAGGGCCTGATCACACACGGGAATCCTATTTCGGCTGCTACCGCAAGCGCTTCGTCGCTCGTCTTGGCCTCACCACTCTTAGGAAAATCGATGTTTAATTGAATCAAGACTTGTTTGAACAGTTCTCGGTTTTCTGCTTTCTCAATAGCTATTTCGTTGGCGCCAATGAGTTCTACGCCATACTTGCTCAGAATGCCTTCGCGATGCAGGGCCATGGCTAAATTCAAAGCTGTTTGTCCACCGACGGTCGGTAAAATTGCTTGAGGTCGTTCTCGTGCGATGAGGTCTTCAAGGTAGGGCACGGTCAAGGGCTCAATGTACGTCCGATCAGAAAAAATCGGATCCGTCATGATAGTGGCTGGATTACTGTTTACTAAAACAACTTCGTAGCCCTCTTCTTTGAGTGCTTTACAGGCTTGAGTACCGGAGTAATCAAATTCACAGGCTTGGCCAATAATGATAGGCCCAGAGCCAATCACTAATACTTTTTGAATATCACTCCGCTTTGGCATCTCCCCTAAATCCTACTGTTATCATCGTAAATCTTATCGATGGGCATGTGTTCGTACATCCGATATTTCAAATACATCCCCACCAGAAGCCAGAGCCAACTTTGGTAGGTTTCAAAATCTTTATCCTTTTTAAACTGTTTTACTTTTGACTTGATGTAGTCGTGGACTTCCACAGGGTGATAAGAAGGCCGCCGAACAAATGCGCTACCTTCCACTTCACCGGAAGCATCAGGAATCAACCGTCCCTCTATGAGATCCCCTTTTTGAAGTCCCAAAAAATCAGTATCGTACTTTCTAGGAACAAAGTGAGTTTTACTGGTGAAAAGTTCCTTCAGCTTTAAACCATCATCGTTTATTTTTTGAACGTGGTACAAACCACGTAAATTCCCAGTTTTTAACTGCGCCCACAGCCCTTGGCCTTTTGACGATAGCTTTTCTAATTGGCCAGGAATTTCTTTTTCAAATAAGCACCAGTCATAAAAGAAGTCCCACAGGTCCTCTACAAGTTCAGCTCGCTCGGGCTGAGATAACGTCATACGGAGCCGGGTGTGGAAATCTTTTCTTAAGGTTTCTAAGTCCTTCTGGTCCACCAGTTCAATCAACTCATCTACAATGGCCACAAAATCAGGATAAAGCGCATTGGCCGAGTTTCTTTTAGAAGTATGTAGTTCAGTGATCATAGGACGAACCCCTTAATGAATTGGTCAAAAAGAAAATCTGCATCCGAAGGACCTGGTTTTGCCTCAGGATGAAATTGGATACTCATCGTTCTCATATTCTCAGACAAAAACCCTTCGCACGTCTGGTCATTTAAATTGACTAAGTTTACAGAAACTTCACGAGCAGGAAGAGAATCAGTTTTAACCGCAAACCCGTGGTTCTGAGAAGTGATCATGATACGACCAGAACTCAGTTCCTTCACTGGATGGTTCACTCCGTGGTGTCCATATTTCAACTTAAAGGTTTCACCACCCAAAGCTCGAGCCAGTAACTGATGTCCCATACAAATGGCTAACACCGGAACTTTTCCCAACAGGTTTTGAATTTCTTGCACCGCATGAGGTACTTGGGCCGGATCTCCTGGACCGTTGGATAAACAAACCGCCAAAGGACGCTCTGCCAAGATGTCTTGAGCAGGCGTGTTGTAGGGGACCACCCGAACACGAAAATTTCTTGAAGATAAACTTCTTAAAATATTCCATTTCACTCCGTAATCATAAACGACTATGGTGCCCTGGACATTTCTTTTTTGGTTCAGCGCTTCGTCAAACTCCCAAGACTTTTTGCAGCTGACCTGACTGACCAAGTCGAGACCTTCCATCACCGGCACTTGCTTGAGCAACTCTCGACCTCTAAGCCGTATTTTTGTTTCATCTTCGGAATCGATTGGAAAAATGATGCCCCGCTGGGCACCCTCATCTCGCAGTACCTGCGTAATTCGACGAGTGTCTACCTCAGAAATCCCAGGAACCCCTGCGGCATCCAGATACCGCCCCAGGCTCATTTCAGACCGCCAACTGGAGGGACGGGAAAAATATTCTCTAGCTACGACTCCCTTGAGTAAGGGCGTGGGAGATTCCGAATCAGCAGCTTGAATACCGTAATTACCTATTTGAGGATAAGTCATCACTACGATTTGGTGAGAATAGGAAGGATCGGAAAAAACTTCCTGATATCCCATCATCCCTGTATTGAATACAGCTTCTCCGCCTTGCATGGCTTGAGCACCAAAACCTCTTCCCAAGAAGAGATGATCATTTTCTAGGTAAAGCGCAGCTTTCCAAGCCTGCTCACTCATTTTTTCACCTCTGAATACACCACTTGTCCGGCCACAATAGTGTAAATGGGTTTCCCTTGAAGCTCCCATCCGTGAAAAGGTGTGTTTTGGCTTTTAGACCGAAACTGGTTCTTGTCTACAGTCCAAGTCTTTTTGGGATCAAAAATGGAAATGTCTGCATCACTGCCAGGACTGAGTGTCCCCTTCTTCACCCCTATGATTTTTGCAGGTTGAATCGTCATCGCAGCAACGAGTTTGGAAAGGTCCCAATGATTTTTGAGAACTTTTGAGTAATATAATGGAAAAGCCGTTTCCAACCCTACCATCCCAAATTCTGCTTGATCGTATTCCACTTCTTTATCTTCCCTTGAGTGAGGGGCGTGATCTGATGCCAACGCATCGATGATCCCATCAGCCACTGCTTCTTGTAGAGCCTCAATATCTTCCATTTCTCGTAAAGGAGGTGCCACCTTGGTATTAGTATCATAGGAGCCTACTGCTTCATCCGTCAAAGTGAGGTGGTGCGGAGTGACTTCCGCAGTGACTTGAAGTCCTCGACGCTTGGCCTCACGAATCAACGCCACGCTTCCTGCTGTGCTAACGTGGGCAATATGCAGCCGAGCGCCGGTCAGCTCAGCCAAGTAAATATCTCGAGCGATGATCACTTCTTCAGCTGCTTTAGGAATTCCCCTGAGTCCAAACCGAGCTGAATGATAGCCTTCATTCATCACACCTAGCCCCTTCAGATTGAGGTCTTCGGCATGACTGATCACCACTAAATCAAAACGGCGAGAGTAATCGAGCGCCTTTCTGAATAAGTAAGCATTCATCACCGTTTTGCCATCATCAGAAATCGCGACAATTCCCGCTTCTCTCATAGAACCAATTTCAGCCAGTTCTTCTCCTTTGAGCCCTTTAGTCACGGCTCCAATAGGAAAAACATTCACAGGAGATTCCGCAGCTACTCTCTGTTTGATGTAAGTCGTGATGTACGAACTATCATTCACCGGTTGAGTATTTGCCATGCAGGCAATGCTGGTGAAGCCTCCTGCAGCTGCAGCGCGAGACCCAGTTTCAATCGTTTCTTTATGAGTTCCTCCAGGTTCCCGAAGATGGGTGTGAATATCAATCCACCCAGGAGTTACAATCAAACCCGTTGCATCGATCTCTTGAACATGTACTTCCGAAGGCAAAGAAAAGTTTTTTCCAACCGCTTCTATTTTTCCATTTCTTACCCACAGATCGGTGACTTGATCCAACTTTTGGCTGGGATCTACGATGCGTCCATTTCGAATGAAAAGTGATTGCGATACGCTCATCGAACGGACTCCTTCCAGGAGAATGGCTCCCCCCCTAACAGTAAATGCATCACTGCTATTCTGAGAAAAACCCCATTGGCCACTTGATTCAGAATGACCGAGCGGGAACTGTCTGCAACTTCAGTTGAAAGTTCCACTCCTCGATTGACAGGACCTGGATGCATGATCAGAACATCTGAAGAACACATTTCTAAAATGCGTTGATTCATGCCATAGAATCGTGCGTACTCACCCTTGGAGGGACTTTGTCCTGAACTGAATCGTTCATGCTGAATTCTCAACATCATAACGACATCTTGATTTTCAACTGCTTGTTCTAGGTGATGAAAAAGTGTAACCCCCATTTTTTCAACTTTGGGTGGTAACAATGTAGGGGGACCGCATACAGAGACTTCTGCCCCCATGGCCTGCAAAGCATAAATATCCGAACGAGCAACTCGGCTGTGGGCAATATCTCCCACGATCAGGACCCGAATACCTTGGATTCTTTTTCTACGTTCAAAAATCGTCATGAGATCTAAAAGAGCTTGCGTGGGATGTTCGTGAAATCCGTCACCCGCATTCACAATGGGCAATGACAAGGTTTTATCTAAAAGAAAGGGCGTGCCCGCTGATGGATGTCTTAGAACCAAGAGATCGGGATCCATGGCCTCAATATTTTTGGCAGTATCGAGTAAAGTTTCCCCTTTTTCCGTAGAACTCCCCGATTTGGTGAGAACAAGAGGGTTCCCACCGAGTCTTTGCACAGCTAATTCGAAGGAGCTTCGGGTGCGTGTGCTGGCTTCGAAAAACAACATGACAACTGATTTTCCTGCCAAAGTCGGAGGAATGGGTTCTTGTTGGTCCCAGCGATCTTTAAATGCCAGGGCTGTAGATATAAGTATTTGAATTTGCTCTGTTTTTAAAGATTCTGTCCCGAGCAGTGACTTCAGGTGAAGCGCATTTCCCGTAGGGTGAGCGGCTGGGTTCATGTGGCTCTGAAGAGTAGGCCAAATTGAAACGAATGGGAAGTGGAATTGCGGTTTTCTCAACCGATATTGCTTAGTGAGTCTAACTGCGTTATCTCTGGTCATAATCCCTTACAGGAGTTCTTCCCATGGCTACAGAAATGAAATTAAAAACTGGGTTAGCAGAAATGCTTAAAGGCGGCGTCATTATGGATGTTGTGAACGCCGAACAAGCCAAAATCGCGGAAAAAGCAGGCGCTGTAGCCGTCATGGCTTTAGAGCGAATTCCAGCCGATATTCGAAAAGAAGGGGGCGTAGCTCGGATGTCGCCGGTCGACAAAGTTTTAGAAATTATGGAAGTCGTTTCCATTCCCGTAATGGCTAAGGCTCGCATCGGGCATTTTGTAGAAGCTATGATTTTGGAAAATCTGGGGGTTGATTTCATCGATGAAAGTGAAGTGCTTACTCCCGCTGATGAGCAATATCATATCGATAAATTTCAATTCAAAGTTCCCTTCGTGTGTGGCGCTAGAAATTTGGGTGAAGCACTCCGCCGGATTGGAGAGGGAGCCGCTATGATCCGCACAAAAGGTGAGGCTGGTTCTGGAAATATTGTAGAAGCTGTCCGCCATTTACGTTCTTTGCGCAGTCAAATCCGAAGACTCACGACTTTGGGACATGAAGAACTCGTGAACGAAGCGAAAGAGCTGGGAGCACCTCTCACACTCGTTGAGTGGGTCGCTAAGAACGGCAAACTGCCGGTTCCGAATTTTGCAGCGGGTGGAGTCGCAACGCCAGCAGATGCTGCTCTTTGCCGATGGCTGGGAGCGGAGTCGGTCTTTGTGGGTTCTGGTATTTTCAAATCTGAAAATCCAGAGCAATTGGCCCATTCGATTGTAGAAGCCACTACGCATTTTGAAGATGCAGCCCTCCTAGCCAAATGCTCGCGAGGCTTGGGAAGTGCAATGCGTGGTCTCGATGTTCATTTGCTCAAACCCGAAGAACGTCTTGCAGAAAGAGGCTGGTAGCCAAGTAAACTCCAAATGAAGATCGGAATACTCTCATTACAAGGAGCCGTGAGCCCACACTTGGACAAGCTGAGTGAGCTTGGTGTGAGAGGTCATTGGGTGAAACAACCCAAAGATCTGGAGGACCTATCAGGAATCATTCTGCCAGGTGGAGAAAGCTCCACAATGCTCCATTTGCTCCGTAAAGCTCATTTGTGGGAGCCTTTGAAACTTTTTGTTCAAAAGAAGCCCACTTGGGGCATTTGTGCAGGCGCTATTTTACTAGCCAAAGAAGTGGTATCTCCTCAACAACCATCACTTGAAGCTTTGGATGTGCGGGCGGTGAGAAATGCCTATGGCAGACAAACAGAAAGTTTTATCGAACGAGTAAAGCCGAGTGTTCAGTGGATGGATGCTGAACCGATGGAGGGTGTCTTCATTCGAGCGCCTCGTTTTGAAACTCTCGGACCTCAAGTGAAAATCTTATTTTCATTGGACTCGGAACCCGTGATGCTTCATCAGGGCAAAACTCTCGCGTCTTCATTTCATCCTGAGTTAACCTCCGCAAATAAATTTCATCAATTCTTCCTGAAACTCTGTCAAGAATCCTGCTAAGCAGGTATAGTTTTCATCTATGGATCATCGCTTTCCAAAGTGGTTGAGATTAATTGTGAACAAGCTGAGTTTTTTGGGGCTGCCTAACTTAGGCATGCTCGTTTGTGGGCTCGGTGCCATGGCCTATTTCGCCCAAATTTCTGGGTTTAGCGCCGCAGATCGATTCATGTTTGATCCAGTTGCCATTCGAGAAGGTGGCGAATGGTGGCGTTTGTTTGCTTTTCCCATGTCGGATCCTGCTTCGACGCCCACCAACCCGTTATTTTTTATTTTCTTTATCATGTTCACTTACTTTGTTTTTCAGTCGATTGAATCGCAATGGGGAGCGGGTCCTCTGACCGTTT
>RFNT01000005.1 GCA_009927045.1 bacterium | reverse complement strand
GCCTCCGCTCTTGTTCAGCTAAAATTTGTAATGCCATGACTACAGTCACTCCAGCGTTGATCAGTGAGGAGAGCTGCCGAGTAAAAACAATCAACCCTTTCAGATCGATCGCTTTTCCAAAATTAAATTTTAATTGGACTCCATTGTTGAAGATATCTTTACTGACTTCGTAAGGCCGGATGTCCATGTTTCGAAGCCGATATTTTGCTTCATCGATGTTGCTCGCTTCAATAAATCCAGTAACGGTGTTGCGTTTTTTATTCACACCCCGGTATCGATATTTCATGGACTCTTTCCTCGATTAGGAAGCTTTCTTGCTTAGTGGTCCGAGCGCTTTCATAAGTTCACTGGGCTCGGGGGTCGCTGCTATGGCATCACCTACTTCCACCAGATTCATCCGAACTAATTTCTCCAGAGATTGGTTCAACGTAACCATTCCTGTCTCTTGCTGATTCAATAACATTGCCGATGGGATTTGATGTAATTTATTTTCCCTAATCAAACTCCTAACTGCCGTATTTGGCACCATCACTTCAGCCGCTACCACCCGTCCCACGTCTCTTCTGGGTAGGAGCACTTGCGAAATAACGCCCTCTAAACTCATGGAAAGCTGCACACGAATTTGATCTTGCTGAAGCGGGGGGAAGGACTGAATGATTCGAGTGATCGTCTGGTGAGCGCCACTAGTATGCAAAGTAGAGAAGACCAAGTGCCCAGTTTCAGCCAAAGTAAGAGCTGTTTCGATGGTGTCTGGATCTCTCATTTCCCCCACCAAAACTACATCTGGGTCTTCCCGAAGTGAAGCCCGAAGCGCCTCTTTAAAGGTACGAGCATCGCTGCCTAACTCTCTTTGATTGACCACCGACCTTCTGTGAGAGTGAATATATTCAATAGGGTCTTCTATCGTCAGCACGTGAAGACTCTCGTGATCATTCAGGTAATCAATTAAAGAGGCAAGTGTCGTTGTTTTACCAGAACCTGTAGCGCCAGTGACCAAAACCAATCCTTTGGGTCGATGCACCAGGTCTTGAACGATGTCAGGCAAACCCAAATTTCCTACTTTGGGGATGTCGAACGG
>RFNT01000035.1 GCA_009927045.1 bacterium | reverse complement strand
GCTATTTTAGCTCTTGCTTTGCCAAGCAAAAATCTCACTCTGACAGTTGGGGAGAGTGGAGAAACTTCACAGGAAATTGAAAAGCTGGGACATCGCCATCAAATTACACGAGTGACCGATTGCTGTGTTGATTCTAGTCACAAGGTGGTAACTACTGGAGCCTACATGTTTGGTTCTGCAGCACTTCATGATGTTTTTTCTGGAATCCAAAAATGTGTACAGGCCGTTTTGGATTTGATCCCATGAACACAGAGCTTTTACAAAAAAAAATACGGAGCTTTGTCACTGAGAGAGACTGGGATCAGTTTCATACCCCTAAAAATTTAGTGATGGCGCTGGCAGGGGAAGCAGGGGAACTTTTAGAAATATTTCAGTGGCTTTCCACTGAGCAAAGCATTGAAGTCATGAAGGACCCAAAAACCGCAACTCGCGTCAGGCACGAGTTGGCGGACATCTTTGTTTATTTACTACGAATCGCTGAAAAATTAGAAATTAATTTAGAAGCGGGGGTTCTGGAGAAGCTTCAACTTAATGAGCAAAAATATCCAGTAAAGCTTTCCAAAGGGAGTGCTGTTAAATATACGGACCTCAAAGCAACTCCAACGAGTGAATAACTTTCAGGCATCACAATCTTCACAATGCTGACAATGAGAATGAAATCAGGCATTTTCAAAACGGATCCGCAAAAAACAACCCCTGTTAGATTATTTTCAGCTTCTAAACCACTTAAATTGCGGGTTTTTCCTGTGCTGGTTTCTAGTGTGGAAAAAAGTTAGTCGCGTGTTGAGCTAGAGTACAGTTGGCCACTTGCTTGACAGATTTCTTAAAAAATAAAGTCTTTTTAAACAATTATAAAATAAATTTCAGAGTGGTCCTCTGATTGCAATTTCGTGACTCTGATTCCATCGCAATTACACGGGGCTTGGGTAGGCCTCAGCGAGTTCGGGGTAGGGTTACACAATTTGGGGGTTCATATGATGTACGTTGGCTCATGGGCGCGCCTTGTCGCGTTCACAATCACATGTCTGTCTCTCATTTCCTGTCAACAGCGCTTGGATTTGGAAGCGGGTCTTCCTGCAGCTTCTGCCTATAGCGTCTCTGCAACTACGGAGTTTCCTGGTGTAGTCATGGTAAGCATTCCTGGCGGCGGTATTTGCACCGGCACAATTGTAAGCCATAAAGCTGTTCTCACAGCTGCTCATTGCACAAAAAAATCAGGAAACTATAGAGTGCGAGGTAATTTCGGTGCAGAGCAAATCACTTCTGATCGTTTAAACTTTGGTCCTGGTGTTGTAGAGGACCCCAATGACATTTCCCTTCTTATCTTCGCTGACAACACTTTTAGTGAGAACCATGTGGTGCGTATTGCTGACGCAGTCAGCAGCGGTGAAACTGCAACCTTAGTGGGGTATGGTTGCAATAGTTTAGTTACCGAAAGCGGTGCTGGTGTTAAACGAGCGGGAACGAATGTGGTTGCTCGAGTCAATTCGTATGTGGAGTTCTACACTCCAGCCGGCAGCAGTTCTTCAAA
>RFNT01000094.1 GCA_009927045.1 bacterium | reverse complement strand
ACCTATTTTTATTGATTTATTTGTCTTTCTGGCCCGTTCACAGGCTAAGCTGACCAATTCCCCCACCCCTTCCTGGTCCAAGCTCACAAAGGGATCGATGGGATAAATCCCCTTTTCTACGTAGAGAGGTAAAAAACTTCCAGAATCATCTCGCGAAAGCCCCAACGTCATTTGGGTGAGGTCATTTGTCCCAAACGAAAAAAAGGCGGCTTCTTCGGCCAGCTGATCTGCGATTAAACAAGCTCTTGGGATTTCGATCATAGTGCCCACAGTGAACGAAAGCGTGATCCTCTGCTCTGCAAGCACCTTTTCACACACCTCAAGGACATCTGCTTTTAAAAGACGATATTCAGCAAGTGCCCCGATAAAAGGAATCATGATCTCAGGTTCAACCGGATGATCTTCCTTTTTGATCAGTTCACAAGCAGCTTCCAATATCGCTCGAACTTGCATTGCATAGATCTCAGGAAAAGAAACCCCCAACCGACAGCCCCGATGTCCCAACATGGGATTGAACTCGTGCAAGGTTCTGAGCTTGGCCTGTAGGGTTTCTTTGGAAGTGTTCAATACACGCGCTAAACTCACAATCTCTGGTTCGGTCTTGGGTAAAAATTCATGGAGTGGCGGATCTAACAAGCGAATGGTAACAGGCCATCCTTTCATCTCTCGGAAAATGGCCTTGAAATCTTCTTTCTGCATTGGAAAAATTTTTTGGAGAGCTGCTTCTCGTTGTTTTTTTGAATCCGCCAAGATCATTTCCCGAACAGCCAAAATACGAGACTCTTCGAAGAACATGTGTTCAGTTCGGCACAAGCCCACGCCTTCGGCTCCGAAGGTTCGTGCTACTTTCACATCATGAGGCGTCTCTGCGTTCGCTCTCACTTTCAATGAGCGATACTCATCCACCCACTGCATGAACTCTTTAAAAAACTCATCCAGTTGGCTGTTGATGGTGGGGACATGTCCTAGAATGACTTCACCCGTAGCACCATCAATAGTGATGATATCCCCTTTGCGGATCACATACTGAGCCACTTTAAAAAGTTGGTTCTTATAATCAATATTGATCACGCCACAACCAGCAACACAGGGTTTTCCCATCCCTCGTGCCACAACAGCCGCATGAGAAGTCATTCCTCCCAAGGCCGTTAAAATACCTTCCGAGGCATCCATACCGCCGATATCCTCTGGAGAGGTTTCGTGTCGAACTAAAATCACTTTCTTATTTTTCTTTTTTAGCTCTTCAGCTTCCTCGGATGAAAATACCACTTCTCCGGAAGCTGCCCCCGGTGAAGCGGGAAGTCCTTTGGCAATCACTTCTTTTTTGTGGCGCGGATCCAATCGGGGATGGAGGAGCTGTTCCACTTGAGCTGGAGTCACTCGCATGATGGCTTCTTTAGGAGAAATGAGCTTCTCCTTCACCATATCTACCGCAATACGTACCGCTGCATTCGCGGTTCTTTTTCCAGTGCGGGTTTGCAACATGTAGAGCTTTCCCTTTTGGATTGTGAACTCTATGTCTTGCATGTCCCGATAATGTTTTTCTAGAACTTGGTAGGTCTTAACCAACTCTGCGTAGGCTTTCGGCATCAGAACATCGAGAGTCGCTAACTGAGAGCCATTGGCAGATTCAGAGTTGATGGGACAAGGGGTTCTGATTCCAGCTACTACATCCTCACCCTGGGCATTGACTAAATATTCTCCGAAAAATCGTTTATCTCCTGTAGAAGGATCACGAGTAAAAGCAACACCAGTCGCGCAATCTTCTCCCATGTTCCCAAAGACCATGGCCTGAACATTCACAGCGGTTCCCCAGTCTTCAGGTATTTTATGAATGCGCCGATAGCTCACGGCCCGAGCGGAATCCCAAGAGCTAAAAACCGCAGAAATGGCCCCCCACAATTGCTGCTGGGGCTCCATGGGAAATGTTTTTCCCGTTTCCATGAGGACTACTTTTTTAAATTCGGTGACCAAGGCCTTCAGAGATTTGGCCGAGAGCTCAGAGTCGGACTCTACATTTTCTCTTCTGCGCTCTTGCTCAATCAAGTTCTCAAAATGATGTGACGAAACTCCCAGAACTACATCAGAGTACATTTGAATGAACCGGCGGTAGGAATCGTAAGCAAACCGTTCATCTGCTGCCTTTGCGAGGCCAAGGACCGTCTCATCATTGAGGCCCAAATTGAGAACAGTATCCATCATGCCCGGCATGCTGACACGAGCCCCCGACCGAATAGATAACAAGAGGGGATTGTCTTGCTGAGCAAACTTGGCTCCGACTATTTTCTCAACTTTTAAAATAGCCTCATGAACTGCTGCTTCTAATCCTGAAGGGTATTGCTGTTTGTTTAGATAGAAATGCGTGCAAACTTCGGTACTGATGGTAAACCCTGGAGGCACAGGCAGCCCCAGACTCGTCATCTCCGCCAGGTTAGCACCTTTGCCACCGAGCAGATTTTTCATTTCCCGACTGCCTTCAGCTTTTCCTTCACCAAAAAAGAAAACTTTTTTATCTGACATGATCCCTCAGGCTTCCAAATACGGAGACAAAAATTCAACCACTCTATCGACAGCAACTCTATCCTGGGCCATAGAATCACGATGCCGAACTGTGACGGATTGATCTTTAGCCGTATCCCCATCGACTGTGATGCAAAACGGGGTCCCAGCTTCATCCTGCCGACGGTAACGTCGACCTACGGCTCCTTTATCATCGTAAAAGGTATTCCACTTTTTCTTGAGTGTTTTGAAAATCCCTTGAGCAGCTTCCGGCATACCATCTTTATTCACTAGGGGAAAAACAGCCGCTTTGATGGGGGCAATTTTGGGATGGAATCTCAAAACGGTTCGTTCCGCTTCTTCCTCATAAGCATCCACCAAAAATGCTAACGTCGCTCGATCAGCTCCCGCCGAGGGTTCAATCACGTAAGGGAAATAACGCTCATTCAGCCCTTGATCAAAATAGCTGAGATCTTTTTTGCTAAACTCAGAATGTTTCTTCAAATCGTAGTCGGTGCGGTTCGCAATCCCCTCAAGTTCCGAACACCCAAAGGGGAAATCATATTCAATGTCTGCGCAACCAGCTGCATAGTGCGCCAGCTCCGACTTCTCATGTTCTCTTAAATGGAGCCGCTCTTTTTTAATTCCATACTTTAGATACCAGCCATACCGTTCTTGCTTCCAATACTCGAACCACTTTGGAGCTTCATTGGGATGACAGAAAAACTCCATTTCCATTTGCTCAAATTCACGAGATCGAAATGTAAAATTTCTCGGATTGATCTCGTTCCGGAAAGCTTTTCCAATTTGAGCAATCCCGAAGGGTACTTTCACTCGACACGTATTCACAATGTTATCGAAATTGGCAAAAATACCCTGGCACGTTTCAGGTCGCAGGTAAGCTACGCTCGAGCTATCTTCCAAAGCTCCCACGTGCGTTTTGAACATCAGATTAAAATGCCGGACCTCAGTAAACTTGTTTTTACTGCCACAAGTGGGACACTGCTGATTGTTAATATGGTCTGCACGAAAACGACCCCGGCATTGTAAACAATCGACCATCGGATCCGTAAAGCTCTGAACATGCCCAGAAGCTTCCCAAACCTTCGGGTTCATGAGGATGGAGCAATCCACCCCTTCCACATCGGTCCGAGAAAGTACGGTATCACGCCACCACAAATCTTTAATGTTCCGTTTGAGTTCAACGCCAAGAGGACCATAGTCCCAACATCCATTTAACCCCCCATAAATTTCGCTGGACTGAAAAACAAATGCACGGCGACGGCACAATGAAACTAGATTTTGCATTTTCTGGTCTTGTGGATTTTTGGACATGCAAACTCCTCGGGTTTCAGAAACTAACATAGGGTTCTTGGAATGCCAATAAATAGGACCGTTTAGGCAACTTTTTAGAAGCCGCTAAAATGTTGAAAGGCTTGAATCAGTGGGATGAGAAGGAGTGCAAGCGCGGGTGGCAAAAAGAAAAGTATCATCAAAACATTGGCGCGGGTGGGGCAATCCCGTAAGTACCCGCTTAAATCCCGTTCTAACTCCTGTCGCAGAAATCGGGAAAAGGACTGGATAAAGGGAGTCAATGCTCCACCGCGGGAATAGAGCTGCACTAAGCCCGTAAAGCCAAACCGGTAACGCTCAATTGGAAATGTTTGTTCCAGACGTTTTAAATGGTGGAGCAGCCCGTGGTCCTCCCAATTTTCTGTCACAGTTTGATTGAAATCCAAATGCCTTACGCTTTTGCAGTGAACGAGGGTCTCCTGCCAAGCGAATGCCAAATCGTAACCAACTGAAATGTAGAGTTCCAAAAGATCAAAGAACAGGATGAGCTCTCGTCTCAAACACCGCTCCTCCTTTTGTATCCGCCATTTCAATAGAATCGAGTTTGATGGTAAAGAATCCATAGTCCCATCCCCTCCCAAAGGAATGCTCCCCACACCACGAGAGCACTCTGTTTCTGAGATTTCCAAAATTCCACGAGTTCGGGTTGAAACCAAGCAGTGGCGGCGCCTAAAATCCAGGGCGTACAAAATGCCAGGGCAACTTGAAATAAGAGACTTTTTCTCAGTTGGGCTAGCTTTTCTCGCACTTGGACTTCAGCTTCTAAACTTTCAATTGAATTTCGGACCAACGGTTGAAGTGCGATTCCTTTCCGTTGTGCCATCTCAAAAATTTGTAGCGACCTGCTCACCAAAGGCTCAGGGATTTTTGCTTTCAAGCGAACAAATGTTGCATTCAAAGGCGCACCCCGTTTGAAATGATGAATGCCCCAATCCAACAGGGTTTGGAGAGTCCCCTCTTTTTGAGGTCGAAGAATTTCTAGCGCTTGGGTGAATGAAATACCCACTTCCAATAATCCCGGCAGTGCATACAGAAAACTTAGAAACTCGCGGAGAATGGCATTTTGGAGACGGTGCAAAGCAAGCTGAGCACTGATCCGGGTCCCAAGAACCCAAACGAGAAGGAGCGCTAAACTCCAGAACCCAGAGTTCCAAAGGAGTCCTTGCACTAAGCAAAATGCGCCGCACCAACCCCAAAATCCAACTCGCTCTTTTTTAACAACACTTTGGGCCATCCCGGGCTGGGTGCGATGCTTTAAGAGATTCTTTGCCCAAAAGATGCGAAGAACTGCTGGAGAGAAGACGATCAAAAAAAATGCTAAAATTAGTGTTAAACTGCCGAAAACTATATGGATAAAGCTCATCTGCTCAAAAGCTTTTTGCAAATCGTAGACCGAAAGGAATCTAGAATATGAGTAAATCAGTTGTTGATGGAAAAACAATCGCCGATGCCTACTTCCGTCGCGTTGCTCTCAGCGGCGACCGAGCAGCTCACTTGATCAAGCGCGAGGGAAAATATCAACCTCTGACTTGGAATGATCTCCACCAAAAAGTCTTGGGCATTTTTGAAAATTGTCACAGTTTAGGAATTGGCCTCGGAGACCGTGTTTGCATTATCAGCAATACACGCTCTGAATGGAATATTGCAGATTTAGCCAACTTGGCAGCCGGTATCATCACAGTTCCGATTTATCAGTCAAGCACAGTGGATGATATTGTTTACATTTTGGAACATAGCACCCCGAAGTTGATTTTTGCAGAGGATGATAGCCAAGTGGAAAAACTCCTCCAGGCTTTCGTAAAAACAAAAAAATCTTTACCAATTGTGTTTTTTGATCCCAAGACACCTCTACGTGAAGGTGCGCAGCTCATTTCTTTCGACCAGTTCAGCAGATTTTCCGGCAATCAGGAATTAGCGACTCGCCTGAAAGCTATTGCAGATCAACTCACTCCTCATTCGATGGCCTCTATTGTTTACACCTCCGGTACAACAGGGCGTCCGAAAGGAGTCGTGCTTACGCACTCCAACTTTACTGCTGAGTTTAGAGCTATTATCGACGTCTTCGATGTCAGCGCCGAAGACCGAGTACTGAGTTTCTTACCCAATGCCCATATTTTAGGTCGAGTAGAGAGCCTCATGACTGTTTTTGCAGGTTGGGAAATGGCCTATGCAGAAAGCTTAACCACCATTTCACAAAACCTGGGAGAAGTTCGCCCCACGATTCTCATCAGCGTGCCTCGTATCTATGAAAAGGTGTACTCAAAAATCACGGGGGATGTAGCCTCTGCTCCACCGATGAAACAAAAGATTTTCAACTGGTCGGTGAAAGTGGGGCGACAAATTGCTAGAATGCGAGCAGAACATTTTCCGATCCCCCTGAGCCTCCTTGCAAAATACCAAATTGCAGATCGATTGGTTTTTTCTAAAGTAAAAAATAAAATGGGAGGAAGAATTCGAATGACGGTCTCTGGAGGAGCCCCTCTTTCTGGAGAACTTTGTGAATTCTTTCACGCATGTGGGGTAAAAATCCTAGAAGGTTATGGTCTAACAGAAACTACGGCAGCTGTAGCAGCGAACTACCCGGAGGACTATCGATTTGGAACTGTAGGAAAACCGCTGGGAGATTCCGAGTTTAAAATTGCGCCAGATGGAGAAATTATGATTCGTGGCTCAGTTGTTTTCAAAGAATATTATCGGGACCCAGAAGCCACCAAGACCTCCTTCACTTCAGATGGCTGGTACCTCACGGGAGACATCGGAGAGATTTCAGACCGCGGCTTTGTAAAGATTACGGACCGCAAGAAAGAAATTATCGTTACTTCTGCAGGTAAAAACGTGGCACCACAAAAATTAGAAAACATGCTGAAATCTCACCGATTCATCAGCCAAGCCATGATTTGCGGAGATAAACAAAAATATTTGGGAGCGCTCATCACCTTAAACCAGGATGACATCTGTCAATGGGCAAAATCATCCGGCATCACTTTTGAGACTTTTGAGGACTTGATCAAAAAAGAAACAGTGATCAAACTGATTTCAGAAAAAGTACAAGCTGTGAATTCGACGTTGGCAAGCTTTGAAACAATCAAAAGCTTTAGAATACTTCCCAAAGACTTCACAACAGAAACTGGGGAACTCACGCCCTCGTTAAAATTAAAACGAAAAGTAGTGATGGAGAAATATAAGCAGTATGCAGATGAGCTGTTCCGCTAGAACAGCTCATCCCAATCCAATTAGAAGCTCATTACGATCTTTTTGAAGTGATCGCCACGCTCTTCAAAGTTCCTAAACATGTCCTGACTTGCACAGCCTGGGGATAGCAGCACGACATCTCCTGAGCGAGACTTCTGATATGCCACATAAACAGCTTCTTCGAAGGTTCCGACTAGGAAAGTTTCCGAGAAATCACCAATAGAGCGATTCATCTTTTCCTTGGCTTCCCCAACCAAGATGAGATTTTTCACATGTCGACGTACCATTTCCGCTAACGGTGTGTAGTCTTCCCCTTTATCTTTTCCCCCCGCAATCAAAATCACAGGTTCTCTGAAGCTTTCTAACGACCGCATCAAAGAAGCAACATTGGTTCCTTTGGAGTCGTTATAGAAAAATACTTGATTCTTTTTGGCTACGAACTCCATTCGATGAGGCAAAGGCTTAAACTGAATAAGGACTTTTTGAATCGCCTCATTGGTAATGCCAGCTAATTTTGCCGCCAACATTGCTGCTAACTGGTTTTCACGGTTGTGAAGACCTCTCAGCAAAGTTCCTTGCAACGGAAAGGTGTGATCCTTCCATCGAGCGGATTTTAAGTGAAGCGCTCCACTTTCATAGAAGGCTCCTTGAAACTTCTCTTGATAATGGGGAGCTATTTTGGAAAATCCATCCGTGGTGAAATGCATCATTTTGGTAGGGCTTCCAGAAAGAGCCGACATCAGCTTACTGTCTCGAATATTCGTGATGATATAGTCGTCTTCTTTCATGTTGTTTTTGAGCCGCAATTTAGCGGCTAAATAACTCTCAAAAGTGCCATGCCGATCCAAATGATCTGGAGCAATGTTCATGAATAAAGCAATGTGTGGTTTGAAATCGTAGCAGCTTTCCAACTGAAAACTGCTGACTTCACAGACGATAAAATCACACTTTTCTTTTCTTAACGCATACTCAGATAGGGGCGTTCCCACATTACCACCCAAGAACACGGTTTTTCCACCCGCCTGGATCATTTCCGCGATTAAATGAGAAGTGGTCGTTTTTCCGTTTGTGCCCGTTACAGCGATGATAGGTTCTTCTATGAACTGGGCAGCAACTTCTATTTCACTGACAATGGGGATATTGCATTTAGCGGCCTGCTGAAGCGGCTTGATATCCAGCGAAACCCCGGGGCTGACCACAATAAAGTCTTGCTCTGTGAAAGTTTTAAGAACGTGTTTCCCTAACTCAGCTTCGTAAGTCACCCCTTCGAGCTGATCCAAGTAATCTTTCAAATCTGTTTTATTCTTTTCATCGGTGACCGTGACTTGAACTCCTTTTTTGGCAAGAAGTTTGGTGACAGAAGCTCCACTTCGACCCAAACCAACCACTAGTGCACGCATCTTCTTTTTAATTGGTAACATCTTTCCTTCTCCTTATCTCAATTTCAGTGTTGCAAGACCCAGCATTGCAAGCACTAAAGAAATGATCCAAAACCTTACAGTGACTTGAGGCTCTGCCCATCCCGACAACTCAAAATGATGGTGAATGGGTGCCATTCTAAAAACTCTCTTTTTGGTAAGCTTGTAGGAAATCCGTTGCGTAATCACCGAAACAGCCTCTAAAACAAAAATGCCACCCACAAGCGCTAACACCATTTCGTTTCTCGTGATGATTGCCATCGTGCCCAAAGCGGCTCCCAAAGCAAGCGCGCCTACATCTCCCATAAATACCAACGCGGGATAGGTATTGAACCATAAGAAGCCCATGCCTGCGCACACTATAGCAGCGCACACAATAGCCAATTCTCCTGAGTTTTTTACGTAGGGGATGTAGAGATACTCTGCCAGTTTTATATTTCCGGCCAAATAAGCAAAAATACCGAAGGTCAACGCTGTGGTGATGATGGGGCCAATAGCCAAACCATCGAGTCCGTCCGTTAAATTCACTGAATTAGAAGCGCCTACAATCACTAACCAAGCAAAAAACCAATATCCAAAACCCAAATCGGGACTGAACTCTCGTAAAAAAGGAATATTGAGTTGCGTATCAAGCCCCATAAAGCCGAACAAAATAGCGATCAGAATCCCCGAAAAAACGGTTTGAAGACCCATTTTGGCTCGTTCGGAGAGACCTTTTGAATTGGCTTCTCGTATTTTTTTGAAATCATCGAGCCAGCCAATGAAGCCAAAACTCACCATGCTTCCCAAAACCACCCAAACGAAACCATTGGAAAGATCGGCCCAGAGCAGGACCGACAATGTGACAGAAACTAAAATGAGGATTCCTCCCATCGTGGGAGTCCCAGTCTTTTTTAAGTGCGATTGAGGACCGTCATCGCGAACTTGCTGGCCGTACTGCTTACCTTTTAACAGCGCAATGAATTTGGGACCAAAAGCGAGGCAAAGAATAAGAGCCGTCAACCCGGCTCCCAAAGAACGAAAAGTGAGGTATTTGAATACCTGTAAAACGTGCAGGGAATCTCGAAACGGATAGAGTAAATAGAGTAACAAAAAAATCTCCCGCGCCTGATGTAGTCAAAGTTCAGAGCGAGAGCAATACAAAACTTTTAAATTATTGATTTTATTATTTTTTTTGGCTTGGTGAGCCTGCTGAAAATACTGACTCTTTGTCCCATTTTAAGTGTTTTACCAGCTGGTCCAACGCGTTTCCCCGAGACCCTTTGACCAGAACGATATCCCCGGGAGCCAGTAAGGCACTCACCCAAGGTTTCACGGCATCGACATCAGGAACCCCATGAGTCACCAACTGAGGCATTTCTTCCTGAAGTTCCTCCCGTAAAAACCGGCTGTCTGCTCCAACACAGACAACTTCGGCTCTCTGTCCAGTCTTCATCAAAAGTTTACCCAAAGCTTGCCCCACTTCACGATGGAGAGTTTCGCTGAACTGATCCAGTTCGCGCATTTCACCCAAAACCAACACTTTCCTGCGATGAGGGTCCATCTTCATAACGCTCTCTAACGATGAAATCAGAGCCGAAGGATTGGAATTGTAAGACTCATCAATCAAAGTGATACTTTTTCCTAAATCGATCAGTTGTCCCCGGCTTTCAGACGGGACCACCTGAACTATCCTTTCCTCCATCAAGTCCCAAGAAATACCCGCCAACCGGGCGAGTGCCATCGCAGCGGCTAAATTATGTGCATGATGGATTCCAAAATGCGGTAATCGAGCGGAAATCAGTCGTCCCTCTACTTTGAAGTCCACCGTCAGAGCGCCCGTTTGGGCATTGATTTGGGTCTTCTCGATGAATATATCCGCCTTGGAATCCTTTGCAGAGTAGGTCAGTCGAGGTGTCTTTTTTGGAACTGCTTCAGCAATTGCTTGTACCACGAGGGGATCATCCAGATTGATACCGACTCCCCAGCAATGACTGGAAGTACCCAACCAATCCATTAATTCTTTTTTTGCCTGATAAATACCCGATTGTCCCCCTAGCTTCCCGATGTGAGCTGTTCCAATATTCGTGATCACGCCCGCTTCCGGGCGAAAATTTTCACACATGGCCTGAATTTCTCTGAGGCCATTCATTCCCATTTCCAAAACAAGATTTTTAGTCGTGTCCTCAATGAGACAGAGCGTTTTGGAAGTCCCCAAGAGATTATTGTAGCTTTTGGGAGAGACCAACGTGTTCGGCCCCAACAAAACACCCACCATATCTTTTGTGGATGATTTTCCCGCGCTTCCTGTTATGCCCAAAACCTTTCCTGAAAAACTATCCCGAAGAGCCTTTCCTATCGCCACATAAGCCTGCAGCGAGTCCTTCACTTGAAGTAATGGAATGCTTGCTTGTTTCACTTCAGCAGGGACGTGTTC
This sequence comes from bacterium, assembly GCA_009927045.1. Classification (GTDB taxonomy): domain Bacteria; phylum Bdellovibrionota; class FAC87; order UBA2466; family UBA2466; genus RFNO01. Next base: position 10,447 of record RFNT01000094.1, on the reverse strand, counting down.
CGAGATAATAGCCAAAGCCCCCATCGAAATTGCCTGAGCAATAAACTGATGACCGTCGAAGGAATCCCCCCGCAGAGCCACAAAAACTTCGCCCTGTTTTAAAGTTCTAGAATCGCTTGAAACTGAATGCACGGGTTGGGTCAGTGCGTTCGATCCCAATACTTGAGCACCAGTCCACCGTGCTAGATCCTGAAGAGTAGTTTTACTGAGCATTGAGGTAATATTCGCGAACCACTTCACGATCGTCAAAGGGGAATTGAGTTGTGCCTATGATTTGATACGTTTCATGTCCTTTTCCTGCAATGAGAACTAAGTCCTCTACGTTTGCTTCACGCAGAGCCCATTCTATGGCCGACTTTCTATTTACTTCAAAATGACAAGTGGCAGAGGAAATAATTCCGGTTCGGATATCAGAAAGAATAGAATCTGGATTTTCTGTCCGCGGATTATCTGAAGTCACCACTGTCAAATCACTCAAGAAGAGGCCACTCGAGCCATTTGAGGTCGTTTGGTTTTATCGCGGTCCCCACCGCATCCGAAAACAGTGATGAGTCGGCTCTTCTTCGACTTGAGCTTGAGAAGGGCTTGAATTGCATTTTCAAGAGCGTCTTCAGTATGCGCGTAATCCACAAATACTTTTGGATAGCGGCTTCCGTGCATGACTCGCTCTAATCGACCTGGGGCTCCACCCGCTGATTGAAGAGCGGTCAAGGCATCCTGAATGTTCCCACCTAACCCGTAGTGAGTAGCCAGCACTGCTAAAAGATTAGATAAGTTATGAGCTCCCATCAATGCCGTTTGATAGTGAACAAGTCCTCGAGGGGTTTTAATTCGGGCTTCAGTTCCATCCACTGAAATATTCAGGGGCTCAGCATAGAAATCAGCACTGGTATCTCGTAAAGAAAAAGTGAGAACTCGCTTTGCTCTACCCTGTACTAAAACTCGTCGGCACCATTCATCGTCGATATTGATCACCGCAAGAGGCAAACCAAAATCAGTGAATAACTGGAGCTTACAATTGAAATAATTCTCGAGAGTCCCATGATAATCGAGATGATCTTGGGTGAGATTGGTGAAAATCCCCGCTGTGAAACGACACCCCAATACTCGTTTCTGATGGAGCGCAATGGAAGAAACTTCCATGACGGCATGAGAGACTTTGTCATCCACCATCTCTTTCAAAATAGCCTGGAGCTCTAAAGGCCCCGGGGTCGTGAGCACTGAATTCAAACGCCGTTTGCCAATCGTGGTCTCTACGGTCCCAATCAGTCCAGTGACCAACTGACTCTCCTCCCAAACCTTCCGGAGAAGAAATGAACACGTAGTTTTTCCGTTAGTTCCAGTGATGCCGACTAGATTCAACTGTTCAGAAGGGGCATCGAACCAAGCACTTGCGGCTTCGGCGAGTTGAGAACGAGTGCAATCAACGACCACAGTACGTTCAGGGTACTGCTCACGAATGTTTGGGTCCTCAACGATTATCGCAGCCGCACCTCGCTCAACCGCTTGCCTGACCAGTGAGTGACTATCGAATTGAGCTCCCTTAATCGCAAAAAACACCTGCTGAGGCTCCACTGTTTGCGCTTTTACGGAAATTCCAGAAACTGGAACATCCAAAGAGGGATGATTTCCCTGTATTCTTAGCAGGTTAAGAATTTGTCCTAAGGTTTTCATGTCTCCAAGACCTTTAGCTTGGTTTCTCAAAATTGTCGAATCTCTAGGCATTCTCCGAGCAAAAAGGGTCAACCTGCACAGTTGTTGAATACTGTCAGCGTGCATGGCGAGCAGGAAACCTCCTGGCACAAGCATTGCTTTTTACCGGGGCTGTGAAGCAAGACTCTCCCAGACTGGAGATCTTGAACACACGACTTCAAATAGCTGAAGCGGTTTTTGTTGTAGTTGGAGGAGTCATGAGAAAAGTATCGTTTTTACTAGTTGCTGTGTCCTTGATTTTTGGCAGCAGCTTCAATGCGCAAATAGCCTCTGCTTGTTCAGGTAGCCAGTGCGTGGAAAGTGAATCCCACGGTTACTACAAGAAAGTGGTTATCAAAAAGGTGCGAACCATCAAACGGAGCTGCACAACGTGTGGCGATGTAAGACCGGTTTGTTACAGTTGCCGACCGGGCCATTACCGGCCTTTTTATCGTGGGTATGGCACTCGGTTTACTGGCGGGCCTCTCCAGTTCCGATGGGGACAACCTGTCCGAAATATTTTACGAGTTCCAGCTAGAATCGGCGTGAGAGCAGCTTCGTTAGTTGGTGGTGTTCTCCGCGGCGTGGGAAGAGTTTTATTTCCCCGACGATTCTACTAAAACCTAAGAACTCTATAGAAGTTAAAAGGGGCTTAGCTCAATGAGCTAAGCCCCTTCTGTTTTTTGAATTCGAATCGGCTTATAACGCTACGAAGGGATATGCCACCGCAAGCATGAATTCACTCACGCTATTGGAAACACCCACACCAGCTTCAGCAACTAATCGCATATCTCCCCAAGGTTTTACCAAGAATTCGGTCCCGATGGAGGCTTTGAGCGCCAAGTTGTTCTCGGGGGCTCCTAACCGAAAATTGGGAGTTAAATGAGCAGCAGCATATGGAGTGATGCGTCCCCAAGTAGCTGGGAGGTTTTTACTGACTGTGGGAGAAATCCGAACAGCGAAATAATTATTCTCCAGCAAGCGATTGAAATGAAGCCCGCCAGAAACTGAAAGTGCAGGTTGGGAACCATCATCCCCTAACACATACCAAGTTCCGGCTAAACCAAAATTGAATCCGACTTCACCTGCTCCAAAAGCTAAACCTGCAGCCACTTCTTCGTTCGCTTGATAACGAACTTCAGAAGAGAGGTAAGCTCCGGAAGGCTCTAAAGTGAATCCGGGACTTAAAAGCATTTCATAGGAATTTGATGGTAGTACTTCCGCGCTTCGGTTCATTCCTCCTGGAATGTCCGCTGCTAGAGAGGATAAACAAAACAAAGCTAACAAGGTCAAAATGATGTTTTTAAGCATAGCTGGAATCTCCTAGTTAAGGATTTACTTTAACTCTGGAAATCCTATTGCGCAACACGAGTTACATCAGCTCCCAAGTTCTGCAATTTCAAATCGAGCCGATCATAACCCCGGTCGAGGTGGTAAATTCGACTAATAGTGGAAGTGCCTTCTGCCATGAGGGCTGCTACTACTAGACTCGCACTGGCCCGCAGATCTGTCGCCATCATGGGGGCGCCTTTAAGACGAGTCAGCCCTTCTACACGAGCCAAATTGCCTTCTGTTTCAATTCGAGCCCCAAGTCTTCTCAACTCGGCAACATGCATGAAACGATTTTCAAAAATATTTTCCCGCATGTGACTCACCCCTTGAGATTGACACATATTGACTAAAACCTGGGCCTGCATGTCCGTAGGAAATCCGGGGTAAGGTTCGGTTTCAACGGCTACGGCTTCATAGCTCTCACCTGGAGTGATTTTAAGAATTCGTCCCTGCTCCTGCTCTTCTATTCCAAGTCCCATTTGACGAAATGCCTTCAATACGGATCCGAGCTCCGCACCCGCTGCATGAGTGATTTCTAACGCACTTTGTGTGGCCATTGCGATTGAAATCCAAGTGCCAGTTTCGATCCGATCCGAAGGAATAGAAATAGATTGCTGAGGGGCTCGAAGAGGTCCCCCCACTAATTTCACGACAGAGGTTCCCAAGCCCTCAATACGTGCTCCAAAAGATTGCAATAATTTACCAAGGGCTACTACTTCTGGTTCTTGAGCTGCATTTTCAATGACTGTCTCACCTTCTGCAAAAGCGCCCCAAAATAAAACATTCTCCGTACCGGTGACCGAAACTTCTGGAAACACGATGGAACAGCCCTTCAGGCGAGAAGGCACTGAGGCGAGAATATACCCCTCTTCCACTTCCACTTGAGCGCCCAGGCGTTTCAAAGCTTCCAAATGAAAATTGACGGGTCGAGCACCAATAGCACAACCGCCAGGAAGACTGACCCGAGCCTCGCCGAACTTAGCAACAAGAGGACCGAGGGCTAGAATTCCTGCTCGCATTTTTTTAACCCAGTCGTAAGAGGCTGTTTTTTGGCGAACCCGGGGCAGGATGCGGACTCGGCCCTGTTCCTTATCCCATTGATATTCGCAGCCCATTTCCTGAAGGAGCTTGAGGGTCGTTTCGACATCCCAAAGCCTGGGAACATTTTCAAAAGCCACTTCTTGATCAAAAAGAAGAGAAGCAAACAAAAAAGGTAAAGCAGTATTTTTTGAACCGCTGACTTGTACCCGTCCCGCAAGACGTTTATTGCCGGTAATTCTAAGAGCGTCCATGGAAGCCGCAGTTCTACCGCAATCTGCAGGATTCTCCAAAAAGAACTTAAACTCTTTGTTGGAATCGTCTATCGGCCCTTCGCTGAGGGATCATGATTTCTGTGGAACGACTCAAAGGGATGGATTCTCGCCCCAAGATCACTTCGGGAACAACCACATCTTTCTTTTTATCTTTTTGACTCAACCGAATACCCAGCCAAATGAAGCCAGCCATCAGCGCCAAAAGAACCAATGGGTGAATGCCTTCTTCATTTTGGAGCTGAGTCGATAAGGGATTCTTTTGAATTTTGATAGGTTTTAATAAGCCTTTCAAGCCCTGGCCAAACCATCCAAGCACCGGTTCAGACTCACCATTTCTTTCCCGGGAAGGGGTTTCCCCCATCTCCAGAGCTGAGCCGCCAGTCGCCTCAAAGTTAGGTGCAACAATGTCTTCATCTTGGGCTTCACCAAAATAACCAGCCCCTCCAAAACTTCCCATGTCTCTTGCTAAGCCACTTTCAGAGGCTCTATTTTTAGAGTCTGCCAAACTTCCCGAAGAGTTTTCAATGTTGATATGTGTGTTGCTAGGTTGCTGCATGGGCATCCAGCCGGATCCGCTGGATCCCGTCAAAGCACCGCGTTCCTGATTTCTTGGGCCTTCCAGTAACCCTTTTCCAGAAGCCGTTGGATCGGCTGTGAGTGCTTTGCCGTTTTGCAATTCGGGCACTCCTAGATTACCCATTTGCGCGATGTCTTTGGGTAAAACTCCTGTTTCTCCTTCAAGTGCTTTTTGAAGTTCGGAAGCTTTGGCATTAAGAGTGGCCTCTCCATTTACAGCTGAGCCATTTGTTTTTTCCGATGGCCCTTGAGGCTGATTCGGAGCCACCTCTTTGTCTTTTTGAGCATTGAATTTAGAGTTTTTTGCATAAGCCTCTTCAACAGCGGCCCGGATGGCAGCAAACTCAGCTTGAGACATTTTTCCACTGTTCACTTCTTTTTGAAGAGCTTCTACTTTTTTGTTCAAAACCTCTAAAGAACGGTTCATTTCTTTTCGCTGAAACTCATCCATAACTCCCTTATCCATAAGCATTTTATAGAGGAGTCCTGCTTGTGCAGCAGCTGCGATCGCTTCAGCAGCTCGAGAACCGTGTTGTCCCGCCTGGGCTGCCATCGCAGCGGCTGTATTAGCAGCTTGAGCTGCCGCATTGGCTTCTGGTCCACGAAAGACCTGTGGCTCACCAGATGCTCCAATCAGAGTCATACCGGCCATAGTGGGACTCAAAGGTGGCGCAGCATCTCGTAATTCAGATAAAGCAAGAGAGGGAATAATCCCAAGCAAGAGAAAGGCGAGCGCAAACAACTTCATGAAAACTCCTTGATGGAACTGTTTGATTGCACGTCAAACGCCAACTCAAACCACAGCTAAGTGTTGGAGTTTTTTTGAGTTAAATTCCATGCCACAACCGCATGTGTACACAAAGAATACGACACATTTCTAAATGGTCTTAAGTTGTTGATTTTATGCATTTTCAACCGGTGTCAGCGCTCCAACAGAAGGATGCTCAACGCAAAAAACTTCTACGAATTTCACATTCGTAATTTCAGCACTCTCGGCAGGCCTGAAAGGTCTTTCAAAATGGAAAAAGATTCGAACTTGCGCGCTTTCAGTTCCGACTGAACCATAGCTGATTGTCCTGAGCCCATTTCACATAAAAATAGATCTCCAGGCTTCAACAGCCTGGGCAAATAATCTAATAGTTTTTGAATCACTTGAAGCCCCTCCTCTCCAGCTTCCAAAGCCACGTGGGGTTCTTGCAACACTTCTCGGGGAAGTTCTTTCATCTCATGGGTGGAAATATAGGGGGGATTTGCCACTACGATATCATAAGGAGCTTCAGCGAGACTCTGTTCAAAAAAATCGCCTCGGTGCAAGTGATACGCACTTTTCTCAGAGAGCAAAGCCCTTCGATTTTTCTCTGCATAGTCGCTGCTCTGGGGATTGATTTCGAAAGCATGCCACTCCCAGTGCGGGCGCTTCAACAGCACACTGATTCCAATATTTCCTGAACCTGCACCTAATTCAGCGATTCGAAGTTTTTTTTCCAATGAGATGAAGAGCAGTTCGTCGACTATCAGCTCAGTTTCTTTACGAGGGATGAGACACCCAGGCCCCACCTCAAAGCGCGATTCATAAAAATATTCAAACCCCAAAATGTATTGCAGAGGCTCGCCTTTTAAACGTTTTTCTAAAACCACCTGCAGCTGATGGAGATCCTCAGGTTCGAGCTCTTCTTTTTTTTTTAGAAAAAGCTGGGTTGCAGTCCAACCCAAAGTTCGTAACACCAGCTGATCCATATGTTGTTGAGAACTTGAGAAATGGAGTTTTGATTTTTCTAGTTGGATTTTTCCAGACGCTACAAATGCTTCAAGCGTCATGCAGATTCCGAGTGTTGTTTCAAAGCTTCAGCTTCATAATGGGCACTCAAGGCGGAAAGCATTTCATCAATATCCCCACCCACAAACTCATTCACTTTATGAAGCGTAACTCCGATGCGATGATCGGTTACTCGTCCTTGTGGAAAATTATAGGTTCGGATTTTCTCACTACGATCGCCTGTACCCACCTGACTCAGTCGGTCCGCTGCGATTTTACTGTGCTGCTCTCGTTGGGCAATGTCTAACAAACGTGTTTTCAAAACCTTTAAAGCTTTGGCTTTGTTCTTATGCTGACTTTTTTCATCACGGCAAACCACCACTAATCCAGAAGGATTGTGGGTAATTCGAACAGCTGAGTCCGTCGTGTTCACGCTCTGTCCACCAGGGCCAGAACTTCTGAAAACGTCAATGCGAAGATCATTCGGATTAATATCTATTTCGACATCCTCCGCCTCGGGCAGTACAGCCACAGTCACTGTGCTTGTATGGATTCTTCCTTGTGTTTCCGTTTTGGGGACTCTTTGAACGCGATGCACACCGCTCTCGTACTTCAGAACGCTGTAAACTTTATCTCCACGAATCATCAGAATGATTTCTTTATAGCCCCCGACATCATTGGGAGTAGCTTCCATGAGCTCTACTTGCCAGCCTTTTTTTTCTGCAAACTTGGAATACATTCGAAATAAATCGCCAGCGAAAATACCTGCTTCATCTCCTCCGGCAGCGGGCCGAATTTCTAACATGATATTTTTGTCATCATTGGGATCTTTGGGAAGTAACAAGACCTTTAATTTTCTCTCAAGGGTTTGTAACTCAGTCTCGAGGCTCTTATTTTCTTCTGAAGCCAAATCTTTAAGCTCACCCGAATCCTGCTCGATGATTTCTTTGTTTTCTTGAAACCGTTGTTTCACTTGTCGAAAATGACGATAAGTTTCTACAAGCGGTTGAAGATTTGCATGCTCTTTCGACAATTTTTGAAAGAGGAGAGTGTTGTTGACCACTTCCGGTGAAGTTAAGCGAGTCTCTACATCTGAGAAATAGAGCTCAACCTCATCTAGTTTATGAAACATTTAAGGGGTATCAGGAGCTTTTAATAAGTACGTTTGTTGCCGTACTTCTTTTTAAAACGCTCTACGCGACCTTCCGAATCCACAAGTTTTTGTTTGCCTGTGAAAAGCGGATGACAGCTGGAGCAAATTTCCACTCGAATGTCTTTTCGAGTAGCTCGAGTCTCAAACTCGTGTCCGCATGCACAGCGGATCGTAGTTACGAAATATTCTGGATGGCCTTCAGCTTTCATACAAGAGACTCCCGTTAAAAATCAGGCTGCGAATGTGCCATAAATCCTTTTAAGTTGCAAACTCTTGAGGCTAATCATCGCTGGAATTGGGCTGTGCCCGATATCGGGGAAAGAACCGATACACACTTCCCTCCACCCCGGAAACTGTTAACACTTCGGAAATATAGCGTTTTTGTCCCATTCTTTCTAAATGAATGACGCCGAAAACAAGCGAGGAAATCCAGTCTCGAACCACTGAAAGTGGAATTTCTAAACCTGCCATTAAGGTGAGTGCTTCAAATCGTCTCAGGGCATCTCGAGCAGAGTTGGCATGGAGAGTTCCCAAAGAACCCCCGTGACCCGTATTCATCGCTTGCAACATATCGAATGCTTCAGCTCCCCGACACTCCCCTACAATGAGACGATTCGGCCGCATTCTCAAAGCAGTTCTCACCAAGTCCCGAAGACAGACTTTGCCTCGGCCATCAGAGTTGGCAGACCGGGCTTCAAGATGAATGAGATGGGGATGTTTAGCTTGGATTTCGGAAACTTCTTCCACCAAAATGATTCTTTCCTGGACATTAATATCTGCAATCAAAGCACTCAGCAGTGTCGTCTTTCCCGTTCCAGTGCCTCCGGAAATCAAAAAATTTTTCTGGTTTCCCAACTGCTCCTGAATCCACGTCAAAAGCTCACATGGCCCGAACGTTTTTAGAAGATCCCGTTCGTCGTTTTTCCTTTTACGAATACTGATCACAGGGCCCCCCACCGCCAGAGGAGGTAATACTACATGAAAACGACTGCCATCCAATAATCGGCCATCAAGAAATGGAGCTGTAGCGTCGATTTGTTTCCCTGCAGCCACGACTAACCGCTCAATGAAATAAAATATGGTATCGGAGTGAGAAAAAGGATTGGGTTTCTCTACTAACCCAAAAAGACCATCAATATAAAAACTTGAAGTCCCATTGATAAGAATGTCGGTCACAGTTTCGTCTTGAAAGTACGGCATGAGTTGCTGAGCCTCTCCAACGAGCTGATGGTGAAACTCGCTAATCATGGAGCCTCTCAAACTTTTTGTGAAAACTTTCGAGTCGATCACTTTCTCTTGCTCTGGTAGTCAATCCTACGGTAACGGCCATCAGAAGCTCTGTTTCTTTTCTCCCAGAAGAGGTTTGAGAAAACAACAAATCACCCAAAATAGGGAGCTGTGATAACCAAGGAATTCCCTTCTCTTCTCGTTGAGAAGATTGCCGGGTGAGTCCAGAGAGAATGACTGTTTCACCATCCAAGGAATCCATTTTGGTTAGAAAGTTCCTAGCCGTTAAGGCGGGAATATTCTCCACTTGGTAGGAGTGATCCAGTTCAGTGATTTCTAATTGAATGTCACTTTGAAAATGGATCAGATCCGAACTGTCTGGCTTTACCTTCGCCGTGAGACCATACTTCTTCCACTCCACGCGCCTCTGAAATCGAATATAAGAATCCGTCGTCGTTGTAATTGGAATTTCACCACCGGAATGAAACACTGCTTGTTCGCCTAATCGAACGTAGAGTTCAGGGCTAGCGACTAATTTTGCCCATCCTGATCTGACCAAAAAGTTCAAGAATCCTTGGGCCGTTGAAAGGGTTATCGAATAATTAATACCAGTAGAGAAACTTTGAACTGAACCTTCACCCGAAAAAGTAAGAGTATCGGGCCATTGAAAACCTGAGGATCTTCCGACAGTTTCATTGAGTTCCAAAAACTGCAAGGAAATATGAGCTACTTGGCCCCGAGGATTGTTTTTACTGCTCTCAAGCGAAGCTGCAGGAACTACTGAAACGGAAATAATGCCCTCTTGACCATTCTGATTCCAAAAAGTGATTGATGTCTTCCCCAAAGAGACGCCCGTTAAAAGCACTTTATCTGGAGAAACTGCCTTCACTCGAAGGATCTTTGAATTTCCCACTGCGACTCGCCTCGTTCCTGGTAAAGCGATTGTTTGTTGGGAGTCTTTTCCTATTACGATTTGCTCAGGAACTGAGACTACTCCAAGTGCCATCGTTGGAACTAAAAGAACGAACACAGCAAAACTTCTTAACCGCACCACTCACCGTCACTTTGCAACACAAAAGCCAAAGCGGCTAGCTGGGTAGGGCTAGCCGCTGAGGGGGTTACCGGGGATTTTTCGGTCTTAAGAGACCAAAACCAGTACTCTTTTAAAAGCCTTCAATTCCTAAGTTTCTGGTCCTATTTGCATCAGCAATAAAACCTCGGTTATCAGAACGATTTGAGATATCAGAATACTGAGAAATAATCGTGTTATCCACAATCCCACCCGCATGAGTTACAGCCACGATTTGATATTCTCCATTGACCATTTTAAGAGCGGGGCCTCCGCTGTCACCGAAGCAGGAACCAGCGCGATTGGAGGGTCCAAGGATACCGCGAACC
>RFNT01000056.1 GCA_009927045.1 bacterium | reverse complement strand
GTTCGCCCTTCCGAGTCCCTGTGGCTCGATTGGCTGCAGCTCAGGCCACTTTAAAAGCAAAGTAGTCAGAGACAACAGGTAATTTGAAGGCATCGGGGGATTTTTTTCATGCGCTTAAAACGGCTAGAGTTGCAAGGTTTTAAATCTTTTCTAGATAGAACTGTACTGACATTCCAACCTGGAATCACCGGAGTCGTGGGTCCCAATGGTTGCGGAAAAAGTAATATTGTAGATGCTATTCAGTGGGTGATGGGAGAGCAGAGTGCAAAGCACTTGCGTGGCGATTCCATGACCGATGTCATTTTTAATGGTTCAGACAGTAAAGCGGCTACTTCGATGGCCGAAGTGAGTTTGATTTTAGATCGGCAGGGAGTAGCGTTAGCGCCTCAGTTTGCTGCTTTTGATAAATCGGATGAAATTGCCATTACTCGTCGAGTTTATCGAGATGGCACGAGCGAATATTGTATTAATAAAACACAGTGCCGCTTAAGAGATATTCACGAACTCTTCATGGATACTGGGGTTGGAAAAAGAGCCTATTCCATTATTGAGCAAGGGCAAATTGATCGCATGATCAGCGTAAAGCCCGAGGAACGTCGCGGGCTTTTTGAGGAAGTCGCCGGAATCACCAAATATAAAGCAAAGCGAAAAGAAGCCGAGAAAAAACTTGAAGGTACGCGCCAGAACCTAACTCGTCTTCAAGACATCATTAACGAGTTAGAAAAACAGATTCGAAGCTTAAAAGTTCAAGCAACTCGCGCCCGCAAGTACAAAGAATTAAAAAGTGAGTTGGAAGCAGTCGACCTCTACTTGCTCGGAAGAAACGCTTTTAGACATTCTTCTGAAATTCAACAGCAGAATGAAAAAAGAGAATTGCTCATCAATGAGCGCTCTGAGACCGATGCGAGCTACAGCCAATTCGAAGCCCAAATCACTGATTTGGATGTGAAACGAATTGATCAAGAGCGGGAAGTTCAACGGTTGTCTACTCAGGAACGTGATCTCACTTTGCAAATTCAAAAGCTTGAGAGCCAAATTGCTTTGTTAGAAGAAAAGAAAAAGCACCTTCAAGAGGCGCTAGACCGAAAAAGCGAAGAAGAGCATCAGTTGAGTCAAGAAGTGGAATCACTTCAAGCTGATTTAACTCGGGATCAAGCAGCGTTTGAAGAAATCCGAGTAGCGCTCAATCAATCCGAAGAGAGTGTGCAGCAACTAGAACGGCAGGCGCAGGAAATCAGTCAGATTCGACAACAGGAACAGCTTCGAAAGAGCGAGCTGGAATCGAAAAAGAACCAGTCTACTCACAAAAAGTTGTCTTTAGAAGGTCAAGAAGTCAGCTTAAAGAGTAAACAAGAGGATTTAGAAGCTACTTTAACGGCTCTTGCTCAAAAACGGGGAGAACTCAGTTTAGTGGTTGATTCCCAGAGAGCGGCTGTTACCTCAGCAGAGCAGAAAATAGCGCAAGTTAATGAAAGAGTGGCCCTGGCGGAACGGGATGTGACGGAGTTGCATAGCGATTGTCAAACCAGTTCTTCGAAGCTTTCCGAAGTGGAGCAAAACTTGTATCAAGCGCGCGAAGGGTATCACACCCAACGCTCTCGTATGCTTTCTTTGCAAGAGCTGCAAACCAATCTTGAGGGGTATTCGTCCTCGGCTCGTGATTTGTTGATGGCTCTGGGAGAGGAAAAAGGCTCGGCTATTCCATTGGCAGAGGTCATTTCTCCTGAGGCAGAAATTGAGGAAAGTTTAGAGTCTCTTTTAGGCTCTGACATGAACACTATTTTGGTTCAAACCACTGAAGAAGCTGAACGCTTGACCCGGCTGGTAGCGGATAAAGGCTTAGAACGGGTAAGACTTGTTGCTATTTCCGAACTTCAAGAAACCGCCGCTCAGACAGTTTCCCTGCCTGAGGGAGTTGTGCCGCTGCTCCATAAGATGCGAGTGAACGGTCCCTACGATGCAGTTGCGCGTTGGTGGTTTGGAAATGTTTATTTGGTCAATGATCTGGGACAACTCTTTCAATTGCGTAGGAGTTATCCCCATCTCACATTCATCTCTACGCCAGGGCAGACCGTAGGGCACCGAGACCGCTCTTTGAGCTCAGGAAAAACTCCAACGAAGACAGGGGTGTTTGCGAGACGCCGAGAGATTGATGAATTAGCCATTGAGTGTGAAAAGCTGAATGTGAACCTCACTCAACTCAGTACCGAGCGAGAAACCCTCTTAACGCACCTTCAAAACCAAGAAAAACTGCATTTAGAATTGAAAGACAAGCTCTCGGTGATCCATATCGAGGCGGTTGAGTTCAGGAAAGAGCGAGAGAAATTACAGTTTGAGTTAGCTCGATTAGAGAAAGAGCAAGAGGCTCTTTCCAGCGAGGAACAGAGAAACCTTCAAACTAAGGTTTCTGTAGCAGACCAGTTGAAAGCTTTGGAGATGGAATCCCACAGTGTTTCGCAAATGATTACTGAGACGGAGCAAGCGCTTCAACAGTGCGTGATTTCTTTGGAAGAAAAGGAAAAGCAAAGTCAGGAAGTGGCTCGTCTCGTAAACGAACAGCGTGTTGAACGCTCTTCGATGATAGAGAGAAAGAAAAGTCTTGAAGAGAAAGTGCAAAAGCTGGAGTTGGAAATCGAAGACCGTCAAGAGCAAGTAGTTCGATTGCAACAAAGCCGCGTTTCTGATCAAACTGAGTTTGAAGCTAAAGAACAGGAAACTGTCCAACATCAAACTGAGATGACGGGTTCGAAAACTCAGTTAGACGGTATTTTGGTGCAGCTCGTTGACGTAAAGAATGGATTTGAAGAAACCTGCACTCAACTTTCTGAAATTCGGTTGCAAAAAGAATCGCTGCAAAAACGAAGAGAATCCGTTGCTTCAGAAATTCAGGAAATTGAGATTCGGTTAGCACATGAACAAAGTCAGTTGGATCAAATCCGAAACATTTCTCAAGAGCGCTATCACTGTGAGCCGACTCCGATGGATGAATCTCATCAGATGGAGCTGGAAAAGCTTCCGTTGTTTGTGGAGTCTCTCAATATTGAATGGACAACTTTAGGGGATACCGAGCGCAGGGGCTTGTTAGAAGAACACTTGAAGAGCATGCGTGAAAAAATCGCCCGCTACGGAGAAGTGAATTTGACGGCTATTCAGGAATTTGACGACATTCAAAAACGATACGAATTCCTCATTGAGCAAAAAGCCGATCTGGAGAACTCGATTCAGATTTTAGAGGATGCAATTAAGAAAATTGAGGAAACTACTCGGGTCCGCTTCACAGAAACGTTCGAGGCGGTGAATAAAAAGTTCAGTGAAATTTTCCCAATCCTATTCAACGGTGGAAAAGCAGAGCTGACGTTAGTGTATCAGGAAGGCAGCTCAGATCCCGGAGTGGACATCATGGCCCAACCACCTGGAAAACGTTTGCAGAGTATTACTTTGCTCTCCGGGGGAGAAAAAGCACTGACAGCTGTCAGCTTAGTGCTGGCGATATTCGCCCGAAAACCGAGTCCCTTCTGTCTTTTGGATGAAGTGGATGCTCCTTTGGATGATGCCAACGTTTCTCGATTCAACACCGTGGTGAAAAAGATGGCGGAAAAAACTCAGTTCATCGTGATCACCCACAACAAAAAGACGATGGAAATTGCCGAGGCTCTGTACGGTGTGACCATGCAGCGGAACGGGATTTCTAAAATGGCGAGCGTGAGCTTGCACTGAGTTGAAAACGACCGGAAAACAGCCTAAAAATCTAAAGAAAACAAAGAGTTAAGCAGCGTCCACCTCGACACTCCGCGCATGATTTAAAAAGTTCGATAAAGTTTCTGGGTCCTTGTGCCCAGAACTATGGATTTCTCTAAGTTTATTTATATTTGGTTCGGAGTTCTCGCGATGGCCATTGTGGCTCGCGCCGACCTGACTCGTCCAGAGTGGATAACTCCACAAGAGTTTTTGCAAAAGAACCCCTTGAAAAAAGAGCATCTCAGTTTGTCGGTGAAATCTTTGCGAACCGTCAAATGGCTGGAAGACAGCTCTGCTGAAATTGAACTTCAAGGAACGCTCCATGGGCCGTACGAATTGTATTTGGATAACACCAAAATTCCAGTGAAGAACAACCAGCCGTTTAAAGTGCTGGTCAAAGTGAAGTCCGATGAAGAAAGTCACGCCCTCAAAGTCAAACAACCGGGGGTGCATGAAACCTCCTATGTTTTTCAAGTCAAAAAGATTCAAGAAGTTCCATTGCCCATTCGAATCAATATCCGCTCAGAAAAGGGAACGGTTGTTCACAAGTCTGAAGTGTTTACGGGTTCATTTCCTACTGTCGATTGGTTTCGCCTCGGATGGACTGGAGTGGTAGAAACTCCGGATTCTGCTTATTTGGCAAAATTAGAGAAGGAAAAAGAAGAAAAACTGCGAAAAGAACAAGAACAAGCCGAGAAACTCCAACAGGACTTAGCTCGGGTCGAAGAAGAGCGTTTGCAAAAAGAAAAGCTGGATCAGGAACAAAAAGAAATAGCAGCTCGTTTAGCCCAACTAGAAGAAGAGAAAAGAAAAGCCGAAGCAGAGCAAAAGGAGAAAGCTGAGCAAAAGGAGAAAGCAGAGAAAAAGCGTTTGGAAATGGCTCGTTTGGAAAAAGAACGTTTAGAGCAGGAACGGCTAGCGGAAGAGAAGAAACGGTTAGAGGAGGAAAAGGAACGCGCTTTAGCGGCTTTGACTCCTCAAATTGAGGAAGTAGTGATTCCTCGAGATCCTTGGGGCATTGATTTACATCAAGGTCTTGGATTTTTTAATTTGCAGCAAACGGGAGCTGCCGATGTCAGTTCAACGAATTGGGTTGTGGATTTCAGTTATCGATTTAATGTATGGCAGCCCATCAATATTGGCTTCAATGTCCAAACTTTCTTGGCCCCGCTTTCAGTTTCTGGAGTTCAAAGCGGTCCCAAAGCTTTGAAAGCCCACGCGGATATGGGAGTGAAAGTAGCCCTCACGGAACGCATGGCCATTAATCCCCACATAGGCTTCAACTATCAGACTTTTTTGACTTCGGAATCCATCGGGTATCGGGATCTCCTGGGGCCGCGTCTCGGGGTGCTTTCTGAATTCGGACTGACCGATACTCAAAAATTACATGCAGGGGTCTTTTACGATGTTTTTGGGTCTGATACCGAAATTCTCACGACAACTAATAATCAGCTAGGATTTAGACTCTTCCTCGAATGGAAGCGTTCTGCTTGGTTTTTCACTTCCCTGTATTTTGGGGCCGAGTACAGCCAATTGAAGCTTCGGTTCTCCACTTCCCAACTTTCCACTACTACGACCACCGGATTTTTAGGGGTCCAATTTTAGGGAAACCTAAAAAACACCACTCCCTTTTGACTTTCCCAAGCTAAACCAGTAAAAATTTTCAAGATTTTAACAATTTAAGGTGGGCTACGTATGTCCTTATTAGAAAAATTAAAACCCAAGAAATCCTCTTCCCCCGCTGCCGGCGCTGCTGCTTGGGGCGTGTGTCGGGGCATCCTTGGAGGTCATTTGGGGATTTGGGCACGTCTGGGAAAATCCCAAACAGAACTTTTTAGGGTCGTAGTTCACTACGATGGAACCAGCAAGACAGGTAAAAAGCAGTCGGGTTCTTTTTCTTACACATTCAGCCCTTCTTTGATGGGCGATGTCTATCAATCTATTGAAATGCCTCGGGTGTTCAAAGAATTTCTGGTCGGGAAAGAACCGGCCGCTGAAGCCAAAATCACGGTGGAGGGCATCACTTCTCAGGGTAAACAGCAGCAAGTATTTGAACTTCGTCCCATCCTGCACTGTTATCGTCTAAAAGGAAAAGATATTCCTGGCTGGGTTTCCG
>RFNT01000251.1 GCA_009927045.1 bacterium | reverse complement strand
GGCCTTCAACGCTTGTGATGGAGATCCAAGCGCGGATACTTATAAAAGCGTTCTAGAATCCTTTGAGTCTCTGGATGCAGAAGCCAAAAAAACTGCTGAAGAAAAAATGAGGGAGCTCGCTCAGAAACTTGAGAAAAAGATCCAAGAAGAGATTAATAAAGCTTTAAAAGAAGAACCCCCTGAGGAAATTGCAAAGCGTGTGGAAGAAATTTTGAAAGGGGCGGAATTGCTGGGATCACAAAAAACTGAGGAATTGAAAACCGAGTTAACTAAAAGCGACCTCGGACAAACCTTTTTAAGACATAGACACAAGGATGTTGAAGAGAGCATTAAACTCGCTCGCAACGGTGATCAAACCGCTCTTCGGCAAGCTCAAGAGCGTCTCAAGTTAGCTGAAAAAATGCCTCTCTCTTCCGACCAACAAAAAGCTGTAGCGGGATTAAATCTCACACTTGACCGCGCTCTCAGTGGACACACCCTGGGCGGTGGTTGGGGAACCTTTGTAGCTGATGGAGTAAATGCAACAGCTCATTATTTCTCTGGACAATCGGCTCTCCCCGAAATCCCCACAACTCCCAGTTTAGGAAAAAGCTCTGGCGGAAGCGGAACGGGCGGTTCTGGATCTGGTAGCGGATCGGCAGCTGCTCCTAGAAGTAGCTCCTCTTCTTCAACAACACCCAGTCACTCGCAAGATTCAGGTCCAAGTGGAAGCGCAAGCCCTTCAGCAGAATCTAGTTCTTCTAGCGCTAGCACTTCGAGTTCGACCCCTTCAGGAACTGCTTCCCCAGGCACTTCTTCACCAGGGCCTTCGGGTAGTGGAGCGGCATCAGCAGTAACTCCTTCAGCTACTCCTTCGCCTGTAACACCGACCCCAGCTCCAGCAACGCGTGGGCAAACTCCCTCCGACACGCTGGCCAACAATGCTGTGAGTGGTAGCGGACGTGGCACTGCTCCTACACCTACGACGCAACCTCACGGGACTGGAATTTCAAAAAATCCCCCAATGGAAACTGGGGACAACAAAAAACCTGCAACCGGGCGTTCAAACCCCGATTCAGATGTGGGCCCAATCCAAAGAAACACAGCGGGAACTTCTTCTACTATGCCTATTACCGGAATTCTTGCAGCGGGCACTGATCCACGCAACCGTCGGGAAAGTTTGGCGAGAACGCCAGTCCCTGAAAACCCATCAACCATCGCCGGACAGCAAAATCCAAAATCGGGAAATCGTGAGGGGGATCCCACTAGACCAACAAATGTTTACAGTAGTCGAGATGCTTTAAGACCGGGAACCACCGGTGAGGGCCTAACAAAAACCACCATTCAACCCACCTCTTCTGTAAAAATTGCAGATAACGCAGATACAGCATCCACGGATTATAACTCCGGTACTCCTGTGACTCCTGCTAACCCGCAAGGAAAACCAAGCTATAACATTGGTGAAAACGGAAGAGTACGAGAGCTATTAGCAACTAATGATCTCGCAATCGAAAAACTCCGCGTGAATTCACTGGGTACCGGGAGTATCAGCCTAGCTGCCACAGACACCACAGGCTCTCCTTCTGCGGCTTTGACCATCGAAGGGAAAAACGATTCAAAGAAGGGGAACACACCCACAGGACAAGGGATCACTTTGTACGGCGGGGAGGACCAGGCGCCAGCGCAAAAGGCTTTAATGGCCTCTGCTCTAAGCACGAAACCCACAACCGGACTTGCTTCATTTGCAGCGAATACCACGGGCATCAAAATGCCCTCCATCACCGACGAATCCAGCACCGAGGGCCCCACCGCTCGAGGACTTTTAGCAGCTCAACCCAGCTCAAAGAAAACTGCGGTTCAAACTCCGAAACGATCGATTGCTGCAGTTACCCCCAAAGCTTCCACTGGTTTCGTCGTACGTGGTTTCCGAGAACTTCGTGGACTCCTAGGCGCTCGATAATTGCTTGGCCCCTTCCCTTCCTTGCCAAAGAGCAGGCCCCTTGTTACTCCCAAAGCATGACTAAAAAACCCTTTCAAAGCTTCATTCCAAGTGATCGTGTGATTCCTGAATTTTCATTCCTGCCGATTCTTCTAGGATCGGTGTTGGGAATAGTTTTCGGGGCCTCTTCCCTGTATCTGGCTTTGAAAGTGGGAATGACGGTCAGCGCTTCTATTCCTGTAGCCGTACTCTCCATCACGCTTTTCCGCGGCCTTTCCAAAGTACTGGGCCTTCGGAACACTACCATTTTAGAAAACAACATCACTCAAGCCACTGGGAGCGCAGGTGAATCCATTGCTTTTGGAGTGGCCGTCACCATGCCAGCTCTTCTCATTTTGGGATATGACATGGAACTCAGTCGCATCATGCTCGTCGCTATTTTAGGAGGCTTACTCGGAGTGCTCATGATGATTCCCCTGCGCTATGGACTCATTGTAAAAGCCCACGGAGAACTTGCTTTTCCTGAAGGCACTGCTTGTGCTGAAGTCCTCATGGCCGGCGAAAAAGGTGGCACTTCTGCAAAAACTGTGTTCACCGGATTTTTCTTGGGATTGTTCTACAAATTCTCAAATGCAGGGCTCAAACTATTTAAAGAAGTCCCTGAAAAAGCATTTGGTTTTTTTAAGGGCGCTTCGGCAGCGATTGAAGTATCTCCCGAACTTTTAGGGGTGGGATATATCATCGGGCCTCGCATTGCGTGCATCATGTTGGGCGGGGGTATTTTAGCAAGCTGGGTCCTCATTCCGATGATCAAGCTGTTTGGCGAAGGTCTCACCGCGCCTCTGTATCCAGCGACTGAATTGATTTCCAAAATGTCACTCCACGAAATTTGGCGATCCTATGTGCTTTATATTGGAGCCGGTGCAGTTGCTGCTGGGGGCATCATCAGTTTGATCGAAAACATTCCCACTATTATTCACGGAGCGATTGCTGGACTTAAAGGAATTTCGGGAAGTAAGGCGAAATCTGAAACCACGGAGAGAACGGAGCGGGATCTCCCGTTTGGGTTAGTGCTTCTAGGAGTTCTGGGCATCATCTTTGCGATTTGGATTGCCCCGAGTCTCCATATGAATCTGTTGGGCGCTTTGCTCATTGTGGTGTTTGGCTTTCTCTTTGTAACGGTGAGCTCTCGCCTCACTGGAGAAATCGGTTCTTCTTCTAACCCTATTTCTGGGATGACGGTCGCTACTTTATTGCTGACCTGCTTAGTGTTTGTCTTAATTGGTTGGGTGGGACCGGAATATCGAGTCACTGCTCTCAGTGTGGCTGCGATAGTTTGTGTTGCGGCTTCTAACGGTGGCACCACTTCCCAAGATCTTAAAACGGGCTTTCTTTTGGGCGGGACTCCCAAGTATCAGCAAATCGGCATTTTGGTAGGCGCTGTCACATCCGCTCTTGTGATTGGCGTCACCTTGAAAGTTCTAAATGAAGCTTCCACCATTTATTCAAAAACGGCTGTACCAGCAGGGACCGTCGTCGAGAATATAAATGTCCTCACCGAGGAAGGCAAAGCTCCGGGGGATCCAAAAACCTATCGAGTGTTGCGCCTGATGGAAACACCGGCTTCGGGACCCCTGTCTAAACTCAATCCTGGGAAATACCTAGTGAGTGAAGAGGGGACCGTTCAGTATCTCGTGGATCCTGGAATCAACGGGCTCCTCTCCAAGCGCGATGATGGCACAGCAGTGCCCAAGTATGAAGCGCCCAAAGCGCAGCTGATGTCCCTCATCATCGATGGCATTCTGACTCAAAAACTGCCCTGGGGCTTAGTTTTATTAGGTGTTTCTATTGCTTTGGTGCTCGAACTCTGCGGAATATCCTCATTGCCCTTCGCTGTAGGTGTTTATTTACCGCTTTCTGCTTCGACGCCTATTTTTGCAGGCGGTATGGTGCGGTGGCTGACTGAGAAAATTCAAGTTTGGAGAAAAAATCGGCTCTCTGAGGAGGAAAAAGAATCGGGACCTGGAATTTTATTTTCCTCAGGCCTGATTGCAGGGGGATCCATCGCTGGCATTTTGCTCGCGTTTTTGAATCTTAAAGAAAGCGCGATGAAGCAACTGAACTGGGGGCAGCACTTCGCAGTTTCACAGGAAAGTAATTTGCTCCCAATCTTAGTTTTTGGAGGCCTCTGCCTGGTCTTATTGATGACCGGACTCAGTCGAAAGAAGGCTTAATTTCCGCCTGGGTTTAAATAGAACGGATAAGCACTTACTTCCGTGACGACTGGAGCTTCTGGTTTCGGGAAAATCCAAGTTTTGATTTTCGAAGCAATGCAATTTTCCAGAGAAGCATCGCCCACGGTGCTTTCTTTCGTGCCGGCATAAGAGACCACACCATTGGGTTGAATATTAAAGGCCATGGTCACTTTTCCACGCAATCCCGGATTTCTTTGCAGAGCAGCTTCGTAACACCATCGAATTTCCGAACGGTGTCGAGCTACCACGGCATTGATAATATCTTTAGATAAACCCGAAAGGACCTGAACGTTCTCGGAAACGATATTGATTGCATGTTCCCCTTTTTGTCCTAAACGCCCGGGCCCCGAAATTCCCTCTCCCATGCCTTCTCCATATTGGCCGCGACCCAAACCTCCAGTAGAAGGTCCATCGATTCCCACGGTTTTTCCACCACCACCCGCTTGGACGCCTTTTAAACCTTTTCCGCCAGCGCCCCCAGTTTCTTCGAGAGTTTGTCCTTTTGCACCGGACACCGCTTTACCAAAATCGTCAAAACCACCCGGACCTTCAGGTCCTGCGCCTGCACCTCCAATGAGGTTTTTAGCATCCTTAGAGGCTGATCCCTGACTGAAAGCTTTGAGTAATCCCACTTTTTTGGCACGGTCAGCATCCACTACCTTACGAGTCGGTTGTGGCTTAGTGACAGTCGGAGTGGGTGTGGCCACTTCGCTCTTTGCTTCCTTGGGTTTGGATTTGGGTTGTGTCGCTTGAGGCTTTTCTGCTTTTTTAGGAGCGTCTTTTTTACCGGCCTCTCCTTCACTTCCCGCAGCGGGACCCCCTTGTCCAGAGACTGAACCGCCTTCTTTAGGACTCTCCCCTTTAGCTATCAATCCATCTTTTGCAGACGGAATTTTGGGTCGTTTTTTTATCACAATTTTCTGGAAGCGCTCTGGAATCTCATCGATTGTTACCGGAATGGGTTTCGGAAGAAAGCTTAGCCCCAGCAACAACAAGAAAAATACCAGTGTTGAGCCAATTGTTGTTCGGATCAACAACGGGTCCTTTTCCATAAAAGGAGGTGGCTTAATTCGAGGCGCTGGCTTCACATACAACATGAAGAAATTCACGGTACCAATCGCTAACTTTGCAAAATCATCCTGTTGTAATTTGAGGGTATAATAATCACCCTGCCGTTTCACAAACTTTTCATTCTTGAGATCACCTACTGTATAGATTTTGTCACGGGCCCGCACAGTGCCGTTCATTTTTTCAGTAAAAGCAAGCGTTGCACTGCCGTCTTCATTGAGATTTACAAGAGGAAACTCATCGCTAATCCCAACACTGGGAATGATGTAATCGTTTCTCGGGCTTTCCCCAACGGTAATCAGAGCTTCATCGTAATAATTCGAAACATCAAGAATATGGTCGCCCCAGAGAACGGTGAGCTCAAGCTCTCGAGCGTGTTCGGGAACTTCAAAGGCTTTCTCCAGGTCTTCTGGGAGAATATCGTCATCACTGCCTCTGTCACGACGGTCGTGAATTCTACGCTCTAAACTTGTGATATCAAAAGTGCGTCTATCCTCACGACGGCGTTCACCGACACGTCGTTCTTTTCTAGGGCTCTCTACGATCGGCTCCTGTGCGTCGGTTATCGGAAATGTCTTTGGGTTCATCTGCACGACGGTCGCCTTTTCGCTGATCAATGCGGCGATCACCTTGACGACGATCTTCTAATCTCTTTTCCTCTGGAAAGGCATCTGATTTTCTACGGTCCTCTCCACGACGATTCATCTTATCAATGAGCGCTCGATCCAGCTCTACTTGAGTGGCAACTCCTTCCATGCCATCTTCCTCGGCAACAGAGGGAGCAGCAGTGGCTTTACCCGAGCCCTTCTCAATTTTTATTTCGACAAATCCTAAACGAACGGAATCACCAAAAGTAAGACGCGATTCCAAAACTTTTTTACCGTTTACAAAAGTGCCATGACTGCTCGCCAAGTCTGTAATAACGATTCCATCCCCTTTGGATTCAATCAAGGCATGGATTCTTGATACTCGAGGGTCGTCAATTCGAAAGTCAGCTGAAAGCACGCGACCTAGAACAATTTTATCTTTTACAAATTCCGCACTCGAAATCACTTTTCCATCTTGAACGACGTCCAAGCGGATAGGATTCATATTTGAACTTTGGGAAATGTTGGAGTTGGATTCCATGGATCTTCTCTATTTCAGTAAACGAGAGGAGTCGACCACTTCGGCATCGAAATTTTCTCGAATACGAATAATACTTTTTCCTTTTACCTGTTTGATGTTCGAAATATAAGCGCCTGAGGGTTTGTTATAGAGCCCCTCAATACCAGTTCCCTCGAAATCGTAAGAAGTTTTCTTCTTATATTTAACGACTGAACCGTCAGACCGTTTTTCGATAATAAAGTCTCCTTCTTCGCTCTTCCCAACAGGGCGTGAAGGTTTCTCAGCAAAAACGCCTACTGAGATCACAAGAATCAAAAGACTGATGGGAAGCCAGAAGCGGCTCATAGATAAAAACTCCTTATTCTCAGGAGTCTTATCGCCAGTTTTTCATGATTTCATGAGCGCGACCCGTTTCCTTGCCGCCCTTTTGAATATAACGCAGCATGATTTGAGCCGCTTGTTCTCGACGCTTGAGGTTATTTCCTAGCACTATCGCATAGTTGAACAGAACTCGGGTGGCATTCGGATTATTTGAGATAAACTCCTGGTAGCGCTCAGCAGCTTCATCCGCCTTCCCAGACCCTTCAAGTGCGAGACCCAAGCCTAAAACGGCATCCTCATTGTTCGGTGCCAAGCTCGTCGCTTGCTCAAAAAGCGGCTGAGCATCATTGAATCCAAAGCCTTCCAAAAAGAGACTGCCTAAGTTGATCCAAGGTCCCGGATGCTGAGACTTCTCTTGTGTCGCTTTTTCAAAAAACCCAGTGGCCTGGATACGATTCTTGTCTTGGAGTGCGATCATCCCCAGGTTATTTTCAACAAGTCCCTTCCATGGAAAATCGGAATCTTTCTTAAGCTGGTTCAAGAAGTAACTAGCTAATTCACGTTTTCCATTTTTCAAATTTTCAGAAGCCAAAAGGAAAACTGCGCGCTTTTCATTGGGATAGCGCAAGAGATATTTCTTTATCAGGCCCTCTGCTTTGGGAGATTTGTCCTGAGCGGTCAGAGCACTCAGCTGCTCCAGTGCTGCTTCGGGGTCATTCCACTGAATTTCGCTTTCAGGAACCGCCTTTGAAGTGCCCCATGGGCTATACGCCCAATACCGAGCCTGCGGGAAAATACCAAAGGTGGCAACCGAACGCCCTGCCTTCTCCCGGCACTTCTCAGCATAACTATTCACAACTTTGAATTCACTGGCTCTTTTTGCACAGGCCTCCCATATTTCCTTTCCAGCTTTTTCAATAGGAACAATATTTTTTTCCTCAATGGCCTTTAATGCCGCTTCAATTTCTGTTTTTTCCTCAGGCTTATAGCTCTTGGGGATTTTAACTTGCCGAAATGCACTGGCGAGCTCTTGGTAAGCTTCGCCCTTTTCATAGAGTGCGGCCACGCCCCAATCAGGAACTCCAAATTCAACGACTTTGTCATAAGAAGTAGCTAACTTGAGCAGTGCTTTTTCTTTCTTTTTGAGTAGCGACACAAAGAGATCGGGTGGAAAGCGCAACTTGATTTTTTGATACTTCTCTCGCTCTGGCTTCACGAGTCCGAATTCGACCTCAGCAACAAAAAAACTTGCCAAGCCCAGATTCGAACGTTTCTTGGGATCCATTTGAGAACGCATTTCTTTCACTAATGCATTTTTCTCATCTGCTTTTCCGGCTTTCTCGTAAATTCGAGCGAGCTCAGCCAACACTTGGATTTTTTCATCTGAATTTTTGGATTCATTTGCAAGCTGCCGATAAGAGCTCTTTACTTTTTCCCAATTACCTTCTTTTCGATAAATTTTTGCCTGACTGATCAAAATAGCTCTTCGCTCATCTGAATTCACTCGAACTTCTTTGACATATTGATCATATAATCGATGGGCCTCTTTGTTTTTCTCAAGGAGCTCTGCAAAGACGGCAGCATTATAGAGCGCTTTCTTAGCTTCTTTTTCATTGGGGAACTTTTCAGCGTAGTCGGCGTAAAACCGCTGTGCTTGCTCAAAATCAAAACTTCTTTCAGCGGACTTGGCCAAATTTAAAAGCACTTTGGCGGCATATTCACTTTTAGGAAATTTTGCCACGAAGACCCGAGCCATTTCAGTAGTCTTTTCCATGTTTTCAGCTTTGTCATAACTGACAAAAGCGTTGAACAAGGACTTTTCTGCCAGATCAGCTTTGGGATTGGCTTGGTAAAACCTAAAGTAGGCATCCCCCGCCTCGGTCCATTTGTTTTCTTTTTCTATAGCTTCGATGAGTTTGAAATCTACCTCACCCATGATTTGCTTCATTTCGCCTTTGAACTTGGCATCCCCAAGATTGGCTTGCTGATAGAATTTTTGAGCTTGCGCAGTCAGCCCCGAGTAATCTTTTCGGATATTGTACATATCCAACACTAAATGGGCCGCTGTGGAGGCTGTCTTGTGCTGAGGATATTTTTGAGTGATCCGCTGAAATACTTCTGCGGCATCTTCAAAGTGATTTTTTTGGTAGTAAATCACGCCTTCTCGGAATGTTACATCCGCCACATGAGGGCCTTGAGGGTATTCCTGTACGTAAAATCGTACGATTTCGATGAATTTCTTTTCTGGTTCAGTGAGATCTTTTTTGGTGGTGTCGGCGGTCTTCGCCTCTTCCTTGGAATACTTGGTAATTTTTGGTGATTTTTGAGTGAGGTGATCCAAAGAAAGGAGTGCATTATAAACGGCTTCTTCACTCAGCTTGTCTTTTGGAGACATTTTAGCGGCAAGCATGTAGGAGTCACTTGCTTCCATCCACCGCATTTGGTTGAACTGAGCCTCACCTCGAAAAAAGGTAATTTTTTTCCGGGTGGGCATTTTTGGAAAGTTTTCTAACAGACTCGAGTACAACTTGATGGCAGCATCATAGTGGCCCTTATCCGAACTCCGCTGACCTGCTTGATGGTGAAAGAACGCTGCTTTCTCTGCTTCACCTGAAATGAGATCCAAGAGCTCTTTTCGCTCTGAAGTCTGGTCTTCGGGGAAGCTCTTCGCCCAATCAGAGTTCTCGTTAAACTTCGATAAGAGCTCGAGGAGTTTATTGACCCCACCTTTTGATTTTCCTAGACGTGATTCACATTCGTACATTCCCAAATACCACTTGGGTGCCTCCGGAGCGTCTCCAAATTCTTTGATGAGGCGAGAGTAGGCTTGGATAGCAGCTTCATCCAGAGCTTTTGATCGATAAGCTTCCGCAAGCACTTTCAGGTTTTCTAAAGCTTTCGTCTTTCCTTGCGCTTTTGTGAAAAACTCTACTGCATCATCCACTTCACCGGAATCCACATAGAAGACCACTAAGTCTCGCAAGGCCTGTTCTCGCAAACTGAATTTTGCTTTTTCTGGACTCGACCCCAAGCTTACAATCAAGGCTTTCATTTCCTTCACAGCTTTTTGGGCACCCCCTGTATTGAGCTCCACCCAGGCCAATTTATAGCGGGCGTAGTCTTTTAAGGTGGAATCCCTTTTGACTAAAGCGGAATAATATTCGCTCGCTTTTTTAAACTGATTCTTATCGAAGTAGTAATCCGCTAAGTACAGGGAGGCATCATCATACTTGCTACTCCTAGGGAACTCCTTAGCCAATCGCTCTAAATACTTCACCCCTTTGGTGGTATTCTTGGATTCCATTTCCACAAAGCCGATGAAGTAAATCACTTCGTCGATTTTAGGATGTTTGGGATACTCCTTTTCGAGCCGATAAAAAACACCGAGAGCCTCTTTAAGATAAAAAGAGGAGCGACTATTATCCAGTTTGGGTTCTGGGCCCACTTTTTTACCTTCCGCCTTTTGTTTTTCGTAATCCAAATAGCGCTGGTTATAAACTTGGCTTTCTCGGTAACTGAATTCCATGTACTTTTCTACATAGAGTTGTCCTAACTGGAGGAGGACGTTGTCTTGGTTGGTTTTTGCGCCAGAATCTAATTCCTGACGAAGCAACTTGATAGCTTCTTCTCTTTTCTCGGTTAAAAAAGTCTCACGAGCAAAAAGATACTCCTGCGCCGAGAGTGATGGGGTCTTAAATTTAGCCTTAGCGCCTTTGATCTCAACCCGAGGACTTTTGTAAGAAAACGTCTTTTCAGGCAAAGCCACTTTAGCTTGCTCAGGCAACTCAAAGTTCTTGTAGTCATCGTTTTCGGCAAATCCAGAAACTGATAAAGTCAGTCCTGCCCAATAAACAAAAAGTAGTGTTCGTTTAGTTAACACAGGAGCTCTCCGTAGTGTAAATGTATGCACCCAATTCATCTTCCCAATACTCTCCATTAAACGGCCAGAAATGGTAACCGGCCGCTACGCTGGTTTCCACATCGACGACTCGCTTAGCAGGAAGTCCTTTTTGGCTTTCGATCAGTTCTTTTTCCCCAGTAACCACTTCTACTTTTAAATAATTGGCCTGTTCACGCTGATTGAGCAGTTCGCTCAATTTTCTTTTGTGAATATTTTTTATGGTTTGTCCTGTCTCGCGAGAGAGTGTTTCCTTAAGTGAGTCCACTTGAGCAGCCATTCGTTGGACTTGCTCATTCCGGGGCGATCGTGCGAGATTCGTGCGCTCCTCTTCCAAAAGCTGAAGAATTTTCATATTCTTTTGAATGCCCTGATCACGACTCAACACACTCATGAAAGCGCGGTTCAGCCCTTTGTTTTCTTTATAAGCTCTAAAGTAGGCATCACTAGAACCCAAAGAAGCTGTTTCCTTTTCCATTTGGCGAATGATGGGATCATAGATCTTGAAAAATGCTGCAAGATCTCTTCTCATCTCGTTGTACTTGCAGAGTTTATGCAAAAGCGTGGCTCGAAGGAGATAGGCTTCCCCCACGAGGTCCTCTTTATAGAAAGGAGACATCACCGTGTGCAGATTTCCCAAGGATACAGTGGTGTCACTCATTTTCATCAGAGGCCAGCTAGCTTCAAGTAAAACATCAATCCAGTAAGGTGAGGAGCTTAAGAATTTTGAGTAGAGCTCAACGGATTTTTCAATCTCATCGGCCGAATAAGCGGTTCGAGCGGAGTTGAGTCTTCCTAATTCCTCAAGCCAATAGAGTTCCTTCTTCCCTTTGGTCAAGTTGACTACTTTTTCAAAGTAAAAACTGGCTTCTTTATAGTTTTTCTTTTTGGTGGAAATAATGCCTAGGTAATAAAGGGCTTTAGGGTAATAAGGAGATTCCGGCGAAACTGATTTGAGTTCCTGCTCTGCCTGGGCTGCTTGATTTGTATTGAATCGGTAAACCCCGATAGCATATCGAGCAGCGCTTGATACCGATCCTGGAATAAGCTTCGGATCCATTTTGGCAATAACGCTGCCGATTTTATCTACTAAGTCCAAACGATCGGCAATCATCACTGTATTTTTGATGGATTTCTCATAGACTTCTCTATACTTCTCATCGGGATTCAAGAGCACACTTCGAAAGGACAGGTAGCTGGAGTAAAAGAGGCCTTGTTCAAAAAAAGTGAGCCCTTGGTAATAAAGCGCTCGATTTCTGATGTTTGCATCCGTGGTGCTGCTGATTGTTTGAGAGAATAAATCGAGAGCGCGATCAAAATTACCTGCTTCAAACTGCTTCCGCCCCATTTCTAGCGAAGATGTCTTGGAATTTTCCCCGAAAGAACAGAATGAACTGATTAGAACCAGTACGAACCCATAAGTGAATAGGTGACGCTTCATAGGCTTAGCCCTCATTTTTTTGTGGTAAATCTAAAACTCTTGAAACCGTCTTACAGTGGCATTTTTGGCAGCCAGAAACTCAACGATAACCCGACCGCGTAGTTATTTCTGAAAGTGGGCGTCCTGTTCTGAGTTTGGGGATCAATAGTCTGTTCAGTGTACATATAATCCCGCAATTCAAACTTCATCGAGAACCACTCTCGGAAAAATACCCGCATGCCGACTGCGGGATAAAAAGTGAAGTACGAATCCGTTTCTGTTTTAGCAATACCGCCCCCAATTCCAAAGTAGGGCTCCACGTAAGCAATCCACTTCGAAAGCGTCGACATTTTGCCGTAAATGGGTGTGAGTTGAACGCCCGTGGTTAAAAAGTAAAGAATACGCTGAGGGTCCGGGCGAATCGGGGAACCGCCGGTCTTGTTGTTGTTAATGTCATCCGTAAAACTCGTAAAAAAATTCTTAGAAAAATTAAAATTCAGGCCTTCCCACGCCAACCAATCTTTCAAGTGAAGTGTATAGCTTCCGCCGCTCGTCATGGTCCTTCGAACAGTACCAAATGGAATCCCCCCGAAATTCAGCGGACTGATTTCGTGGCGCCATTCTTTTCTCGTGAATTTACGCTGAACCACCAACACTTCTTCGTCAGGAATAGAACCTACCTCTTCGAGTTGCTTCTCAATTTCTGCAGTTTCCTCGGCAAAAGAAAAGGGGGCCAAAAGAGTAAGGAGAGCAAACCCGAGACTGAGAAGTGGCTTTTTCATGAAGGGCTTTATTAAAGGATCGATATTTTCTCAGTATAGCCCTGAAGATTCAGGATTTCCACCACTTAGGACTGTTGTTCACGGCGCATTGCGCAAGCTTATGCGGCGAGTCACCTTGAAGAGGGACTGGGCAAGCGGATTTGATAGCTTTTTGCGGTTTCTTTTCCGTCTGAAACGAAGGCCCTGCATTCGGAATGTAGGAGAGCCAGCTGATCCCACAAGTAGTTACCCACTGTTGTAAACTCCGTGCTTCGGAACGTACCGCAACGAGGAAAGGGAATGGGATGGCAAGTGACATCAATAGAGTCTGGAAGCTCATAGAACCGGACTTCTTGATCTCGATGCCCCTGGGTTAGTTTCAACTCGACCGCTTGGCCTTTGAAATGGATCAATCCACACCGGTCCACTTCAGGCGGGCCCATCAGGAAAACTCGATTTTCACCGGCCAAAACAAAGAGTGCTGGTAGATTTTCCCCAAAGGTCAAATGCTCTGCGGCCGTTTCATGCAACTGAGGGCTCTCCTCACCCCAGAGTTGAAATGTTTGAGTGGGCTGGAACAAGGGGGGAATCACTGCCGAAAGAAGGTTTTTGGAGCTAAAACAGATTAAGAATGCGAGAAGAATTAATTTCATAGCCTTTTCTAGAAGCAAAAGGCATACCGCTCGAGTTCGCTCGCAACCAGCTTGATTTTCCGCTCCCTTTGGGGTTAGATGGTCCACAGATGATTCGATTTTCAATCTCTCATTTCAATTTTAAGTCCTTGGTCGCCATTTCTTTGTGATGTACTTGCAACCCCTGAATAGCTTGTTTTCATGAATCCAGTCGTGGTCACTCTTCCAGATGGATCGCAGCGCACTTTTGAAGGCACCACTACGCCCCTCAAAGTGGCAGCGAGCATTGGAAAACGTCTTGAAGAAGCCGCTATTGCTGCCAAAGTGAATGGCCAACACTGGGATTTGAACCGGCCCATTGATCACAATTGTGAAATGGCCATTATCACCAAAGACTCCGCAGAAGGCTTAGAAGTCTTACGGCACTCAACCGCTCATTTACTCGCCCATGCTGTGAAAGAGCTTTATCCGAAATCACAAATCACA
Organism: bacterium; assembly: GCA_009927045.1. Taxonomy (GTDB): domain Bacteria; phylum Bdellovibrionota; class FAC87; order UBA2466; family UBA2466; genus RFNO01. The sequence continues at coordinate 2,446 of RFNT01000251.1, read as the reverse complement.
ATTGGTCCGGTGATTGAAGATGGTTTCTATTATGACATTGATTTTCCTGAGGCGATCACCCCGGAAGACTTGCCGAAAATTGAAAAGAAAATGGCAGAAATTGTGAGTCGTGGACTAGAAGTTTCTCGGCAAGAACTTCCTCGAGAAAAAGCAGTTCAGCTGTTTAAATCCATGGGTGAAGACTACAAAGCAGAACTGATTGCCAGTTTTCCTCCGGAAGAAGTGATCTCGGCTTACAGCCAAGGTGAGTTTGTAGACTTGTGCCGTGGGCCCCACGTCCCCAACACAAAAAAATTGGGCAAATTTAAATTGCTTTCACTCGCTGGAGCTTATTGGCGGGGCAATGAAAACAACAAAATGCTCACTCGTATTTACGGTACGGCTTTCCCCTCTCAAAAAGAACTTGAAGAGCATTTACATCGCTTAGAAGAAGCTAGAAAACGAGACCACCGAAAGCTGGGACCCGAATTGGGTCTCTTCACATTTTTACCAATTGCACCTGCCATGCCTTTTTATCTGCCTAAAGGTGCTTGGCTCTTCAATGCGCTGGCAGATTTCATGAGAAAAGAAACCCAAACTTTGGGTTTTGAAGAAGTGATTTGTCCGCAATTGATGACTGCTGATTTATGGAAAACCAGTGGGCATTGGGAACATTACAGAGACAACATGTTTGTAATGGAACACAAAGAGCGCGATACCTTGTGTTTGAAACCCATGAATTGCCCCGGACATGCAGCGCTTTTTGGCACAACTAAAAGAAGTTATCGAGAATTGCCTTTACGCTTTTCGGAATATTCGAAACTCCATCGAGACGAACGAGCAGGAGTCACTCATGGCATTCTTCGAACCCGCACGTTCAGCCAGGATGATGGCCATATTTTCTGCGCAGAATCTCAAATCGGAGAGGAAGCGAAAAAAGGAATCGCATTTACATTCCGAATTTATGATCTGTTTGGCTTCAATGAAGTAGAGTTGAAGCTAGCGACTCGACCTGAAAAATTCCTTGGGACTCCAGAAACTTGGGACAAAGCTGAAAAAGCACTTCAAGAAAGTTTGGAATCTTTTGGACGGCCCTTCACCATTGCAAAAGGTGAAGGCGCTTTCTATGGACCTAAAATTGAGTTTCACATCAAAGACAGTCTGAAGCGTACGTGGCAATGCGGAACTATTCAGTTGGATTTTGGTCTCCCTGAGCGGTTTCAATTGGAATATACCGATTCCGATGGCAAAGCCCATCGTCCCGTCATGATCCATCGAGCCGTTTTAGGCAGCATTGAGAGATTTTTTGGAATTTTAGTTGAGCATCACAATGGACATTTTCCTTTTTGGATCAGTCCCATCCAAGCATTAGTCTTGAATGTAACGAGCGATCAAGAAGCCTATGCCGAACAGGTGGCTCAGCAGTTAAAGGCCTGGGGTTTGAGAGTTGAGACTGACTTACGCAATGAAAAGTTAGGCTACAAAATCCGAGAAGCTCAACTGCAACGGGTCCCTTTCATGTTGGTTCTAGGCAACAAAGAAAAAGACGCAAACACTTTATCTGTACGAAAACACACAGGGGAAACCCTGAATGACTTAACCTTGGAAGCGTTCAAGCAACACATCGAACCGCTTCTAAAACCAGGAGGAGAAACCCATTAATCCAAGAGATAACCGTTCCGGTGGTGACAATATTCGTATCAATCATAGGATTCGCGCGCCTCAAGTGCGTTTGATTGGGGCCGATGGCACCCAGTTGGGGGTCATGGATACCCGGAAAGCTTTAGAGCTAGCAATCGGTGCGGGACTCGACTTAGCTGAAATCTCCCCAACGTCTAATCCCCCTGTTTGTAAAATTCTGGATTATGGGAAGTACAAGTACCAGCAAAAGAAAAAAGCACAGCAAAGCAAGAAAAATCAAGTGGTTACGGTGCTTAAAGAAGTTCAGTTCAGGCCTCAAACGGGAACCCATGACGTGGATTACAAAGTCAAACACGTGAAAGAGTTCCTGGAAGATGGCAATAAAGTAAAGGTAACCATCCGGTTTCGGGGCCGAGAAATGGCTCATACGGATTTAGGTTTCGCTCTCATGAAGCAAATCGTTGACATGGTGGGTTCCTTGGGTATTGTGGAGCAAAATTCAAAGATTGAAGGCAAAGCTTTATCTTTGATCTTCGCACCTGCTGGAAAACCAGGAGCGAAAAAAGGCGCGAAACCCGCCGGTTCCGGTGAAGATTCGGAAAGTGCTGGAAAGTCGTAACGCGAGAAGGATGTAGGATTTATGCCGAAATTGAAAACAGTATCGGGAGCTAAAAAGCGATTCAAGCTGACCGGTTCAGGTCGAGTGAAAAGAGCAAGAGCTTTTGGTAATCACATTCTAGAGCATAAATCTGCAAAACGCGGCCGACGTTTGCGCCAAATGGGAATGGTCCATCCAAGCGATCTCCATCAGATCAAAAGGATGTTG
>RFNT01000159.1 GCA_009927045.1 bacterium | reverse complement strand
CATGAAATTGTAGGGATTGCAGGAATTGAGGGCCAAGGACAGGAAGAGTTAGTACGGATTTTAGCCCAACTCCATCCCTTTGAAGGCAGTATTGAATTTTTAGAAGAGCCTCTCAACACAAGAAAACGCTATCAAAACCGTCAGAGGGGCTTTGGGATCATCCCACCGGATCGGCAGGAGGAAGGACTCATCCTGAATTTTTCAGCTGCGGATAACTTAATCCTGGGTCACCATCGAGAGCATCCGTTTTATTCAAAGGGGATTCGTCAATCTCAAGCGATTGAGGCTCACGCGCAACACCAGTTTACACAGTTTGAGATCACTCCTAAGAACATCGACCTCCCCGCTTCTGCCTTTTCAGGAGGAAATCAACAAAAGTTAGTGATCTCACGCGAAACTCAAACGCCACTGCGATTTCTTCTTGCTTGCCATCCCACTCGAGGAGTGGATTTAGGTGCCATGGAACACATCCACCAGCACCTAGTTGAAATGGCAAACAACGGGCTTGGTATTCTTTTAATTTCCTCTGACTTAGACGAACTCTTGAAACTTTCTCATCGTGTTCTTGTTCTTCGGGAAGGGGCTATCGTTTACCAAGAGGAAGCAGAAAAGATTACTTTTGGCGATCTGGGGTTGTGGATGACAGGAGCTCGAAAGTGAAGCAAGCACGTTCACTTTTTCTCATGTTTTTAATCGCGGTCGGGGCAGCTTTTCTCATTTTGCTTCTGATTGGGGAGCAGCCCTCCACGCTGATTCAGGCCTTTCGCTATACCTTTTTTACACGTTTCGGGCTGGGGTATAGCTTTTATTACACAACACCCCTGATTTTCACCGGGCTTGCGGTAGCCGTTTGCTTCCATGCTGGGCTCTTTAACATTGGAGCCGAGGGCCAGCTTCTCTGGGGGGCGATTGCTGTTGTTTGTTTATCGCATTTTTTCCCAGATGTGCCGCGAGGATTTGCTCTGTTTTCTGGAATTCTGGCTGCTGGATTAGCAGGTTCACTCTGGGCTTTTATCCCCGCCTATTTAAAAAGCTATCGAGGGATTCATGAAGTAGTCACTACTTTACTGCTGAATCTGATTGCTACTGCTTGGGTGAATTATCTCATTCTCTACACTTTTAAAAATCCGGAATCTCAAGCTGCGGAGACAGAGTTGATATCAACAGGATATCGCCTTCCGCAAACTTTATTTGCCACAACCCCCGCCAACGGTTCCTTTTTTCTAGCGGTATTACTTACTGTGTTTCTTCACTGGGTTTTATTTAAAACCACCTTCGGCTTTGAAATCCGAGCTTTGGGAGAGAACGCCCGAGCGGCTGAACTTTCCGGGATCAGACGTTCTAAGCGTTTGCTTCAGGCTTTTCTACTATCTGGGTTTTTATCTGGCCTAGTGGGCGTTAATGAAGTCATGGGTGGGGAGTATAAAGTTATTGAGGGTTTTTCCCCGGGATACGGGTTCACAGGAATCGCTGTGGCATTACTGGCACGGAATCAGCCTCTCGTCGTTTTGTTTACAAGTTTTCTTTTAGGAAGTTTGCAAAATTTTTCTCGAGAGCTGGAATTTTTCGGTGATGTGATCTCAAAAGAGGTCGCATGGGTACTTCAAGCGCTTTTGATCTTTGCGGTGGGAACACGAAAGTGGTGGGAAAGAAAATGGAAATAATCCTTTCGACTTTGAGATTGGCGACTCCTCTGATTTTTGCTTCCCTTGGGGGTGTACTTTGTGAACGGGCCGGAGTAGCCACCATCTGTCTGGAAGGGATTATGTTGGTGGCGGCATTTGCCGCTGCGAGCACTGCCGTTATTTCAGGCTCTCCTGAAGTGGCTCTTTTCATCGGAGTGTGCAGTGGGTGTCTTCTGATGGGGCTTCACGAGTTACTAACGCAGAAAGCGGATGCTGATCCTGTTGTGAGCGGAATGGCTATCAACATTCTGGCACTAGGCCTGACTCCCCTGTTATCTAAGTTTTTTTTCGATAGTGCCACCAACACACCCTCCCTTCCTCACACCTCCCGATTTCATCCAGTCCCGCTTCCGCTCCTTGGAGATCTCCCTAACGTTGGCATTTTATTTCGGCAATCGTTTTTGATTTATATCGCATTACTGCTGCCTTTTGTGATTCATGTGCTCCTCAAGCGATCCGTATTAGGCCGTCGCATTCACAGCGCTGGAGATGGCCCTGAAGCGCTTAGCGCAGCTGGAGTTTCTGTTCATCGAGTACGTGCCATAGCACTTTGGATTGGAGGTGGGCTCACATCTCTCGCCGGAGTTTATCTTGTCCTGGATCACACGGGACAATTTCTAAGGG
>RFNT01000225.1 GCA_009927045.1 bacterium | reverse complement strand
TGGGTAGAGACCCTCAGAAAAGAGTGGGAGCAACAGCTGCTAGCTGGAAAAAGCCTCACCAGTGAATTCCAGAAGTACAAAATACCGGTTAAGAAGACAGGAAAATTTTCACTGGAGAAGGGAACAATACCCAGCATTGGCGCCTCGGAGCCCATGTTAGATGGTCTTTTTGAATTGTCTCTCAAAGCGCCCATCGCCAAGAGATTCTATTTTTATCAAGACAAATACTACACTTTAAAATTGGTATCCTTGAGCCAGTCTCACCCTAAGACTGAAAAAGAGGACCCTGCTTCCAATGCAGTCAATGTTTTGCAGCGAGAACTCTTTGATTCTTGGGTGAGCAGTTTGGAAAAACAAGCCTCGATAAAATTGGGTGGGCCCTTCCAAGATAAAGGCAAGAAAAACGCAGCCACTCTTTAATGAATGGAACCCATTCCCTTTGATCGAGCTATTGAAAAGTTACCTGAGGTATGATCCGGCAGCGCAGAGCATCTGGGAAGTCTTCTTGTGCTATCCAGGTCCCAAAGCGATTCTGATTCACCGACTCTCTCACTTTCTCTACCAACGTAAAATTGCTGTGTTGCCACGACTTCTGTGTGAGCTAGGTAGATTTTTTACAGGAATCGAAATCCATCCTGGTGCTCAGATGGGCAGGAATGTGATCATCGATCATGGCATGGGCGTGGTGATTGGAGAGACGGCGGAAGTGGGCGATGGAGTTATTTTATATCAAGGCGTTACTTTGGGAGGCACCAGTACTTCAAAGGGAAAGCGTCACCCGACCCTTGAAAATGGAGTAGTGGTCGGAGCAGGAGCAAAAATTTTAGGTAATATCATTATTGGACAAGCCTCTCGCATAGGAGCTAATTCGGTGGTCATTGAATCAGTACCAGCTGGATCTACTGTGGTAGGCATCCCCGGCAAGCCCGTTTCTCGGCCAGTTGCCAGCGGTCAGGAGCTTGAACACTCCCTGATTGATTGAACTCGTGGCGAATTATTCAGCAACTAATGCGGGCCAGAGCCATGCTCGAATTCCATCCAGCCTTAATTGAGGCCCACTCGCCACAGTTCCAGATAAAGCGTTGACTCGAAGTACTTCGATCACAGCTGAAGGACTCGCATAAAGACCAGCCAGTTGAGCCGTCGGAATCATCAGTTGTTCTTTGCCATTGATTTGCTCGAGTTGTGATTCCAAGATCCCACAGGCAAGAATTCTTTTTTGCTGATTTTGCTCAGTCAGAACCAAGATCTCGATAATATTCATATCGCTGGGCATTGTGGGAGGATCTATTTCAATTGAGCAATCTGCGCTCTTTTGAATCACCGCAGGCCCTTCTTCCAATCCGTGACCGTTAACCCTCACATTTCTCACTTCCTCTGGCATGGAAAACTCAACAGCAAAAGGAGGTGTTTGATCTTTGAGCCCGCTGGCTTTTAGAAAGTAGAGTCCCGCAGCGAAATGGGGCAGTAATATTTTTTGATACACACCAGGACTTATTTCTGGGATTAAAAGACCGTTGGAGGCCGTGACCGTCCGCAACTCTAAGGGGCCAACAGAAACCGGAACACTTGTCTCGCTCCCCCGTTGAACCTGGGTTTCCGAAGTGAGCTGACATTGAATTCCCCGAAAAGTGGGATCTATTTGGAGATTCGCTCGTCGGATGGCTTCGGCGGTTCTCTGCTGGGTTTTGCTAAAAGAAGCCGTGATTTGGGCTTCGTACTGATATTCCCCCTTTTCAGAAACAGTGGATAAATCCACTAGAGATACCGCTCCTACGTAGGGCGTCTTGAGTTTTTGGGGTGGCTTTTCGTAGCCATTGAGTACACAACCCGCCGTTAGGAATAACAGGCCCGTTTGAATCAGAGCAACTAACATTTGCAGTTCTCCTTCCTATCTATCCGCGAGGATGGAATTTTGCTTGCATCAACTTCAGATTTTCAATGTCGAGATGAGTATAAATTTCTGTCGTAGTGATCGATTTATGCCCTAACAATTCCTGTACAGCTCTTAGATCCGCACCATTTCTCAAAATATGAGTAGCGAATGAATGCCGAATCATATGCGGCCAAACACTCTTTTTTATGCCAGCTTTTTTTGTGTATTTTTTTAGAATTTTCCAAACCATCTGACGTGTGAGCGGAGTGCCAATTGGGTTTAAAAAAAATCGCTCGGTCTCTTTGAGCCCCGATTTTCGTATCCACTCATGCCGAATACTTAAATACTTCTTACACCATTCGATGGCTACGTTCCCAACTGGAATGAGTCGCTCCCGATTACCTTTACCAACTACTTTGAGTTGTCCTTGATCCAAATCTAAATCAGATGCCTGCACCTGGGCTAATTCCGAAACACGTGTCCCCGTCGCATACCACAGTTCGAGAAGTGCCCGATCTCGAATTTCTAATTCAGTTTCTCCCTCTGCCATGGCAATGATGCGAAATAGCTCTTGGATGGTTAAGTGTTTGGGCAACCTCTTTTGTTTAACTTGAACCATTAAAAGTTCAGTCGGATCTGCCCCAATCTTTCCCTCCCGAAAAAGAAACTTAAAAAACTGCTTGAGGGCAGATACTTTTCTTGCAGAGGTTCTAGGTGCCCGCTGCTCTTTCCTTAAATGGGATAAATACTCGCGCAGTTCTCGCACCGTGAGGGTTTCGACTTTCCATTGGCGAATGTTTAAATAATCACCGAACTGCAGCAAATCCCGTTGGTACGCTTGAATGGTATTAGGGGACAGTCCCTTCTCAGCAGAAATAAAATCTAGAAATGACTGGATTTCGTTCAGAATCACTCAAAATCTCTATCATTTTCAAATTGGGTCTTCAATTTTCTTTTTAGCCACATGATGGCCTGGGTGTGTAGCTGGGAAACTCGGCTCTCGGTTACATCTAAAACTTCACCAATTTCCTTTAGATTCAAGTCTTCGTAGTAATACAAACTCAATACCAGTCTTTGCTTCTCTGGAAGACTTTCAATCGCTTTGGTCACCACTTCTTTGACCCCTTTTAAACTGAGTTCCGAAATGGGGTTGGGTATTTTGCAACTCTCTAAAAGATTCAAAATACTTTTTCGATCGCTACTATTAAAACTTCCTGCTTCATCTAAGCTCAGGATCGAAACAGACTTCACTTGATTCAACAATTCAAAATACTCGTCTTTTGAAATATTAAGTTCCACAAGGAGCTCTTCTTCTGTAGGAAGACGTCCCAACTTTTGCTCTAGCTTGTTATGAGCTCGCTCCAAGTGCTTCGCTTTTTCCCTGACCGAACGAGGAACCCAATCCTGAGCGCGCAATTCGTCCAAAATAGCGCCTCGAATGCGAAACTCTGCATAGGTTTTGAATTTGTTATCTCGAGTAGGATCGTATTTATCAATTGCATCCATCAATCCGATCACGCCACTAGATACCAAATCGTCAAATTCAATATTAGAGGGTAGCCTCACCGCAATTTTTTGAGCAATAAACTTAATCAGAGGCGAGTATTCAATAATGAGCTTTTCTTTAGTGCGTCTATCAACTCGTTTCCCGCTCGTCTTAAATTTTTTTGTAAGTGGAGTCGTTGCCATATTATCTCCCCAAGGCCGGGGCATAAAAAAACTGAAGCCCGTGATTCCTTGCTGCTGGATTTTCATCGAGTTCTTTACAAATCAAACTCAACTTTCTAGTAAACGGATCCCGAGGATACAAATCGATAAACGGTCTCTGCTTAATAATTGATATGCTCAATTTGGGCTCCCAGGGAAAAATCTCAAGAAGCTTTATTTTAACATTCAGTTGGGCCGTAGTAATCTCTATAAAACGCTCCATGATTCGTTGGCTCTCTGCGCGATCATGACTCATTGTGACTACCAAGCCAAATTCTCGGATAGAATACCGCTGAGACAGAATCTTCATAACGGCATAGGCATCTGTATAGCTGGTTGGTTCTGAAGTCGTAACAACCACATGCTGATGCGCTGCGGCCGCAAATGTGGTGACGCCTTGATGCAATCCAGAAGAATGATCGATGAGAATCAAATCAAATTCATTTTGTAGATCCTCAATGGCATAGAAAAGTTGGTGTCGACTTGTTTCATCTAATTCTTCAAATCCCAAGATGCCTGATGGGGATGCTAAAAGAGAAAGTGAATCAGAAATAGGAGTGATTGCGTCTTTTAGGGTGATAGTCCCGCTGAGCACTTTCTCAACAGTCCATTGTGGTCTGATCCCCATCGCTATTCCTAATTTTCCCAAGTGCCAGTCACCATCAATGAGAAGAGTCTTTTTCCCCTGCTGTGCCCAGAGCGACCCTAAATTAGACACTAAACTTGTCTTTCCCACCCCGCCCTTTCCGCTGGAAAAGCTGATCACTTTTGTACTAAAGTCACGAGACATCATGGCGTTTCTCCTCGATGTAATACAATTTGACTCAAGGACCTGGGAGTCGGAAGTTTAATGAGCTCTTGTAACGATTGAGACTGGCTGAGAGCACAAATGGGCAAACGACTTTGCTGAACTAAATCGACTAGGAATCCAGCTTGAGTGACCAGATCCATTTTGGTGATAAATATTGCTTTAATCGGAAATAATGTTTGTGCGTAATCAATGGTTCGCATCATCTCAGCAAATCTAAGCGAACCTTCCAAACACAAAAATATTGAAGTGGGGACCGTCTCCAGCTTCTTTACTAACGACCAATTGCTATCGGGGTGATCGAGGCGAAGGCTGGGGGTATCTACCAAATTAATTCCTTGTCCTCTAGCCTCATCAAATTTTTTTAATGGAACCCGCAGCATTCGACTGTATTGGTTCATCTCAATACCGCTCACTACTTTTCGTGTGTCCAAAGAAGACATGGAAACTTGTTTCCTCTGCTGCTTCAACATCAAGGCGAGCTTTACCACGCTGGTTGTTTTTCCAACCCCTGCAGTTCCCACCAAGGCCCAGTTACTGTGGGCTTGGAGGTCATTCCAATCCATCGTCTTTAATCGTTGCCCCAACACTTCGCATTTAAATTTTTCAGAGGACACTCCATCTTCAGGTGCCTCAGGGTAATCGCGCAGTAATTTCAAACCGAGCTCTTTCGACATTGCGGGAGATATCCCCAACCGAATAAATTCTATTTCAAACGGATTACGGCGAACCGGTTTTGGGGATAAACCAGTACGCCCGCTCGGCTCATCTAAAATCTCTACATACTTTGAATTCCGGGAGGCAGTTTTCCGGTCCGTTTTTTCCTGTCCATGAACAACTCCTGTTTTTCGATGAGGGAATACCTTCTCCAACATCTTAGGATCAAGAGTCTGTGGCTTTTTCTCCTCTTTTTGCTCGTATGCCACGGTAATCTCAATCAGTGCCTTTCCTAAAAGTCCACTCTTCTTCTTTTGAGTT
>RFNT01000209.1 GCA_009927045.1 bacterium | reverse complement strand
GGGAGTGGACAGTATTCCCATCAATGATTTCTGTTTTTTTGATAGGGTTTTAGAAACTGCCTATTTGTTCAACCTGATTCCGGCTAGCGTAGATCTCTCAAAGCCTTGGAGTGTGTGTCTGAAAGACATGTCACAGGTGCTGCCTCAGGCACGTTGGTTTCATTCACCCTATTTAAATTTTTCACCGGAGTGGGATCCCAAGCAGAAACTGAAGCTCAATGTGGATAAAATTGAGTGGGAATTAAATAATCAAAAGGCACTGCCTTATACATTTCATTTTGCACTCCTAGGACCTTGGACTCTCGCACAGCTCTGCCGAAGTGGGAAGCGTTCCAAGGGGGATCTGATCCAGGAGTTGATACCTCACTACGTGGAATTGATAAAATGGCTCAAAAAGAAAGGGATTTCTTGGGTGCAGTTAGAGGAGCCCGGTCTTTGCGGAAATATTGAGAAGAAAGATATACAGGTGATTGAAAAGGCCTATGAGCAAATGGGTGCATGCAATCTTAAGCTCATGTTGGCAACTTATTACGATTCCCCGGATCCTTGGTTATCTGAATTAAGTCACTTACCCGTTCAAGCATTGCATTTCGATGTTTTAGGTGGACCCTCTGTATTGAGCTGGATAAAAACTCGAGGATTTCCGAAGGAGAAAATCCTTTGCTTAGGGCTGGTCAACGCCTTAAATGTGTGGCGTGCTCCGGTGACCAGCTTAGTTAAGCAGCTTGAGTTACTCCAGGGATTTCATCCAGCATCCAAGCTGTTTTTAGCTCCGAGCGGGCCGCTCTTTCACTTGCCGCTCAGCAAGGATGAGGAGCATCTTCTCAAAGGGGAATCCGAAGTTTTTGATAATCTGAGTTTCGCAAAGGAGCGCTTGCAGGAACTTTCTTTACTTAAAAGGGTCCTTCAGGGAAATGAGAAAGTTGAGCCCCTGCAAAAAAGGGAAAATGAACTGGATAAAAAGCTCCAAGGCTTGCAAAAACCTGTGGATTCGGTCCGTAATCCCATCAGTAGAATTGACTTTACTTTTAGGAAGCGACCCTCCTCCTTTACAAAACGTATCAAGCTTCAACAAAAAAAATTAGGGTTGCCGGTCCTGCCCGTCACACAAACAACTCCATTAGTAGCGCCAGAAAGCATCCGACAGCTCACACCCGCATTGGACTGTTATTTGCCGGATGCTACTACAGAAATTGAAAAGTTAAGCGAAGTTGCTGTGGAATGGGGTGGGTTCCGAAGCTTTCAAAATGCGTACATCCACTTGGGCGGAATGAAATGGTTTAGACCACCGTTGATCCTAAGTGATATTGAATGGCGGGAAGGGAAATTTACAAAAAGTTTTGGTAAATGGGTGGGGCAGTCCTCTCCCATAGCGAAAGGAAGAGCTCTAGGCCCATTAACAGTTTTGAACTACTCCTTTGTTCGGATGGATCTGACGACAGAACAACTGTTGACCCAAATTGCCCTCGCGGTCAGAAAAGAAGTTCAAAAAATTGAGAGTATGGGGGCAAAAGTCATTCAAGTGGATGAGCCAGCCCTTGGAGTGGGGTTGCCTTTGAAGCGACAAAAACATTCCCAGTTTTGGAAATCCTGTCTTGAGGGAGTGAAGTTGGCGCTTTGTGGGGCAAAGGATGAGACTCATGTTCAATATCATATTTTCTCTAACAAGCTTGAGGAGCATAGTGAGATTCTTTGTAAGTGCGATGTAGATCTCGTTTCTTTTGAGACAGAATATGGTTGGGAGGATACCTTTCAATGGCTTAAACTTCACCCTATGGAATGTGCATTGTCTCCGGTGTTCAGTGAACCATTGAATGCTGGTATACCCACAGAGAAAAGCATTGAGAATTTTTAAGAAAAGTATTTGAAGTGGTAGCTCCAGATAAGCTGTGGGTATCAGCCAGTAGTTCATTTTCCAATGCGAGCGACGAGAATACCTTGGCAGTTATCCAAGAGTAATCACAGTCACCCATTTGATCCGAAACTGGCTTAGGAACAAATAAGGGTTTCTTCTTGATGTCTCATTTGCTCTAGAGCACTGCGTGCACAGGTAAAATCAGATAGAAAGTGACAAAAAGGAGCGGATTTAAGCGCCAAGCGCCAATCCTGCTTGCGAAGATGTCCTTGATGCAGCAAGTGAATGAGACGAAGTGTTTTAAGCCCATCAAAGGCCCCGTGGAAGTGAAGATGTCTGTTATGAGTATCTTTCCGAGAAGTCATTGCCTCAATCATAATGCGTTCGATGTGAAGTTCGTTAAAAAGTGTATCACTTACCGGTGTGCGTTGAGCCATCGCCTTCCTGAATTCCAGAATTGTCCCATCTAAGTCCGATGTGTCTCCATCCAGAATGGCTCGACTTCCTTGAAGAAAAGAGTGGAGGTATTCAAAAGCCTGAGGAGAATACAAAGAAAAAAACTGGCCTGTTTTTAAAAGATGATGGATCTCAGTAGTGGCTTTTCCGGTTCCAAAAGGAACGCGATCTGAAAATCTCCCCTTAAGGACAATAGGCAATCCTGCTCGTACTCGAATTTTACTTATTTTGCTGAGTTTGTTGAGTAAATGGAAATCTTCGCCTGCTTCTCGGTCAGGGAAGCCTCTCACCTGCGCATACTTTTCAAAATGAAGAGCCAAACAGCTTCCAATAGTCGGAAAAGCGAAGGGTGAATTAGCCCAGAGAAGCCCGAGTACATAGTAGCGCAAATGAATTTCATAGAGCGTAAGTGCTTCATCTCCTTCGAAATGAGAAACATCATGGTTGTATGTATAATGGACCGCACCATGCTCTGATTCCTCGAGATCAAAGTAATCTGTAGGAATCCGTGCATCTGCATCGGTGGTCCAGAGCCAAGGAGAATCGAGAAGATTTAATTGTTTGATGCGTAGTAAAAGGTCACAGCCAGCCTTACGTGCGAGTCCTACTCCTTGTTTGGGGGCAAAGGCATGTGAGTGGGTGTAGTCTATCCACAATACATCAATCGATTCTGATAAACGTTGTAAGTAGAACTGGCCTGATTGCTTGAAAGCACTCCTCTTGATGTGTTGAACACTTTCTTGATGGATTTCTCGGAAACGAGGTGCTGATTGAAGGTTTTCATTTAATACGGCAACCACCACAAGCGGCGAATGTCTGGGGGCCAGGTGAGTGCCTAAATGGTCAAGAAGAGAAAGTACTGAAAAATGGGTCTCTCCTCGCAGAGGTAAGCATAGACCTCTAGAATATCTACGTAAGAAGGGGATGAGGGATTCAAATTGATCAGCGGCTACTGCATACCGCTCAAGGTAAGTAGAAACAGTTCCGCTAGGCATGATTAATGGACAGCTGGACGAATGTCTTGAGCAGAAAAAACAGTTGCTTCTCGGTCGAGCCAAAAGTTCAACCGGTCGTTCACCACTTCTCGTGAAAAAAACTTCAGTGCTAAATCTTCGAAAAGCTCTTGGTGGTGGTATTCCGCCTTAGCGAGTTTCAGATAAAACGCCTTCAAATCCGGATCTGAAAGAGCCTGGCTCAATAACGTGAGTTTTTCTGTTCCGCGAGCTTCAATCACACCGGATACCAGGAGGCGATCTAGAAAACGTTCCTCCCTGCCAAATCGGACGGATTGCATCAGAGAGTTAACATAAGGATCGGCTTCATCACGTAATAAGGCAAGGCCTCTGCGAGCCATTAAGCGATAGACTTGATAAAAATGATCTAACTCCTCTTTGGCAAACAAAATCATGGGCTCAAGAAGTTCAGGACGATCCGGATAGCGAACTACAAAAGACATTCCTACTGCACTGGCTTTTCTTTCACACGAGGCATGATCGATTAAAAAATCATCAAAATGTTTTAGGACGCAGTCTGTCCATGCTTCAGGGGTTCGAGATCTGAGTTCCATGCAGAGAGCCATATCGAGAGAAACGGGGTTGGTCAACTGTTTGGGGTGTCATGAAATAATGAACTAAAGAAGCCAACACCAAAAGAGGAAAGAGCATGAGCCACCAGGCTTCTGTGTGCTCGAGAAACTGACGAAATGTTTCTGAAAGAGAAGGATAGGGGATGGGCATGCCTAGCCCAAATAAATCCAGTGAGGCGAGTGAAAGCACGCTGGATGCGATGAAAAGTGGCCAGAACCCATGCAAGGTCGGAATGAGTGCCGGCATTACATATTTTATGGCCAACCGAAACGGTGAGAGGCCTTGTGAACGGCCTGCTAGAACCATTGGACTTGATTGTAACTTGATGCTTTGCAAACGAGCAGCCTGCGCTAGAGTGCCCCAGCTCAGCAGCGCTTTGAGAAGTCCGATGGCGATGATCTGACCGGGGTACCATAAAAGTACTAATAGTGCTAGCGGCAGAAAGGGAAGTGATGCGACTAGGTCGATACTTAAACTTCCCAAGCGTTGCAGGGGAACAGGTAGAAAGCTGAGAAAAAGCCCAACCGCCATACCGATAGCCGAGGACACAAGAGCAACTTCAAGTCCGAATAAGAGGGAGTAACCTGTTCCAAAAAGCAGACGAACCAAGAGATCTCTTCCTAACTCATCTGTTCCCCAAGGATGCCTCCAAGAAGGCGATGTGGGTGGAGAGATCTCTGAATCAATCCAAAAAGGTTGGAGAGCGTCAGGAAGCAAAAAACCGGCAGAATCGAGAACGACTAAAACTAACCCCAGCAGGGTCCACGCCAGAAAGAAGTAATTCCAGAAGTGTTTTAAAGAGGGGTGATTACGGTTCATAAGCGCGAACTCCCAGCCATTTCTCGTGGGTAAGAGCAAACAGACTGTCTCTGAGACCACCCAGTAAGATACGAACGCTTCCGTAAAACAAAGCCAGTCCCACCAGTACAGCCACATCTTGGTTTCTAAAGGATTCGAAAGCTAGGAGACCCATTCCCGGAATCTGCAGTATGGGCTCAATCACCAAGCTGGTACCGACCCACAAAGCCCACCAAAAGGGAAGGTAGGCTAGGAGTTGACCCACCACCGAAGGTAATAAGTGTTTGCGGATGACTTGCCGGAGATTTAAGCCTTTGGCCAGAGCCGCCTGAAAATAAGGAGTTTGAGTTTCAGCTTTTAAATGCGTGTAAACCAAAACAGCCAAATAGGGAGCAGCACTCAAAGAATATACGAGAACGGCGAGCAAGTGGGAGATTCCTGCGGGAGAGAGAATGAAAAGTAAAATGCAGGTACAGAATGCAGGTATGGAAAGCAAGAGTGCAATTGAGGAGCGAGTTAAGAAACTGACAGTGCGATTGTTTGCTCCTAATTGAAGATAAGCCAATCCTATTCCAAGGCAATAGGTAACGAAGAGGCTAGCGAGTGCAATCCACAGGGTGTGCGGTGCCCGGTCGAGAATTAATCGTAAGACTGAACTTCCAGTCCAAAAAGAAACACCCCAGGTTCCATCTAAAATGTGCTCATAGAAAAGCTGAGCTTGCTTCCAAAAAGGTCCAGGAGTGTGCCTGAGCGGTTGGGGAGATGTTGAATGCAGGAAAGTCAATGACGAACGATTCAATATCCCAGCAACGGGATCACTGGGAATAGTCCAATACAAAGAAAAAACAAGAAAACTGTAGAGGGTTAGAGCAACGAGTGTGGCTAACAGAGCCTTGAACCCTCTCATCACGGAGAGCCTACTGAAGGTGCGGAAAGTTTCCATTGCCATTCATGAAACAATTGGTTCCAGCGGGAATAAGCATGATAACCGGGCTCGGTAAACTCATAACGGTTCCAAAATGCAATTCTTTGATATTTAGGTTCCCAAGAAAACGCCATAGGATGGTTCTGGGAGATCATGAGATCTAACTGCCGAATAAGGCGTTCTCGAGCGCTTGCCCGAGTTTCCGATTGGATCTGGGCAAGTAAATCATCGACTTTCTTATTTTGGAATCCGGTAATATTTCCGGAGGCTGGATCGGCAGCGCCATTACTGTGCCATGTAAGGTCTAAATCTCGAAGCTGCTCATCTCGATTCCGAGAAAAGTCTAGAGCTTCAAATGTGCCTTGGCTTCTCATTCTGAGATAAGTAGGCCAATCGACGACTCGAAGTGAGATTTGAATTCCCGCTTTGCGTAAATCCTCTTGATAATAAGCGAGGTATTTGCTGGCGGGGGGATTTCCCGTCAAAATTTCAAACTGAAGTGGCTTTCCATCTTTTATGTATTGGTGAGAACCCTCGGACTGTTTCCAACCCGCTTCCTTCAAAAGAGCATGAGCTTTTTGAGGATCAAAGCGCACCGGATGGTTCTTTGGGTGATGAAACACAGATTTGGAATGTGCGATGCCGGTAGAAGGAAGGTACTGATCAAAAAAGAATTCCTTGATGAGACGATCTCTGTTGAATAAATGGGCCAGGGCTAGTCTCACACGAACATCTTGAAAAAGAGGCTTACGAAGATTCCATGCAATGCCTGCCATTGCGAAAGGGAGACGATTATTGACTTCCAGTTTCTTGATGGAGCCTTTTTTGAACAGAGGGTGTTCAGTGTCTTTTGCCCAAGAGCGCGCTGACAAGAAGTAGAGATAGTCGATTTGATCTTTAACCAACATATGAAACGAGGCTGTGGGGTCCGATTGAGTTATGAACTCGACTTGTTCCAAACGGTATTTGCGTTCACTGCTTTTTTCTTGAAAGCCCCAATACTGAGCATTTCTTTTAAGGGAAATGCTTTTTCCCCAAACAACGCGTTCAATACGATAGGGGCCAGAGCCTATGAATGATTCATTAAAATCCTTAAGAAGAGATTTCCCAGCAAAAACTTTTGCAGGCATGATGAAAAATTGGGAAAAAATTCCCAATCCGGCAGCCACGGGTTGTTTTGAAGTAAAGACCACTTTTTTAGAAGAAAGAGCTTGGCAATCTTCGATTCCACCAAACAGAGCCGCATAAGTGGCAGCGGGAGGTCCCGCAGTTTTCAATTGATTCCAGGTGGCCAAGACATCTGCGGAAGTCACTGAGCTTCCATCTGAAAAAGTGGCTTTGGGATGGATCTCAAACTCAAACCGAGTTCTCGAACCATTCTCTTCAAAGCGACGCGCTAGAGCTGCCTGAGGTTGCAAGGTTTGAGAATCTAAAGTGACCAAGGGTTCTAGAACCAGAGAAGTAATCGCCTCGGAGTATTCGTCATATCCAAGGTAGTGAAGGAGCGAAGTAGGAAATCCTGCCAACCCAATTCGAATCAAATCAGTTGCGCCAAGGGATAAATTCATATTCCCCAGAAGGCAACTGAGGACCCACCAGAGGAAGGTTCTTTTAAGAAGAGCGGTATTCAAGTCGGTTTCCTTATGAGCCCGATTATAGGATTGAAAAACTGGAAATCAAACCAGTTGGAGGTTTTTTTTACTTCGGTGCGCCCGTGTTAGCCACAAAGTTGGCATAGGCTTTTGCAGTTGTTTTTGCAGAAAAGCGAGGTGCACTTGTGAAGTCGAAAAAACAGTATCAAGTAAAGATTGAACAATTAGTCCAGGAAATAGAGAAGCAGCAATTAAAGCGTTGGTGGCTTGCTGAAATGGCGGGGATCCACAAGACCACCTTGAGACGTTGGATTCAGGGAAAAACATGCTACATTCAGGAAAAAAAATTACATCAAGTGGCTCAGGTACTTGCAGTGCCTGTCGGAGACATCGCTTTCCTATCCGGCAGCCACGAAGAAAAAATAAGTAAATAAAAACAATTACTTGGGATTTGATCCGGTCCTTGACTGGCAACGTCATATTTTTTAATGTAGGCTGGTTTTGGTCAATCATCACTGTGGGGGATGCATGAAACCGTGGATTGCCGGTGGGGCTACACTTTTTTTTCTGTTTTGGGGCTTCTCAGGAGCCGCTCGGGCTCAAGAAGGGTCTTTCTTTGAAATTGAAGCGCTTCAAAATGACTTCGAATGGGACCATCGCATTTTTGAAAAGGTCTTAGAAGGGAAGAGTTCTTGGAAAAGTGTTTTTTGCCCCGGTTCTTCTTCCTACCGGGTGGAGCTTCGAACTCAAGTTCAAGCTTTAGACCTTCAAGTGGAACCTGATGGAGCCGTGGTTCTTCAGGCAGTCTTGAAAATCCTTCGGTACATTTGCAGGGCAGTTATCAGGGGGCTTATTCTTTTTGTTACCCTATGAGTCAGGGGTTAACTCTGGGCGCTGAGACGATTACGTTGGAGGGAAGAGTCGAATTCACGGATTCCCCCGAAGGTCTTGTGGTATTGCAAGTTCAGGTGCATGCCCTAGAGATGAAAAATCTAAAAAGTGATTCTCTCAGCCCCCAACAGGAGCAGTTGCTGAATGAGCTTTTCAACAAAAGTTTGGAGCAGGTATGGGCTTCAGAGCTCGGTGAATGGTTTAATCAGTGGCTTTCTGATATTCTCAATAAAAACATCCCTAAGCCTTTATAGCGAGTAGCCCATGTTACGTGATTTCTTTGATTGGTTTCGTTCTACAACCCCCGAGAAAAAAAAGTTCGCCACTCTTTGGATCTTGTTTGGAGTTCTTGTAACCGTGATGGGTGTTTTTGGGGTGAAATACATTCTACATGCCCAGCATCCTCCAGTTGCACAGGAATCTGAGAATATTCAACATGAGCCTGAAGAGGCTCATGCATCAAAGTCGACTGGGTTCCCCTATGAGATTAACCAAGTATCTATGGCGATGATGAACCGCAAAGGGACCAAAACAGCATATGCTCAATTTAGTTTAGTCATCACTTGTCCCAATGAGGAATCTCATAAATCCATGGTTTTGAATCGAGCAAAGCTTCTAGATACGATTTTCAATGTGGGAAGTGATTTTTATTTGGATGATTTTGAAGGGCCCAAAAACCGCTGAGTCTTTGACCGCTTTTAAAAAACGCCTCCTTGAAAAATATCAGACTGAATTCTCTTCCCAGGGCCCCAGTGAAATTGTTCTGAAAGACTGGATCGTTAATTAAGCCAAAAAGAGTCACGCCGCTGTCTCTCACGCAAACAAAAATGCCCGTGTTCTTAATGTCTACTCTGCGTGTGGACTTTGGCATGGTATTGCATACTTTCTTCCAATGAGTGGAAGGGCTTCAGTCATTGAAGTCAGGTTATTCACTCTGAATACAGTGGTTGTGGTATGAAGTGGATGCGGATCAGTTTAATTCTCGTGAGCATTGTTCTCGCCAGTTGTGGAAAGAATGATGGAATCCGTACGGCAGGCGTGGGCGGTCCTTACCCTTCGCCTATGGGACCCTCTGCTCCTTATCCTACCGGGCCAACCGGATATGGACCCAACCCAGGTTACTTCCCCAGTGGTGGTTTTTCCGGATATCCAATGGGAGGAATGTTTCAACCCTATTTGCCCGCAGGTTATCCTGCCCAGTTTTATCCTTGGGTGCCGATTTATTGGTATTTCCAGCAATACGTTTATTTGCAACCGGTGTTCATGACAATCTGGAATGGGTGGCAGACGTATGCATTCATACAGCAGATCCCGGTTTACAGTTTCAGTCAATTTTGGTTTTCGTATTTACCTCAAGTGATTTCACCCCAGCTCTATCAATATTTCTCGAGTCAGTTTTATCCTTGGATGAATCCCAATTTGGTTTTTCCTGCCTCATATTCACCCCAAATGTTTTGGCAAAACTACAACGGAATTCCTTTCCGTTTGGTCTGTACCTACGATTGTTGAAATCCAGTTTCTTTTTTAAAGAGTCAAATCTGTGACGCCAACTCAGCGCTCCTGACGTTTGACGCGGCGAGACCGCCGCTAAAATCCGACATTTTGCTGGCACCTCCTTTGCAGCCTGTGAGGATATTCATTCAAATTACTGAGGGGGAAGTCTATGGCTGAGGCTGCCAAGAAAATCAACGAAGCTGCTGCGAAGAAGGAAAGTTCGCCTTCGGCACCGGGCGTTGCACCCGAAAACAAACCCAAAAAAGATATCGTCAGTTTAATATCGATTCTCGTAGTGACCTTGAATCTAGCTGGAGTGGTCGGCTTGGGTGTTCTTTTTAAAAAGGTAAATACGAAGCTGATCGATATGGATAATCGAATGGACCAGATGGCTGCTGCTCAAAAAGAAGAAGCACATCCTGTGGCTAAAAACAACTCTTCTGGACGAGTCCTTACTCCTCCAGCGCCGGGAACTCTCTATCCTCTGGAAGCTTTTCTGGTAAACATATCCAGTGATCAAGGTCCGAAGTTTCTGCAAACTCAAATGGAGTTTGAGCTTACAGATGCGGCTACTGAAGATGAAATCACAAAAAAGAAAGCTGCAATTCGCGACGCGATCATTGTGTTGCTGAGCAGCAGAACTTACAAGCAGATCCGAGAAACAACAGGAATGGTGAGTCTCAGAAAAGATATTTTGAGATCCGTGAACAATTTGCTGACCTCGGGCCAAGTCCGAGAAGTTTATTTCACTCAATTCCATTTCAATTAAAACAGAGGGGCAGTGCTATGCCAGAAGTGTTAAGCCAAGCGGAAATTGATTCGCTTCTTACTGCGGTCTCTACTGGAAAAGTAGAGGGGACTGCTTCCGCTGATACCGGATCTAAAAACGAAGACCGCGCTGATACAAAGAATCAAAATTGGATTGCTTATGATCTCACTTCTCATGAAAAGATTGTGAGAAACAAGCTGGTAGCTCTTCAAAGTATTCATGAACGCTTTTCCGATTGTTCCGTTCCTCGCTGGGGCAGTATTTGAAGCGTCCTGTTTCGGTTAATCTGAATCGGATCGACTTCATGATATTCGGAGACTATCTCCAAAATCTAATTCTCCCCGCTTCGGTAAATATTGTTTCAATGCCCCAGCTCAAGGGCTCCTTACTTTACATTGTGAGTTCCAAGCTGACCTATGCGTTGGTAGATGCCTACTACGGTGGAACAGAGCGACCTTTCGCAAAAATTGGGACTCGTGATGAATTCACAAGCATTGAAAACAATATGATCAAAAAGGTTTCTCAAATAGCTATCAAGGATTTAGCAGATGCTTGGAAGTTAAATTATCCGATTTCCTTTAAGTATGAGCGAACAGAAACCAATCCTCATTTTATTGGAACTGTTCACCCATCCGAATTAGTGGCTGTTCTGAGCATTGATGTGGAGTTTGAGACACTGTCAGGGCCATGCATTATAGTTTTGCAGCTCGATCCTTTAGAGAAAATTCAAGAACATCTAGGTTTTAATGTCGTAGGCGACTTTAACATGGACAAGAAGGAGTGGAGGAGTCATTGGATCAATGAGCTGATGACTACCGAGATGCTGGTTCAGGTTGAGCTGGGGGCAACTACGAAGACACTACAAGAGATCGAGTATTTTGAAGCGGGCTCTGTGATTCCATTAACGCAGGACACAGTGGCACCTCTCACCGTTTATGTCCAAGGTCTACCTCGTATGCAGGGGATGATGGGAAACGTCAGAGGCAATCTGGCTGTTCGCATGACGGAAACTCTCAAACCGAAAGATTCACAAGAAGGAGAAGGTAATGATTAAAGCAAAGGTACAAATGGCTAATAATGAGCAGTCTGGAGGAGATTCCGGGCCAAATTTAAAAGTAGTTTCGGATTCTAGTCATGAATCCTCCTTGAAATACGTATTAGATATTCCTTTGCGGGTGAGCGTTGAGCTAGGACGAACCAAAATTCTTGTTCAGGATTTAATTAAGCTCCACAAAGGCTCGGTCATTGAATTACAGAAAATAGCGGGAGAATCTCTTGAGGTCTTGGTCAATGACAAGGTAGTTGCCAAAGGTGAGGTGATTGTCGTGAATGAGAAGTTTGGTGTCCGCTTAACTGATGTCGTGAGCAGTACCCAAAGGATTCGACAGTTGGGAGAAGTCGCATGAGACAGGTTGTCACCCTTGCACTTCTTGGCCTAAGTTACTTGGCATTTGGTTTTGAAATCAATTCTGTCAAAATTACTGGCCAAGAAAATGCACAGCTGACTTTCAGTGGTGCTTTTTCTGCACAGCAACCCTCTTGGAAGATGAATGGGAGCATCCTCGAGATTGTTTGGGCTGAACAAAAGTTAGCAAAAGAGCAGGGTGAAAAGATAGAAATTGAATCACCTCATGCACTGATTAAACGGGTAACACTGACTCCAGCGGGAAAAGACTCCGTTAAAGCGCGGATCTACCTCAATGGAAGCATCGAGGATATGAAAGAGCGGGTGAAGTTCTCTCAACAAAACAATGAATTTAAACTTTCAATCGAATATCCCAAGCAAAATGCATCCACTTTAAAATTGCTTCAAGAGGAACAAACTCCATTGGCGCAGGCAGTGACTTCAGGAAAAGTTGATTCAAGTGGTAATTATCGTGGGGCCGTCGGAATGGTGACTGGATTCCTTCTGCTTTTTGTTTTGGGGGCTTGGACCTTTTTCAGAGTGTTCCGAAAAAAAGGCGTGTTTCGGGGGCCTCGAAGATACTTGATCGAACAGTTGGGCTACTGCCCATTGGGTGCCAAGGCTGGAGTGAGTTTACTTAAGATTGGCCAGGAATTTGTTCTAGTGGGAGTGACGCCCAACCAAATCAGTGTGTTATCTCAGCTTCCAAAACTGCAACAACAGTACGAGGATGAATCAGCAATTGAGAGAGGCATTTTCCAGGAAACCGTGAATAAACACGTAGATCAATTGCGGTAATTCTTCCCGTTTATAAAAGGCTAGACATGTTCACACTTTCCCTAAAAGTTGTATCACTGTTCTTACAGTTGTCAGCGACCTTTGCCGCCGACAAAGCAAATGCTTTACCTCCTATCCAGCTGTCATTAGGCGCGGGCGCTGGCCCGGAACAAACTGCCACAACTTTGAAAATCGTTGCACTTCTTACGGTGTTGGGGCTTGCTCCGTCTTTACTCATCATGCTCACTTCTTTTGTTCGTATTGTGATTGTGATGTCATTTCTGAGACAGGCCATTGGCACACAAGTGTTGCCCCCTAACCAGTTAATCATTGCCTTATCTCTTTTTTGACCGCCTTTATTATGGCGCCCGTTTGGAAAGGTGTTAACCAGGATGCTCTACAGCCCTATTTAAAAAATAAGATTACCCAAAGTGAAGCCATCACTTTCAGTGAAAGCTATATTCGGAAATTCATGTTCAAACAGACTCGAGATAAAGACCTGGGCCTTTTTGTAAAGCTTGCGGGGCTTGAGACTCCAGGCAAAAGAGCAGAAGTGCCAACGTACATCTTAATCCCTGCATTTATGATCTCCGAATTGAAAACAGCATTTTATATAGGTTTCATGATCTACATTCCATTCTTAGTTCTGGACATGGTTGTAGCATCCATTCTTATGGCCATGGGTATGATGATGTTACCTCCGGTAGTCATATCACTGCCTTTTAAACTGATTCTTTTTGTTCTCGTGGATGGATGGCAACTCATCGTGGGTTCATTAGTGAAGAGCTTTGGATAAGGAGAAAAATGACACAAGAATATGTGTTAGATATTTTGAGGCAGGCATTGAAAACGGCGGTTCTTCTCTCTGCTCCTTTGCTTTTATTTGGCCTCGTAGTGGGGGTTATTACTAATATTTTTCAAGCAGTGACCCAGTTGAGTGAGACTACTCTGGCAGTAGTCCCCAAGTTTGCTGCCATGTTGCTGGCTCTACTTATTTTCTCACCCTGGATGCTGGACGTTATTACTGATTTCACTCTTCAACTATTTGAAAACATCCCAGCTGCGGTCAGATAACTATGCTTTCAGAGCTCTATCCCTACGTTTGGAATCATTATCTCGATATCTGCACTGTGGGCATTCGTCTTCTTGGGATTTTTTTATTGGCTCCCGCATTCAACCATCGATCTATCCCCGTGGTAATTAAAATTGTTTTGGCGTTGTCCCTATCTTTAGCTTTGTTTCCCATCGTGAAACCCTATCTGAATCCATTTCCCACTGATTTATTTGAAATTTTGGGACTTGCCATTCGCGAGACATTCATTGGCTTGTTTTTAGGCCTCTCAGCCCATCTGGCAGTTGAAGCTATTCACGTGGCAGCCCAATTCATTGGATTCCAAATGGGCTTTGGAGTTGGGGGGCTGATGGATCCGCAGATGCAGAGCTCAGTAACTGTCATGGTCCCGCTTTATGGTTGGGTGGTTCTGATGATGTTTTTTACGCTCAATCTTCATCACGAATTGATCTATTTGTTTGTGCAGAGCTTTCGTATCACTAAAGGTATTGATGGCGTATTTGTTGAAAATAGTCAGGTCATGAAAATTGTTTTAGGCATGTTCGGTGAGTTATTTGTTACCGCTGTAAGAATGGCTGCTCCCTTTTCTCTGTTAGCCCTGCTCAGCAACTTGGCCGTTGGTGTGCTGAATCGTTTAATTCCACAAATGAATGTGATGCTTTTTAGCTTTCCCATCACTATTTTGCTGGGGCTTCTCACTTTTTATCTCGTGGCACCAGAACTGATCGAGTTTATTGAAAATATGATTTCCGGAGCCAGTGAGAAGACAATCGTTTTATTGAAGGCAATGTAGAACGCTATGGCAATGTTTGAAGGATCAGACGAAGAAAGAACAGAAAGTGCTACCGCCTTTCGGCGCGAAGAATTTCGAAAGCAGGGTTCAGTAGCTATTTCTCGAGAAGTGATCACGGTTGCAATTTTGCTTTCTGTTCTAGGGGCCTTGAGTTTTTCGATGCCCCGCGCCTACCAGGAAATGGCAGGATTGATCCGACAATATTTTAGTTTTGAAAAAGCGGTAAAGGAATTCGGAAAAGCGGATCTTTTGGTTCTCAAGAATGAAGTGGGGATTAGCTTTTTTTCCATCGTTGCTCCTGTATTTATTGTTTCTGTTATAGCAGCTTTTGTAGGGTGCGCCGCTCAGGTTGGATTGTATGTGACATGGGAACCTCTATCTCCGAAATGGGAGCGGATCAATCCAATTTCTGGATTGCAACGGCTGCTGTCAAGCAAGGGGCTCGTTGAGGCATTTAAATCGATCCTAAAAATGGGATTGGTTGGGTGGATTGTGTGGAAATTTGGAGCAGGTCAGCTCAATACACTGACAACACTCCTTTCACAAAGTCCGGGGGAAGAGATCAGGATCATTTTGGACTTGCTCTCACGGCTACTGATTTGGATTGTTGGTGCCTATGCTTTCGTCGCCGCCGCTGATTATGGTTTCCAAAAATTCAGTCTTGAGAAGCAAATGAGGATGACCCGCCGAGAAATCAAGGAAGAGTTTAAGTTGAGGGAAGGGGATCCACTCATTAAATCGAGAATAAGGGGAATACAAAAGCGGCTTGCTAGTCGAAGAATGATGGAAGAAGTGCCTAAGGCCACTGTGATTGTCACTAACCCGACTCACTTAGCTGTGGCTTTGTTTTATGAAAATGGAATGTCTGCGCCTAAAGTGGTGGCGAAAGGGGCGGGCTTCATTGCAGATAAAATTCGGGAGCTTGCTAAGGGCGCTGGAGTCCCCATTGTTGAAAACAAACCGCTTGCGCGAACTTTGTTCAAAAACATCAAGTTGGGACATCCCATTCCCAAGGAACTCTACAAAGCGGTTGCTGAGGTTCTGGCCTACGTCTTTAAGCTGAAAGGGAGCCGGCAAGCCGCCTAGTTGAAGAGGAAAAGTTATGGATGATAAAAAAAGCTCAATTTGGAATATTTTTAAGCAAACCGATCTCCTGATCGCAGTCGGGGTCTTAGGCACTTTATTAGTGATGATAGTCCCGATGCCCGCAGCCATCATGGATGTGCTTTTGGTGGGTAGTATCACTTTGAGTGTGATTGTGCTTTTGGTTGCAGTTTATTCAGGTAGGCCGCTGGAGTTTTCAGTTTTTCCAACCATTCTGTTATTCACGACACTTTTTCGACTTTCGCTCAATGTAGCAAGCACTCGTTTAATCCTTTTAAATGGACACATTGGAACCGGCGCTGCGGGTCACGTCATTGAAACATTCGGTAAGTTTGTTGTCGGTGGAAACTATGTTGTTGGGCTTGTGGTTTTCACATTATTGATCGTCATCAATTTTGTGGTGATCACTAAGGGTTCCGGACGTGTTGCTGAAGTTGCTGCAAGATTTATTTTAGATGCGATGCCTGGCAAACAGATGAGCATTGATGCTGATTTAAATGCTGGGTTGATCAACGAGCAACAAGCGCGCGAACGCAGAAGTAAAATTGAACAGGAAGCCGACTTCTACGGAGCGATGGATGGTGCTAGCAAGTTTGTGAGAGGCGATGCTATTGCAGGTATCGTAATTACTATCATTAATATCATCGGTGGATTCGCTATTGGGGTTTTACAAAAAGACCTCGCGTTGGCTAAGGCGGCCGAAATTTATACTCTGATGACTATCGGAGATGGCTTAGTCACTCAAATCCCATCTTTGATTGTTTCAACAGCCGCGGGTATCGTAGTGACCCGCGCTGCCTCAGGAAACAATCTCTCAAAAGAAGTCGCTAAACAACTGTTCACCCAAGCTCGAGCACTAGGAGCTACCTCGGGAATCTTGGTTCTGATGGCTTTTATGCCGGGTTTGCCTGCAATGCCGTTCCTATTCCTTGGAGCTATTTGTGGTGGAATTGCTTGGACAGTGAATAAAAAGGATCAAGCTGAAGTCGTTAAGAAGCAGGAAGAAGAGAAGAAACAGGTTGAAATTCAAGCCAGTGAGACCAATGTTCCTCCGGAAGTAGA
>RFNT01000024.1 GCA_009927045.1 bacterium | reverse complement strand
AAATCGTGTTGCTCAGCCCATCTACTTTTGAGAACCTGTACCCCAACCTCCAAAAATGCATCCACCTGTTCCACTGAACCAGCCATTCCTTGCACAGCATGAGCCCATTGATTCTGTACTCCTAAATAGGGGTATCCTAGATTCCACAGTTTCATTTCTGTTTATCCCACTTTTTGTTGAGTTTGTGTTGTTGGCAAAAAGATACGGAAAAGAGTGCCTTTTCCAACACTACTTTGAACCTCAATTTTACCTTGATGCTTCTGAACAAGCCCGTAAGCAATAGAAAGTCCTAGCCCTGTCCCCTCACCCACTTTCTTGGTAGTGAAGAAGGGCACAAAAATATGGCTCAATGTATCCTCGGACATCCCAGATCCCGTGTCCTCGATTTCAACTTCTACTTGATCCCCAAAACTGCGCGTTCGGATCCAAATCTGGCCCTTCCCTGGGATTGCTTGGATAGCATTGGCGAGTAAATTCATGAATACTTGATTGAGTTGTGAGGGGCTACACTCAATTTTTGGAATCTCTCCAAAGACCTGATGAACGGTGATCCGATTTTTGAGTTCAGCATTCAGAAGCCGTAATGTACTGGAAATACCCTCGTGGATATCCCAGGGCCGAAACTCGGACTCCTCCATTCGCGAAAACGTTCTGAGTCCTAGAACAATGTCTTTTGTCCGATTGGCACCATCCAAACAGCTTTTTGTTAACTCCGTTATATCCCCCAAAATGAAATCGATATCGAGTTCTTTTTCGAGGTTTTCTAGCTCGCTTTTAGCTGAATCGGGCAAAAGTATCTTTTTGTTTCGATATTCCGAAACCAGGCGGGTCATCTTATCCAAATAAGTGGTTAGGTGGTGCATATTGCTATAGATGAAGGCGACAGGATTATTAAGCTCATGAGCCACTCCCGCTACTATTTGTCCTAGGGAGATCATTTTCGCCGATTGCACGAGTGTTGTCTGGGTTTCTTTGATTTCGTTGTTTGCCTTTTTGAGCTCCTGAATTTTAGTTTCTAATGTCCTACGGGCGACACTGACATTTCGAATCATGTCGTTGAAAGCTTGTATCAAATATTCGATTTCATAATTTGACTCCGCTGATGGGAGTTCTTCCAAATGCCCAGTTTTAACACGTTTCATTGCTGCGACAAGTGTCTCAATGGGCAATACCACTCGCTTTGAAAATATAAATATCAGGTACCCAAAAACAACCGCCAAAATGACAGTGAGATAGATAATATTCATTCTCAGTTGACGAGTTGCCGAATCGCTTGCGCTCAGAGGCACCAAAATAGCTAAATACCCCCAGTCTCTTTTTTTGCCACTGATATCTGGCAAATCGAACAAGTAACTTGCATACCTCACTTCACCCAGCCAAACAGGATGAAAAACAGTCGATTCGTTGCTTTGAAGGCTGACAACTGAGCTCGACAGTTTCTTCACTTCACTCTGCCCCATAGAAATTCCAGAAATTGCCTGACTAAAATCACGCTTGAGAATCAAAGCCTCTACTTCCCTTTGATTGCGCATGTCTCTCAGATGAGTTCCACCAAACAGGAATTCCTGCTCTAATACTCCATAAAGCTTTTCTTCATCCTGTATGAGAACACGCCCAAGAATCCACATCCCGGAGCCGTCATCGCTGAAGTATCTGTCCAGTGTGAAATTTTGCTGTCTGATCCTTTTTAAACTTTCACGTGGAATAAAGTGAATTCTTGGCCGAACACTTTCAGGGCCGGGACCCTCGGCCACAAAATCGCCTTCAGGACTGTAAACTCTCAAACGTCCTTGGACACGGAATCCGTTGAGCATCTGCTGAATCGCTTTCAAGTTTTTCGTTTTCAGAGTCTTCACAACGACGGGCTGACTTCCGATTTTTCGGATCTGGGAGCTAGTGACCTTTTCTATTTTCTCTAGGTCATCTAGAATCAGTGAGCTTTCCGATAAGGCTTGTCGATACAGGTTTTGACGGCTGGTCTTCTCAAAAATATGCGTTGCATAATAACTCAGACCAATCACAGGTAACAACGTGGCAGGTATAAAGTAGAGAGCCAGTTGACTCTTGAGGCTTCGAGTACCTCGTCTAAAATAGCTGATCAAGGGCTTCATAAAGATTTAAAAAAACCAAGAGGCTCCCATCCCTGCATAAGTCCCGTTTGAAAAGTTGGGAACTTTGAAAAGGTAGAGCGCCTCCAGATAAACAGCAAAGCCACTATCGTGCATCCATTGGACTCCAATACCGGGATAAAGGGTCCAGATGCTAAATCCATCTCGTGGGTCTCTGCCCTCAAGAAAAATATTTTTCAACACTGATGGACCGA
>RFNT01000043.1 GCA_009927045.1 bacterium | reverse complement strand
TATTTCGTTCGAGAGTTCCATTGGTCCACCATCTAGCGAATCCTACTAAGAAATAGGGACTGACCTGATCTCCCAACAAATAGTACTTACCCTTGACGGCAAAGGTTGAGTAGTCCATGCCACTTCCCATGCCCCCTGAAATGGAAACTTCCGGAGTCACATTGAATTCAACTTCTAATCCAAGAGCGCTCAGAGGTCCCCCGACTCCCACCCCCGCACCAAAACGACGTTCTTGTTTAAAATCATGGAGAAATCCCGCAACACTCAAGCTGCTTAGAAATACCATCAGGAGAAATACTTTTTTGTTCATAAATCACCTTCCTGCTTTTAAAAAATACGTGCTCGCACACCTTCTTCTTGAAGGAATTGTTTGAGCGTGGGCTTATCTATTTGATGGGCTCGGTCCACGAGCTCAGAGAGCTGATCTACAAACTTTCTTCCTTTCTCCGTGCGAAGGCCCCTGGAGAGAACAGCTACGTTGGCACTCACTTCATTTAAATTATCAATCAGCTGACCCATGCGCTTTCGGTCCAGGCGCTTGAGAATACTATTGGTGTCTGTCATGAGGGAGTTCACCGTCGTTAAGAGCTCTTGCATTGTGTTTTCATTACGCTCTAAAAACTCCTGCACTCGGCCAAACACACCATAGCCTTGGGAAAGGAGTTGATCGACGCGAGGGGGATCTATCCCACGCACTTCACTCCCACTTTCAAGTTGGGCTTCTCCTATACTCCCTGGAGTGATCTCGAGATAACGTTCACCGATGATCCCTGCTATATTGATATAGAATTTCGAATCTCTTCGAATCAAACTCTTCACTTCGGAATCCATTTGAATCTCTAGCTTGACAGAAGTTCCATCTGAATCTTTTCTTTGCGCTTCACTGAGAAAATCAATCCGTCTGACTTTTCCGACTTTAACACCGCTGACTCTTACGGGCGCTCCTACTTCCACCCCCCCTGCAAATTGATATCTGACAAAAAGCCTCATTCCCGAATTCCAAGGCTGAAAGCTGCCCAAAATCCAAAACAGCCCGAGGCACACGATGATTGAGAGGAGTATTAAAAGACCGACCCAGAATTCCTTTTTTTGCTGCACCATGGGATTGTCGTTGAAAGTGAAGATGGAGATGAACTGCTGGCTTCTTTAATTATACCTGATTACGCGGATCTTTCTTCCTGAGATTCAGCTTCA
>RFNT01000131.1 GCA_009927045.1 bacterium | reverse complement strand
TAGCCGAGCCCATAAGATGCAAGTTGAGAACTGACCAGAACTGCTACCACAATTCCTAAAAGTGTGAGCGATAGGCTTGCTAATAGGCATCCTACCCACCGAGGCAGGATCAGAAAATCTACTACGGATACTCCTAAAAGCTGGAGTTGGTCCAGCTGCTCACTGTTTTTCATGATCCCGATCTCTGCCGCAATAGCAGCACCCAAACGAGGCAAGTAACATGGCTGTGACTACTGGAGCTAATTCCCTAATGGTAAGAACCAATGAAAATGCCGGCACCAACGCATCTTCATGCATTACTTTCATCATGTGCCAAGAAAACTCAAGAACGCCCATCAAGGAAACAATAGAAATTGAAAACAACACCATGGGTGCACTGAGTACAGCTCCTTCATAACACTGCTTCAGTATTTCGCCCCCACGCAGCTTGGGCTTTAAACTAAATTGCCCAATTGAAAGAACCAGCAACTTGAAGGGCGCACAAAGTTCGCTCAGATAATTCAAAAAACTCACTTCGGAACACTCCATTTTTCAACTACCATTGGCTGAGACCACAAATTGACTTCCCATCCAGGAAATCATGAAATCCAATATGATGATGCCTACCACTAAGACAACTGCGGTTCTTCTCACACCTCCTCCGACCTCTTCTGCCCCGCCCGAAATATGAAACCCGATGAAACATGAGACAGACCCGATCATCAAACCAAAAACAATACTCTTGATGAGAGCTAAAAACACACTGCTAACGGCCAAAAACTCAGGAACTCGATGAATGAATTGCAGCGGATTCACCTTCAATCCAATACTCGCAATAGAGATTCCCCCAACGACACTCAGGAGAAGCCCCATTAATAAAAGGACAATACTTGAGACAGCAACTGCCAACAATCGGGGAATCACAATCTCACGAATGGGATTGAGCCCCAAACAACGGATGGCATTCAATTGATCTGTGATGGACATGGTACCCAACTCTGCCGAAGTGAAAGCTCCCACACGTCCCGCAAGAAAAAATGCAATCAAAACAGGTCCGAGATTTCGAAGGGTCGTGGAAACGCTAATCCCCCCTAAATAGCTCTGTGCCCCAAAATCCCTGATCTGAGAATCGATTTGTATTGCTAAAATAGCGCCCACAAAAAACCCAGCGGCGCAGGTAAGCGGAATGGATTGAATACCAACTCGCAATAACTGCTTTTTAAACTCTCGTCCAGAAATCCCATGAGAGACCAACAAGTGAAAACAGAGCATCACGAAATGAGCCCACTGCCCCACATTTTGAAAAACCATTTTTAAGCTCTTCATTGTGCCACAATTCCCTCGACAAATGCCTGTGCGAGCGGCAACTGGCATTGTTTAAATTCAAAGGGCTTTCCCTCAAAAACCACTCTGCCCTGATCCAAAAGGATAATCTTATGGGCTATTTCAAGAGCACTTTGAACATCATGAGATACAATTAAACATCCTGAATGAGTTTTTCTCACTGACTTTACAATCAAATCATTCATCATACGAGTGCCTACAGGATCTAACCCTGTAGTGGGCTCATCAAATAAAAGAAACTGGGGTTTTAACAAAACGCTTCTCAAAACACTGATTTTTTTCTGAACGCCTAGGCTCAGCTCCTGTGGCATTCGATCCAAACACTTCACATCTAACTGCAGCTCACTCAACCATTTTTGTAGCTCTTCTCGTTCGGGAAACGGCTTTCTCAATGCAAATAATAAATTTTCCTCAACCGTCAAAGAATCTAAAAGAGCTGGCATCTGAAATACCAGGCTTACTTTTCTGCGAAAGTTGGTGAGCGCAATCTCGTCGAAGCAATCCGTCGCCTGTCCATTCAAAAAAACCCTTCCCTGATCCTGTGGAATGAGTCCCACAATCGTTTTTAACAGGACTGATTTTCCGACCCCGGATCTGCCCAGTACAAAAACAATTTCATCAGGACTCACAGAAAGAAAAACTTCCTGAAGGATAGGGAGCCCTCCCAGACGTTTTGAAATTGCCTTCAATTCAAGCATTTTTTCCGTGGACAAATTGCCGCGCCCCCTGATTTTGACTATTTTTGAAAGCTTCGACAGATTCAAAACAAATGATTTCTCTGTTCCAGAGGAGTCCCACTGTTTCTGCCAAAGAATAAGCCACGAGAAGTTCGCTCGTAACAAGCAGCAGGGTTGTTCCCAGACTTTTGTGATAATTTTTTATCAAGTGAACGATTTCAAGAGCCGTCACAGGATCTAAGCCCGCTGTGGGTTCATCTAAAATAAGTATCTGAGGCTGCAATGCAATCGCTCTAGCCAAAGCAAGGCGTTTGATCATCCCTCCACTGAGTTCTTTTGGCTTTTTTCTCAAGGCACCTTCTAATCCTACCTCTTTTAATACTTTCACAATCGTTTGCTCACGTTCCTTTTTCGATAGCGCTGTCCTTTCCTTTAAAGCGAAATCAATATTCTCAAAGGCATCCCATGAGTCTATCAATCCCCCCTTCTGAAAGCACATGCCCAATGATCGAGAAGGTTCTTTAGCAATACTAACTTCCCCCTCTGTAGGAACCAGTAGCCCTGCAACCAACTTCAACAACGTAGACTTGCCAGAACCTGTCGGACCCATCAGGCAAAACACCCCTCCGCTTTGAATCCTTAAATTCACATTTTTAATGAGATCAGCGTCCCCGATGTAACCGAAGGAGACGTTTCTTAATTGGATATCAACAGAAAAACTACTCATCGACTCTTTCCGGGATGGAAAACAAGAGGCAGTGGTAGCCCCCTCTGCACTTTGCGTTGACTTCCTTCAAGCCAATACAACGTCGGAGTTGAGTTGACGCCCCACTTTTTTTCAACTTCTTCTTTCGTGCTGCACACACTTCTTCCAATTGAAGCTACTTTCAGACTCAATTCCAAACACCGATTGCTCTCGGTCTCAAGCCAGATAAATTCAATCGCCTGGTTTGTTCCCGAAGAATGAATAGATTTCAATTGATCGATCAATAATTGGCAGGGTGCACAATCTCGCTCCACAATCACTTTCAGTTTTGAAGCCCCCCATTGGGTTTGACACTCTGTAGATTGGGTTTGGGGCAGCCGAGCTTCTATTGCTTCTGGAGGACATGCCAAACTGACAAGGCTGACCACGCATACGATGAGACCCCACTGTTTCATTTAGAGAGTGGCCTTCACCGCAAACATCACAACGCGTCCTCGCAGAGGACCCCACACATGGAGATTATCGAGATGAAAATGAGTGGGATCAGAACCGTGCTGGTTCCATGTCAGAGGAGAATCACCCCATCCCGTTTGCGTAAAGTTGGTAGCATTCAAAACAGACAGGGAAAGCTCCCAATCTCTCGCAGGTCGATAAGAAGTCCCAATATCCACAGTCGCATAAACGGGGGCCTGTTGGTTTTTGCGTTCTTTAACGATGTCCACTGGGCCTAACCCCGAATCCACCGATTCATAAGTGGCATAATGTCCGTCATAGCCATACTCCGTTAAATTTCGTGGACCAATCACTTGTGTTGATACGTTGAAGTCCCATTGAGACCCCAGTTTTTTATCAATTCGAACCCGCGCACGTTGTTCTACTGCGGCCACCGGCAGTAACCGTTTGTATTGTGAGGGCAATCTGAAATCTTCTACACTCACCTCACAACTCCAAGAGGCTCCTCGGTAAGTTCCAGAAACTCCCGATGAAATCACGTTAACCGGGCTTGATAAGTTTTGAAATTGCGCCGGGCTAAATGCATCCACTGGAGCAGATGCATACGCTAGATTATGAAGTTGAGAGCCATAAACACTGGCATTCCATTCCCAGGAACCGACATTTACAGTCTCGGAAAGCCCAATAGAATGGGCCGTTTCTATTTCTGTCAATCCGATGGTGAACCCATTTTCACTTAACCCATGTTGTGATTCAAAAAAACTGAGCGGTGCTCGATAACCCCGGCCATAAGAAAGTCGAGAGGTCCAGGTTTTGGTTGGGTTCCATTTCCAAAATATGCGAGGGGAAACCAATCCTTTTTCAACTCGTCGTTCTCCCACCTTCTGCAAAGGCCAATTCATATTCAAATAGTCGAATCGAGCCGCAACATTGATCTCATGGTTCCAATCGGGGGACCATGTGTCTTGGACAAACACTGCCGCGTTTTGAAACTTAAAGTCGTCTGGAGGCAACCCCTTGATGCTGTATAATTTGGTGGAGCTTGAATCCATTTGCTCCAAGCGAGCATCTGCTCCAACTGTCAGAATATGCTCGACTGTTATCGGTGTCACCACGCGGGCATCTTGAAACACCAACAAATCCCGATTGCGATAATCATATCCATGAAAATAAATGGAATCTTGCTTTTGCCAAGCGGCACTAGAAGTGACTTGCAACTGCGAAGTTTCACCGATTCGATGTCGCCACCTCCCAGCAGCCTCGTGACGAACCAATGAAATGGAATCGGAGATCTTGAGAGGATCATCTAAATACATTTGGTTAACATCGTTGTCTTTGAACTTGGGCAATTCAACTTTCTCAAGAAATGTAGTGGGCCGAGTTCCATCCACCGACCCTCCCAAGATTCCCACAGTTTGCCATCCGTACCGTAACTCGACACTGTCTCGGGGCCCTACATCCACCATGACTTTGGACAGCACTCCCGCATTTGAAAAGAAGGGCGCATCAGAAACTCCGTTATTATCAACATCCCATACCCCTGTTTTGTTTGAATCCCAGTACCCTTGACGATTCCACTGTCCAGAAACAAACACTCGAGCTTTGGGAATGAGTTGCGTATCGGAGGCAGCTCCACTCAGTAACCAGTTTTGGGCTGAACCGGTGGCAAGATCGAGGTCAACCTCATTTTTAGTGGGCGCTTCAGTGATGATGTTGATGACTCCACCCATGGCTTCAGGAGCCACCAGCGAAGCTCCAGTGCCTCGGCTGATTTCAATCGACTCTACGCCCGCTAAAGGAACAGCATCGACACCGTAAAGACTGGAAACTGCTGAGTGTAAGGGAATCCCGTCGACAAGAATCGTAGTGTGCTCTCCTCGCAAACCATTCACGGTGATTCTTTTTGAACCGCAAGTCGCACAGGAAGTTTGAGCCTCAACACCGCTCTCTCCTGCCAGAGCTTCAGAGAGATTCGGGGCATTTTTTTGTTCGATTCTCTTTTTCGGAAGTTTTAATGTAGGCACCACTGAGGATTTGTCCCACTCGGCTGTGGTTTCTTCGCGGTCTTCTTGAACAATAATTTCGGGTAAAACACCGATTTCCTGAGTTTGGGGTATTCCCCAAGCCCCAAAGCTCAGAAGCAGGGACCCAACGATAAAGAGAGAGAATCTCAAAGGTTGCTCACCTTTTTCAAATCCTTACAGGTGGCATCATGCAAATGATCGAAATGAAGCCACTTTAATCGGAAGGCTGTGGGATCTTGAAGCGAAGTTGCCGGAGCTGTCAGCAGAACTCGTAAAAATTCATTTCCAGCTTCGCTCATCCATTCCAAGACTTTTCCCTCGGACTGAGGCGAAAAGTGAAGAGTGACTTGTCCCAGTCCTTGGCCAGCATGTTGATAACTTGTTGAGACTTCCACTTGATAATCCCCCAAAGTCGAATCATGTGGATCATTGCGTAGCTCTTCATGAATGTAAAGATAACAGGGCTTCCCCTGGTCCACTCCTTGATAAGTTCTCAGAACACTTGCATTTAGATTTGCGCCGATGAAAAAAAGTCCTAAAATAAAGGCCAAACCTTGCTCCTTTCAAGAATAACGATTAGGGTTTAACGCATTATGACAGTCCTTTGCAAGAAAGCCTTTTTCTCCACCGGAACTCGTTCCGGAGTGTTTTTTTTGTTAAGTATTTTCATGCACTTATTTCTTTTTCTTCAGGTCCGATCGGCCTTGTCCCACTCCCCGAATCTACGGCTCTTAGGAAAAACAGGAGGCCCCACAGACGCGCGCGAGATCGCTTTTTTTCCACGGCTGGCTTCTCCCAGTTCGAAAACTCCCTCAGTACAACACTCTCCTGTGCAAGTGCCCCACTCTGGAAACGCTTCAGATTCTGCTCCGAACTCCTCCCTATCATCCGAAACCCCTGCAAAGGGAATCGGTCAGGGCGGATCAGCAACAGACTATGGTTCAGTCCTTCATGCTTATTTGGACGCTGAAAAAATATACCCCTCTCACTTAAAACATTTAGGCCTCTCGGGGGTCGTTAAAGTGAGGTTTCAAGTAAGTCGCGAGGGATTCTTGGAGGACATTGAAGTGGCCGATTCGCAAGCGCCTGCCCTCTTGCAACGAGAAGCACTTAAATTTTTAAAGACTTTAGATCGGGTCCCGGCGCCGCCGACTCACCTGACCCAACAAGAACTTCACTTTGAATTACCCTTGCGCTACGAACTGAAGACCTAAACATGAAAATGCTTTCCTGGCTCATTCCGATATTCTGCCTGGGAAGCAGCTTTGCGACTGGCCAACCTGGACTCAAAGTGGGCTTGGTGCTCGACAAAGGGGGAAAAGACGATAAATCATTCAATGCCTCGGCTTATCGAGGAGCCTCTTTAGCCAAAGAGAGATTAGGCATTCACCTCAAAGTCCTGGAATGTTCCTCGGATTCAGCCTTGGCTCCCTCTCTCAAGACCTTTGCTCAACACGGATATGATTTAATTATCGGTGTCGGTTTTGTTCAAAAAAGTCCTTTAGAAGAAGTGGCTCGCCTCTTTCCTCAAACCAAATTTTTGTTAGTCGACGCTCCGAGCACGCTACCGAATGTCCGTTCGGTTCTGTTTCAGGAGCATGAGGGCTCGTTTTTAGTTGGCTACATTGCCGCACTCAAAAGCAATCAGAAACCTGTGGGTTTCATCGGGGGGATGGATATCCCTCTCATTCGCAGATTTGAGATGGGCTATCGCGCGGGGGCTCGGACAGCCCAACCGACCCTGGGCGTTTTCTCTCATTATGTAGGCGCTTCTTCCGAAGCCTGGCGAAACCCATCTAAAGCTAAGGAATTGGCCCTCCTCCAGTTTTCTCAAGGTGCGGAAGTCATCTTTTGTGCTGCGGGTTCGTCGTGCCTTGGAGTATTTGATGCCGCCGATGAAAAAAAGAAATTCGCTATTGGCGTAGATTCTAATCAGAATTGGGTCAAACCCGGAACTATTCTAACCAGCATGGTAAAGGCAGTGGATGCAGCTGTTTATCAAACGATTGAACTGACGCAACGAAACCGGTTTCTAGCAGGACCGACCATACTCGGCCTCAAAGAAGATGGGGTGAGCTACTCAATCGATGAGCACAATCGGGCCGTGTTGAGTCCCTCCATCGAACTAAAAGCTCGCTCTATTCGCGAGCAACTGATTCGTGGAACTCTACAGGCACCGGACTACTATCAGATTTCCAAGACGAGTAGGCCCAAGAATGATTGATACCGCCTTGATTTCTTTTCAAGATGTTAACAAATCTTTTGGAGTCGTTTGTGCTAACGAACATGTTAGTTTTGAGATCCACAAAAATAGTTTCCACGGAATCGTTGGTGAAAATGGTGCAGGAAAATCCACTATTATGCGAATGCTCTATGGCATGTTTTCGCCCGACTCAGGACATATTTTTTTCCAAGGAGAGCGGATTCATTTCAAAAGCCCAAATGAAGCTATTGCACGCGGAATTGGTATGGTGCACCAGCATTTCATGCTGGTCCCTACTCTCACCGTCTGGGAAAACATTGTTCTCGGAGATGAAAGATCTTTTGGATTGCTGAAAAAGCAAGAACTGATTCAGACGATTGATCAGTTACAGCGAGACTTTGGCTTCTCTTTGAATCTGGAACACATAGTTGAAGACCTTGCTCTAGGAGAGAAACAGCAAGTTGAAATTCTAAAATTGCTCCATAGAAAATCAGATGTTCTTATTTTGGATGAACCTACAGCGCTTCTAACACCAACGGAAGCAGCTCACCTTTTCGAACGTCTTAAA
>RFNT01000245.1 GCA_009927045.1 bacterium | reverse complement strand
TCTCAGAATCCTGGGGCTCAATGGGGCCCTCCATCACCGCGGGTTACAGTATCCGATCGCTAATCTCATCCTCGATCAACTCAAGGCTGCTGAGCGATTGCAGGAAGGGGCTTTGTTTTGGGTGGCTAACGCTCTCAGCTCGGGCATACGGAGTCTTGCAGATCTTGAAAAAGGCATCGCTGAAAGAAAAATAGATATTGGAAAAATCGAACTCCAAGATAGAAAAAAAAACTTACAGTTAGCCCATCAGTTGGCGCGGCAGTCCTTTAAAAGTCTCAAAGAATATCGAGAAAAAAGAAAAAAAATAAAGACCCAACAAACGGATCCCGTGAAAGAAAAACGCCCACTGAAATATGTGATCGTTGCCACTGGGAATATTTTTGAGGACGTGACTCAAGCAAAGAGTGCTGTGTGCGATGGCGCAGACATCATTGCTGTAATTCGAAGCACGGCACAATCTCTTCTCGATTACGTTCCTCATGGAACGACTACCGAAGGTTTCGGTGGAACTTACGCAACTCAGGGTAATTTTCGTGTGATGCGAGATGCCTTAGATGTTTTGGGTGAGACAGAAAAGAGATACATTCGACTCACTAACTATTGTTCAGGGCTTTGCATGAGCGAAATTGCGGCCTTAGCAAGCATGGAGGGATTAGATTGCCTATTGAATGATGCCATGTATGGGATTCTCTTCAGGGACATCAATCCTCGTAGGACCTTAATTGATCAGCATTTCTCTCGTTTGATTTGTTCTATCTCAGATATTTGGATCATGACGGGCGAAGACAATTATATGAAAACAACCGACGCCGTCAAAGCTGGGGATCAGGTTTTGGCTTCCCAATTCATTAATGAGGTTTCGGCTTTGAATGCAGGGATGCGACCGGAGCTCATGTCAATAGGACATGCTATGGAGATGGATCCCTCGTACGATCAGGTGATTTTAATGGAGATAGCGAGGGCTCAAATGACTCGTCAAATATTTCCAAAAGCTCCTTTAAAGTACATGTGTGCTACTAAATATAAGAGCGGCGATATTTTCATGGCCCATGCTTTGGACACCATTTTTAATCTCATAGGTTCTATGACCAACCAAGGTGTCATTTTATTGG
Source organism: bacterium (assembly GCA_009927045.1). GTDB lineage: Bacteria > Bdellovibrionota > FAC87 > UBA2466 > UBA2466 > RFNO01. The sequence continues at coordinate 19,947 of RFNT01000245.1, read as the reverse complement.
GAATGCCCACAGAGGCAATTCATACTCCTTGGATGCAAGACCGGAGTATGGCGATTCGAGATGCTAACTACATTCTCAACGGTGCGTTGGGTTTGTCTCAAGAGTTTGGATTCAACTCGCAGGGATTTATTGCTCAGTTTGCTCAGAAAGTTTTAGATGATTGTGTTCGCCTCCTTGAAAAAATTCATAAAGAGGGGTTTTTCAAGGCCATCGAGAAAAAGGTATTTGCCGATGTATCTCGAACCATTGATGGTGGAAAAGGCGCAGATGGAGTTTTTGAGATTGATCGGGATGTGTACTTGAATCCCTTTTTTGAACTCATGGGGAGTAAAATTTAAAGATGGCCGAGATCGATCTGAAGAATTTACTGCCCTATGGAGATACCACTCAAGATGGGGCGGTGCAGTTGAGTTTTACATTGCCTGTGGAGCCTTCTGCAAAAGCACGGGAAGCGGCTACTCACATCGCTAGGAACTGGGGATTTTTTGATGTGAAAATTGCTCACATGTCCAAGATAGGAATTGGTTATTCCTTTTTTGTCGTCATGGCTCGCACTGAAAAGAGTGTAGATTTCACAAAAGTAGAAGCTCCTCAGTTAGATTTAGAAAAACGAGACTATAAAGAAATCGACAAAAAAATTCTTCAAGAAGTGAAACGACCGATTCGTATCGTGGGTGCATGTACTGGGTTTGATGCTCATACTGTTGGATTAGATGCGATTTTGAACATGAAGGGTTTCGATGGTGATATCGGACTCGAGCGCTACAAAGGCTTTCGTGTCGTGAATATGGGCAGCCAAGTACCCACTGAGGAACTCATTGATAGAGCTGTAAAAGAGAATGCAGATGCTATTCTTTTATCAAAAGTAGTTTCTCAAAAAGATATTCACATCTATGATATGAGAGATCTCATGTCCCAATTGAAAAAAAGGGGACTTGAGAAAAAGTTTATTCTAGTCGTTGGTGGACCTCGAGTGACTCATAAATTGGCTTTGGAGCTCGGATATGATGCTGGCTTCACCATTGGGAGCCGTCCCAGTGATGTAGCTAACTTTTTATATGAAAAAATGGTGGAGAAACTAGATCGAACTCCTAAAGAAAAGAAGGAAACGAAGGCACGTGGCAAAAAGCAAAAATAAAAATCAAACCCAAATAGTGGGACGCACTCAAGAGATGCAAATCTTACGCGCTGCTATCAAGTTGGGTAGAAACATACTCATTGAGGGGCCTGTGGGTGTGGGAAAAACGTTTTTGGTCAGAGAGATTCTCAATGATCTGCAACTTGAGCATGAACGAGTGGATGGGGATACTCGGTATACTGAAAGTAAACTTACTGGCTGGTTTGATCCTCCCATAGTGCTTAAGAAGGGCTATGTAGCCTCCTGTTTTATGGATGGCCCCTTAGTTTCCGCGATGAAAAAGGGCAAAGTTCTCTTTATTAATGAATTGAATCGAATGCCTGAGTCAGTTCAAAACATTCTACTACCCGCGATGGATGAGCGACATATCACCATACCCAAACTGGGAAGAATCGATGCCAAGCCAGGGTTCTTGGTGATCGCTACGCAGAATCCCCGTGAATTTACTGCCACACATGCACTTTCCGAAGCTCTATTAGATCGTTTTGAAATGGTTCCACTCTCTTATCAATCTAAAGATGAAGAGTGTGAGATTCTGAGAGGCCAACTACCAGGTAAAGTAAGCGAGGAGACTTTAGAGCGTGTCGTGGATCTCGTTCGGGCGACTCGCAATCACCCCGCTATTAAGCGGGGAGCCAGTGTTCGAGCCGCACTGGCTGTGATGACTTTGATATCGGGAGGAGTTTCTCTGGAGGAAGCGTGTTTACTGGCATTGCCTTCACGAATTGAAATGGTCACTTCAGATGAAGACCCGAGACAAATCATTCGGGAGCTTTTGAGCACCGACATTTTTCCAGAAATGAAGGAAAAAAAAAGCCCTCAGAAGTCATCTCAACGCTGATTGAAAACAAACGTTCTGATTTTGCGCAAGTGTTTTTCCCGCCCGAACTAGCGGCTGAGCCCCTTTTCCAAGATTGGGAAAGTCTCAATGAAGACCGTCAGCGAGATCTCATGCGCCAGCTTTATTTTCAGCAGGTACAGGCCTCGGTTCCAGATCCAAAGCGGAGCCAAGCCCTAGTAGCACTGATCCTGGATCATGCTAAAAAGATCATTGCTCATCCGGCTCGTCCTAGAAAACAAAAAATAGACTCTTTTGTAAACCAGCCGCAAGCCGATTTAGCCATCGATGAAACTTTAGAGGAAAACATAGTTTTCGATAGGCCCGAGGAGTTGTTGGTTGAGTATTCGGAAGATCGATCATTTTCTTGTGTGATGATCTTAGATACGAGTTCTTCAATGACTGGAGATAAGCATTTACTGGCGAGTATCGCAGTTGCAGTGCTGGTGCTGGAAGTTCCTGCTCAGGATCATGCTTTGGTTGTATTTTCGTCTGAGGCAAAAGCCATTAAAAAATTATTAGTAAAGGAGCTGCCACAAACGACACTTTTGAAATTTCTAAGCCATCAGCCACGCGGATTTACCAATATTGCTTCAGGTTTGCAGGCAGGGGTGAATCAACTGAAGCAGCAGGGAAATAGAAAAAAAAGTCGGAGTGATTGCCACTGATGGTCGTTCTACAGAAGGGAAAATCCAATCGAAATCGCAAAACATTACGATTTTTTGGTGGTGTTGCATTTATGTGGTGCAGGGAGTGACTTGGAAGCTTCTCAGCAAATAGCTCAAGCGGGCAATGGGGTGTGTTTAGAAGTAGAAAAGTTGGAGGATCTTCCCCATCGACTGTACGAAGCTTTGCGGATGTTAGCCCGTCGTTGATTGCTCAAGGAGATATCGAGCGAGCATTATCTAAATTGGGAGGAGGCTGCGGAGATTCACAAGTAGGGCAGGGTTTGGATACCATGTTAGCAAGGCCTGTCCAAAATCTTAGGATGTTCAGATTGGTATTTCTGATGATGATTGCGATAGTCACCGCAATCATAAACACCAATAGGATATATTCGAGAAGCGTTTGTCCTCGTACCGATTTCAGTCGCATGGAAACATCATAACATGAGAAGAAGTTTCAAGTCGGCAGCAAAATTGATCAAAAAATGAGCAAGAATGGAGGGCCATAAGCTACGGGTTTGCCACTTTAAAAATCCCAACCACATTCCCACACAGAAAGTGTAAAACAGTTGCAAACCAAGTAACGTCAGTGAAATTTGCCCCCAGCTTTGCAAATGCCAACAGGAGAATGCCAAAGCACTTCCCCAAATTGAGAGAGGGAATAAGGAAGACCCCGCCAAAAAAGCGTTTGGAAAAATGCGATTCAAAAGGGCCAAGAGCCACCCTCGAAAAAGCCACTCCTCAGCAAGAGGAATGATGATCCAGGTCCAAAATCCTGCTTGCCAGGAGATGTGTCCTGTTTTGCTGAAACCATAAGCTCCTGCGATTAAAACGGGTAAAACGCAGAGTGTTAGTAAGCGATTCCTCGAGAAGGGAGACAAAATAGGTGGGGGAGCATCTGGGAGTGAGATGTAAAACAGAAAAGCCATGAGCAAAAAACCCGAATGGTCGAGTAACTGACAAAAACCAGTCTCTCCACACGAAACAGATTTCAAAAAAAACTCAGTGAAAATAAGGCTGGTCGGTTGAAACCCCCAAGCTAAAAAGCAGCCCAAACAAGCAGATAATGCCAAAGCATAAACAATCTGCTTCAAATTAGCGATTTGAAAGGACATGTAAGTTGTTTTATACCTCGATCAGTGATGGAGCAACTTAAACGCATGATTATCAGAGCCCCCAACTGGTTGGGAGACCATATTATGGCTCTGAGTTGTTATCAGCGGCTGCGTCAGGCGTATCCTAACAGCGAACTTACTTTACTTTGTCCTGAAGGGCTTGATGGAATCGTACCCCCAGGAGTTTTTAATCGAGTTTGGCCTTTCAAAAAAGCCGAACTTCAGGAGCCCCTAGGACGGCAATCGTGGGTGCAGCAGATTGAATCAGAACGTTTTGACATGTCAGTGAGCCTGCCTGCGAGTTGGTCGAGTGCCCTTCTGTTTTATCGAGCTAGGATTCCTTTTCGTATTGGATTTTCTCAAAGTGGATCAGGGTGGTTGCAGCACAAATCTTTAAAGTGGCAAGGCATGCAGAGTGGCAAGCATAAAGCTGTTTTATATCAAGAATTGGTCGAGCTAGTGCTCAACTCTGATAAAACCCATTCGAGTATTCCCGCTAGGCTTTCCCAAAAAACCAGCGGTAAAAAGTTTTGGGTGATTGCCCCAGGAGCGGCATTACCCCTGAGAGAATGGCCCTATTTCCCTGAGTTGCTCCATGAAATTTCTCAAAGATATCCCGATAGAACGTTTCGAGTAGTGGGGACTCAAATTGAAGCTGCATGGAAAAGTCGTCTCCAAAGGTGGGGGCTACCCCGAGTAGAAGATTGGGTTGGAAAAACATCTCTAGGTAATCTCCAACAAATGACTCAAGAGGCAGAGCTTGTCATTGCTAACGATTCTGGTGTTGCTCACGTGGCAGCCACTTTAGGTCAGGCTAGAACGGTAGTGATTTTTGGTCCGGGCAACCCCCAATACATTGCTCCGATAGGGCCCGGGGTAGTGCCGGTGGTCCCTGCCGCCTCCGTGACATGTAGTCCGTGTGAGAAATCTTTCTGTAGAGCCCCTTTGGGATATCAAAGATGTTTGAAAGAAATTTCATTAGATCAAGTGCTGCAAAAGATCGAGACTGCTTTGTTACTTTGACAGATATGACCTCTTCCACCTAAACTCTGGAACCATGACAATACCTTTTCATTTATCAAATCGATTATTAACCGGATTCGTTCTTTGTTTTTTGGGGGCAGCTACTTCATTGGGGGCGCCGGCTTCAAATCCTGAAAAAGATGTCTTGAAAAAGCAATTAGAAGCTCTTTTTGAGGTCTCCAAAAAAGTAAACATGCCAGAAAGTGAAAAAGATAAAGCTCGGAAGGAAATTGATAATTCCATCGATTGGGATGGAATCGCTCAATTGTGTTTAGGACCAAAAAACTCTAAGAAATATCAGGGTAAGAATTTCAATGAGTTTAGAAATTTACTGCGAGAGGTGATCTCTAAAACTGCCTTTTCTCGGATGGATAAGTTTTGGGCGGGGGGAACAACAGCTCAAATTGATCAAATTGAGTTTCAAGCAGGAAAAGCGCATGTCAGCGCTAAATTTCTCAGCAACAATGAAACTTTTTCATTGGATTATTTCATGAGTAAGAAAGGTCAACGTTGGCTGATCCATGATATTGCTTATGAAGACCTGAAATACAGTACTAATATTCAGGAACAATTGGATGCTTTTCTGAAAGAAAAGTCCTTTGGAGACTTGTTGGTCAAACTCAAAAAGAAAAGCGAAGAGCTAGACAAGTCTAAACAAAAATGAAGACGCAATATCGCGCGATTGTTTTTGATCCTCAATCTAAGAAGCTTTCGATCGTTCTTAAAGATATACCTGTTCTAAAGCCAGATGAAGTACTGGTTCAAGTGTGGGGCTCGCCCATCAATCCTTCCGATCGGCTATTCTGCGAGGGATTGTATGGAACTGCAGCGAGCACCCAGATCACACCGGGATTTGAAGGCACAGGCTCTGTGGTTGCCTCTGGCTCGGGTTTCTGGGCAAGGAGGCTGATCGGTAAAAGTGTAAGTGGTGCCGTTCAAGGAGAAAATGGATTTTGGGCAGAATATGTAGTTTTACCGGCTCAGCAGTGTTTGGAGTTGGGTTCCGAAGTGCCGCGTGAAACGGCCGCATGTGCTTTTGTAAATCCTTTGACTGCTCTGGCACTAATGGAGCCTCTGAGTCGAAAAAAATCACCTGCATTGATACAAACGGCTGCTGCAAGTCAGTTGGGGCGAATGATCCAGAGAATGGCGCAAAATATGGGCATTCCTTGTGTCCATATCGTTCATCGTACGGGACTCCAAAAGGAACTGATCGCTCAGGGTTGGAATCATGTACTCGATTCGAGTCATCCCCAGTTTGAACAGGAATTGAAGGAGCTTGCCCATACTTTGCGGGTGCGTTACGCGATTGATGCGGTTGCTGGATCTATGACTGGAACCTTGATCAGAAACTTGCCCGATCACAGCCAAGTGGTGGTGTATGGAGTTTTATCGGGTCAAGCATGTGCGGTCGACCCGGGAGATTTGATTTTTCGAGACATGAAAGTAAAAGGTTTTTGGTTATCCCATTGGCTTAAAGAAAAGAATGTATTGCAACTGCCTTTTCTTTTTATAAAGTTAAAAAAGTTTTTGAAAGCAGAAGGGCAAACTCATGTTGTTCAGCGGTTGTCACTCGAGGAAACTCTTCAAGAGGTCACTCAACCCAAAGGGAATGCAAGTGCGGGTAAAATCTTAGTTCTACCCGCACAGTAAAATTACTCTTGATCTAATTTACAAGGAATTTTGGCAAGGGATTTAGGTTGCAACGGATACATTTGCTCGTGAACGATCTCGGCATTGCCCTCCGCTCCCATCAGCACAACACCCGCTAAATAACGTCCATCACCAGCCCGGTCTTCTTCGCAAGTAAAAGAAACATTTTTTGAGTTGGGTTGAAATTCCCCTTGGCATTTCATGTGGATGGAACGCCCAGAAAAATTTAAAGTGCCTTCCTTGTAGGTAGGAACTGCAGTTTCTCTAAGGATGAGTTGATAATGCTCGTTTTGACAAGCAATCACCTCACGCGGATTTCCAGCTTTTGCCATGGGGGACAAGCTCAGTAAAACCCCGAGACCTATAAAAAAGTTCATAACACCTCCAACGGACCCCACTGAATCAAAAATTAAGCAATGCGTCAATATGGCGATCGGCTTGGTTATAAAAGTGCATAATAACAATAATTTACAATCATTCCAGAATCCGTATTAAGCTCTGCGTTAGTTTACCGATAAGGGGAGGACTCTCAAACGGAGGACCCATGCGTCATTTTATTATTTTGGTAGGATTCTTATCACAAGCACTTTGGGCTTATGAGGTTCCCACTTGGGTTAGAGAAAAATATGCCCCCCTCTATCAACTCTCTGTCGAACAATTGCCCGATGGTTCTGCCCGGTTCCATCGTGGGCGTCGTTTTGAGCGAGAAGGTGTGTATGTGCTTTCCCTGCATGGAGATACTTTTGAAATGGCTTTTCAGCATGGTCGATTGCTCCAACAGCAAGTTCAGGGAGGCGCTTTGCCTCAAGTGGCTAGTATCGTGGAAAACTCGCTAAAAAATGCGCTACCGAACATTCCCATGGTGGCATCCGTTGCAGCAGAATATTTTCAAAAAAATTACTCTGACAAAATTTTGGCCCACGCGATTAATAACCTAGGTGGAAATGAGGAGGAACTTTTATTAGAAGCGTACGGGTTAGCTGAGGGATCTGGTTTTTCAACGGATCTGGTTCTAAAAGGAGTGCTCGGACCTGAATCGCTCCAAGTGGTGCTGGGTGAACGGATGAAAGGCAAAACGTCCTTCCCTATCTCAGGATCTGCAAATTCATGTACGGATTTTGTTGTTAAAGGAAGTGTCACTGCCAGTGGTGAAATGATCGTGGGTCGAAATACAGACTACCCGCTCAATGGTTTTTTTGATCGATATCCCACAGTGATTTACTACCACCCCACCGATGGAGCTCAACGCTATCTCTCCGTTACATCAGCGGGCTTACACAACGCAGGGTCATTGCTTATAATGAGTCGGGCCTTTTCATTGGGGTACACACGATTCCCACCACGGAGGTTTCAACTTCGGGCCATCCAGTATTTTTGGTCGGGCAGGAAGTGATGCGCTCTGCTCATAACTTTGATGAAGCAGTCGCCATTTTTGAAAAGTATAAGCCTGCGGCGGGATGGACTTACACCCTTGCCAGTGTAAAAGAAAACCGAATGGCGTCTATTGAGTTGACGCACCAGCGGATTTCAGTTCGAGAAGCTAAAGTCGATTGGCACGCTCAAACCAACCACTACATCACACAAAAAATGAAAAATGCGAATCTAGATATGAATGCTTCAGTCACAGAAGATACTCATGCTCGATTTCTACGTACTGAACAAATGATTCAGGAAGGCAAAGGTCATTTTGGAGTTCCGGAAGCGATAAAAATTCTATCTGACAAATGGGATCCGATCCGACAAGAAGTGAAAGGATTGGGAAATGTGGTCGCGGTTCATACGACATTATCCAGTGTTGTAGTAGACCCTGCACATGGGAGAATGTTTGTAGCCAGTGGAACTGCACCGGTTTCGCTCACTCCGTATGTGGAGCTCCCACTGATTCAAGAGTGGGATGCTGCCCAATTTTTCTCTGATAGCTTTCAAGTGCTTGAAAACAGCGATTACTTCAAGACGCATCCCCATTTGGCTCAAGCAGAACAGAAGTATATTGAAGCTAAAACGGCGTTCGAAACGGATAACGACCCTAAACGGGCAACACAGATTCTTGAAGAGTCAATCCGATTAGATCCTCAAAACGCGGCTTACACCTTTGTACATGGGATTCTAGCCCTAAAAGCAGGGGATATGGATTCAGCCGAAAAGTCTTTCCTTGAGAACTTACAAAAAACTTATTTGCATTATCGATTAGCCAGTCAGTATTATCTTGGCAGGATTCATGCCTCGCGAGGGAAATCGAAAAGGGCACTTCAAGCCTTTGAGGCAGTGTTGAAAGAAGCAAATCCCCAAGTGGAGGCTCCTTTGATTAAGGCTACCAGAAAAGCTCTACAACAAGTCAAACGTTTGAAACGAGTTCCATTGATGGGTTCTACTTTGGTCATCTTCATGCCCGAAGCAGATATGGTGGAATATTAGTGGGAGCGCTGTTTTTCCAGCTGAGTGCGAATGCGATGTTTTTCGGCGCGAATCGCTAAAATTTCTTTACCGTGCTTTTCAATCAAATCAGCACTATTCATCAGCTGATCTGACCATGAATAAGCTGCGAGTGCAGTACCTAAGATGGGAATTCCATACTGCCAACGATATCCTTTGAGAACAGCGGCGTTATTAGCCGCGGAGACACCCAAAACGCCGACATTAAATCCAAAGCTTTTCATTTTATCCAAGCCACCATTAGCTATCCAGTGGAGGGCACGCTCCGAAATGCTTTTCTGAACTACTTGAGTTCCTGCTTGGGCGGCAGTGGCTGCTGCACCTCCAACCCCCAGAATTCGGCCTAAAAAATATCCATCCATCGCGCCCTTCAGTGCAAAGAGCGGAACCTTGACCAAGCTGTAGTTTGCCTCATGCAAGAGGGATTCATTCGCTGCTGTTAAAACAGCCTCACGCTCGTTCAAAACCTGGAGATACATTTCTAAATCAACCGTTGAAGGCGCTTCTGTGTGAACTTGAGAGTGTTGAGACGTAACGGTGGGTCTCGAAATGGCTGAGGAGTGAGATGCTTCCCGAGAAATTCCTTGTGCAAAACAGGTTTGAGTTAAAAATACAACCGATAAAAAGATCTTGTGTGCCATCATGTCCCCCCAGCTTCATCAGAAGCCAAAGAGGATAACCAGCAAAAGCTGTGCACAGCTTGTCTACACAGACGCTTTTTTGAAAACACCAATATTCGTTGAACAGGGGTACCCAAAAAGGGCACTTTTCTCATTGGGAACCCACACCTTAGGACCCAAGAACGAAGCTGACCCCCCCTACTTTGTGGCATCTGACTTGCTGTAACTTGGGTGGGGTAAACCCTGAGAAGTGAAAGGTTTTTGTGGATTCGCAGTTCTGGAAAAAGAGTACACCAAAAAAGGCTCGAGAAACCACTCGTCGTGTTTTGGACGTAGAAGATTTCGATAGCTATGACCATTGGACTCGAGATTGTCGAGTGCGCAGTGAAGCCTGGTTTGCCATTGAAGCTTGGGCTCGAGAGATGGGGTACCACATGGTCGCATATAAATCGAAAAAGCGACTCTATCAAAAGGGCATGGCCCCAGATGCCTTCATTACTTTTTTAGAAGTTAGACACGAGGAGAATCGGGTCGTATTTAAATCTTGGATTGAAGTGAGCAATCGTATGCGCTGGTTGTCTCTATTTCACCTGCCCAAAGAGCTCAAAATAGACCCTGTTGGGTTTTGGGGGATTCGCCAGCGCAGAAAAGCGTGTCGTGAATTGAACGACTTATTGATTCGACTGCGACAACCGGAAATTGCTCAAAGTGATACTTTCCATTGGGCGGATCTCGATCTGACGACATTAGGGTTGATTGCTTTGCTCACATTCCCGTTCGTGCTGTTTGTGTTGGGTTCTCTGGGTAAGGTTGAGATTGCCGCCGGTCTCTCCAACAACCTTTTGAGTCTCTTAGCAGAAAAATTAGTGGTGTTATTGGGGGTAGGGATCTCCTTAGTGCTGTGCCATCATTGGATCGTTATCAAACAAGTCAGGAAAAAGTGGGCTACAGGCGTGAGTTTTGGATTTGCAAGCATTCTGTTTCTGACTTTGAGTATCTATTTTTTGACACGAACACAGCGTGAAATGTTAGATCAAAAACTAGTGTATTTTTGTGTGAGTAACTATCAGACAACTAAATGCGAAACACAGCTTGGAGCTCTTTCTTTAGCAGAGAGGCAAAAGTTTTCAAAAAAAGTTGAGGCACTTCACAAGCAGCTAGCTATCAAGAAGGAATAGCTCGATATTCAATTTGGATGATTTCCCAATCTTCCTCGCCTTTGGGAGTGTGAATAGTGACGGTATCTCCCACCTGAGCCTGTAGCAAAGCTTTTCCCACAGGAGAAACCCAGCTGATTCGGCCTTCTTTGACATTGGTTTCATCAACCCCAACGATGATAAAGCGCCTATTTGAGCCATTTTCATCCTGGATAGTGACAGTAGCCCCAAACAGGACTTTCTCAGATTTTTGTTGTTCCGGATCAATAATTTCCGCGATCTCCAATCGCTTTGAAAGGAAGCGAATACGGCGATCCATCTCTCGTAATCGACGCTTGCCATAAATGTAATCTGCGTTTTCTGATCGATCCCCATTGGAGGCTGCCCATTGAATGACTTTAACCAATTCCGGACGTTCCTCATTGAGCAAGTGCTTGAGTTCGGTGCGTAGTTTTTCGGCTCCCCCCGGGGTGATATAGTTTTTACGACCGGCTAATGGATCGGGAGATCCCGACTCCTCCTGAGATTCCAAATCCAGCTCTAAATCTTCCCCAGAGCTCTCTTTTGTAAAGGCTTTGCTCATAAATCACTTAGCAGAAATAGGTTCACCCAATTTTAGAATATGCTTGAACTCAGTCTCCGTGACCGGTTGAACCGATAGGCGACTGCCCTTTTTTAAAACCATCATGTTTTTCAGAGGAGTCTCTGATTTCAAGTGGTCCCGCAAAACAGGATTTTTAAATTTTAACTTAGCACGGACATCTACCATCACCCATGGATTGATTCCCTTTTTTTTGCTGTCCCCATCGAAATATTCGCTTTTTGAATCCCAGGCCGAGGTATCTGGATAAGCTTCGCGAACCACTTCTGCTACGCCAAAGATTCCCGTTGGTTCTGCATTGCTGTGATAAAATAGAACCAGATCTCCTTTTTTGAACTGGTCTCTCATGAGATTCCGAGCTTGATAGTTCCGAACACCCTCCCAATGCGTGGTCTGAGCAGGGGCTTTTAATAAATCATCAAACGAAAAGACATCTGGCTCTGACTTCATGAGCCAATAAGAAATTTGCGAATTTTTCATAACTGAATGAATTAACACAGTTTCTAACACAACAAAAGCAGCGATTAACACAGGGCGGAATCTTGAATTGTGAAGCTGCACCATCCCATTATGAAAATTTCTTCACAATCCGATAAGTCAGTGAAGGGAAGTACCTCATCGTATGCGAACTTATAAAAACCCCAAAATTGCGCTCCTCCTGCCCTGCTTAAACGAGGAACTCACTTTAGCTAAAGTCATCAGAGATTTTAGAAAAGCAGTTCCCGGTATTGAAGTATACGTCTTTGATAATGGTTCCACTGATCGCAGTGCGGAAATAGCCAGGAATGAAAACACTCATTTGGTCCAAGTGCCTTTGAGAGGCAAGGGAAACGTAGTCCGAAAAATGTTTGAGACAGTGGAAGCAGATATTTACATCATGGTGGATTCTGATGACACCTATGATGCTAGCCGTGTGTGGGAACTGATCAATCCCGTATTGTCCTCCGGTGTGGATATGGCAGTTGGAAGTCGCGTTTCCGATGAGGTCAAGGCGTTCAGAAAGTTTCATCGGTTTGGAAATGCGCTGATCATGAATCTGATCAATTTTCTTTTCAGAAGTTCATTCCAGGATATTTGCTCTGGGTACCGAGTCATGTCTAAGTATTTTGTCAGAAACATTCCATTGCTTCGAGATGGTTTTGAAGTTGAAACAGAGCTTACGGTCTACTCGCTGATCAACGGCTTCTCAGTCAAAGAGGTGCCATTGCCTTATGGGTCGCGACCGGAAAACAGCTTCAGTAAGTTAAGAACCTTCTCTGATGGTTATAAGGTGCTTTTAACAATCATCTGGCTTTTGAGAGATACACGACCCCTATTATTCTTTTCCTTGATTTCTTTGGGATTAGTTTTTGGAGGGGTGATCCCCTTACGTTTTGGCCAAACGGATAACCTGTTTTTAACTTTGGTACTTTCTTTTCTTTCTATCGCAGTCTTTTCGACAGGGCTTGTTCTGAACACCATCAATGTAAAATTTTCAGAACTTCAAGTTTTGAACAAGCGAAACAATAGCGCAGCTGCATCAGCAGAAGAACCACTGCAGATGTCCAAAGCTGCATAAATTTAACTTACGATTCATGGAGGAATCATGAGCAGTCAAGCAACAGTGATGAAACCCCTTACTAACGAACACTCTGAAACAGGCCTGTGGGAAGAAGTTCCTTGTAACCTGTGTGGCTCTAAAAACGCCCAAGTCAAATATCAGGGCACTACAGATCCTGATACTGAAAAGCTGTTGCGATCGTACAGTGCCTCAGGAAACTTTGTGTCCAATGAGACACTGGTTGAATGTAATGATTGTGGTCTGATTTACACCTCGCCTCGACTGCATCAGGACCTCATCCTCAAGGGATATACTGAAGCAGAAGACCCTACTTATGTTTCCCAGGCCAAAGGTAGAATTTTGAGTTTTGGCCAGTGCCTAAAGGCAGTAGAAAAATTTGTGCGGCAAGGTCGAGTACTCGATGTTGGGGCAGCAGCAGGATTCTTTTTGAAAGTAGCGAAGGATAAAGGCTGGAAAACCTATGGAATTGAACCCTCCAAGTTCCTGAGTGATTTTGGTAACAAAAACTATGATGTGAACATTACATGCGGGACCGTGGAAACCGTCACTTCATTTCCAGAAAAAATGGATGTGGTCACGCTATGGGATGTGCTCGAGCACACCTTTGATCCCAAGGACGTATTGAAACGGTGCAACCGCTATCTGAAAGAGGGTGGGTATGTGGTGGTGAACTACCCGAATATTGGAAACTGGATGGCTCGACTCGCTGGAAGACACTATTGGTTCATTTTGAGCGTCCATTTGTACTATTTCGTTCCAAAAACGATTCAACGGATGTTGGAGGAAACAGGGTTTTCAGTGGTGTCCAGTCGTCCCCACTTTCAATGGTTGGAATTGGGGTACCTCGTATATCGCTTGGAGGCCTATCTACCAGGACCCGCACGCTGGTTCGGAAAGTTGGTGAATGTACTAGGGTTAAATAAAGTGCTTGTTCCTTATTTTGCAGCCCAAACCCGAGTGATAGCACGAAAAGTGGAGGCGGTATGAAATCAAGAGTTGTAATTCTGGGTGCTGGGGTCACAGGTCTTTCGGCAGCTTATCGTCTCAGCCAGTTTCCGGAAATGGAAGTTCATGTCGTTGAAAAAGAAAGCGAAGTAGGGGGATTGTGTCGTAGTTTTCAGGAGGGAGCTTTCACTTTAGATTACGGTCCTCATAAGTTCTACTCAAATGTTCCGGGAGTTACGGAACACCTCTGTGAAATCATGGGAGATGAATTTCTTGTGAGGGAGAAGGTCCAAAAGATTTTTATGGACGGAAAGTATTTTTCCTTTCCATTGAGCCTGTTTGAAATGCTCACGAGGTTTTCTCCATTAAAAAGTGTACAAATTCTTGTAAGCTTTGGATGGCAAGCCATCAAAAACATCATCAAGCCTAAGTCCATTGCTACTTATTCAGATTTTGTAGTCGCCAAATTTGGGAACAAGCTTTACCAAAGTATTTTTCAGCCGATGGCCAAGAAAATGTTTGGAAATCCTGAAAAACTGGATAGGCGGTTAGCTGAAATTCGAATTTCCTCACCCGGATTAGTAGCCGTTTTAAAAAATGTATTGTTCTCAAAAAAGGTGGACCGAAATGTTTCAGCGCCGGAATTTCATTATCCAAAAGCAGGGTTTGGTCGTATTCCTGCCAAGTTGCGTGAAAAAGCGGAAGCTAATGGAGTGAAATTTCACTTGGGAGCTACAGTAAAACGGATTGAGCATTCCCATGGAAAAGTCCAAGGAGTGCGAGTGGAAAATTCAGATGGCACTTCCGAATTGCTCCCGTGCGATCAACTTGTCTATACGATTCCCATGCAACTCATTGGCGAATTGATTCCGGAATTGCCAGCTGAAGTCCGACAAGCCTCACGCTTTGTGAGATATCGGCATACTATTGTCTATTATTTTCTTCTCAAATCCCCCGAGGTGTTGCCGGGTATGTGGGTGTTTTATCCCGGTCCCGAATTTCGCTTCGGCCGATTGAGTGAAATGACCAAATTCTCTCCGGCTTTGGCTCCCACAGGGCATACGGCTTTAATGGCTGATTTTACCTGCTTAGAGGAAGACCCGGAATGGGGGATGAATGATGAACAGTTAGGGGATCGCTTGATGCAGCAATTGAAGCCACTGAATTTGTTTTCTGAAGATCAAGTGGTGAAGCGGTTTTCGAAACGTTTTAAGAATTTTTATCCAGTCTACGATGTGGGCTATGAGTCTCGAGTCAAACGATTACGGGATCTAGAGACTCAATTCAACAATCTCTATTTCGTGGGGCGCGTGGGTGATTTCAACTATAACAATTCAGATCAGTGTTTTGATATGGGATATTCGGTTGCCAATCACATCCATGAGAAACAGCAAGTGGGGACTGAATGGAGTCAGTTAAGATCTGAGCGGTTTGAAAAGTATCGTATTGTGGATTGAACATGACGAATGGGTCCCTTCTTAAGTATTTTTTAGCAATAGGAATAGGTGGCCTAGCTCTTCTTTTCATGGATGCCTTTTTTGAGATCCATACTCCCGGAAGCGATGTGTTTCTGTTCAAAGAAGCGGGGGTCAATCTTGCGACTCAGGGACGACTGGTAGCCGCCTATCTTCCGCATATGGATTTTGGGCAAGAAAAGCCGTTTGCCTATTATCCTCCAGTCTATCCTTTTGTATTTGGCGTGTGGACGTGGCTCGTGGGGGTTGGACTCAAGCAATCCATTTGCTTCAACGGACTTCTGACCCTTTTAAGAACCCTCCTTATGCTCGTCTTGGTAGCTCCGGCAATCTCACAGGAATTCTGGAGTCCCAGTTTTAGGTGGAAACGGCTGGGGAGCGGGATCCTTTTCCTCATTCTGACTGTTCTATCTACAGATCGGGATAGACCCGATGAGCTCGCCTAGTTTTTGGTTTGCTTCTGATGGTCGTATTGTTCTCCCGGAAGAGAATGGGTTTGAAAGTGACTGCGGCAGCTCTTTGCTTGGCTTTGACCGGTGCTACGTCTCCTGCGTGTGGTCTCTTTTTTGGTTTAGTCACTTTGTGTTGGGCCTTAGGTCAAGCAGGAGGGCTTCGGAAGCTCTGTGCGATTGCCGGTGGTTCCCTGTTGGCTTGGGCCTTGATGGTAGCCCCGTTGTTTTTGCAGGATCGAGCTTTGGGAGACCGTTTCACTCAGCAATTGGGTTTTTCGAGCTTTCCCTACCTTCGATTTTGGAACCCGTCATGGACTTTTCACGATTATAAAAGTTGGTTTCTTAAATTCTGGTTACTTTTTGTTGAAGAGGGTCAAGAATATATATGGTTATCTGTCACCTTAAGTATCCCAGCTCTGTGGTTTGCGAATCGAAGAATTCTAAAAAGAGAAAGTTTTCCTAGTGGTTCCCTTTTTCTCGTTGCACCTCTCCTTTTCTATCTCGGAGCACCGTTGGTATGGACACTCCAACCCTATTATTTATGGTTCCCGAGTATTGTGTTGATGATCACAATTCTCCAATGGCAGCATCGAACTAACCAGCATGCACTGGGCACTGTTATTATTTTGTTTGCAGTGATTCCTTTGCTTCAATTTGAGGCCAGAGGAGCATTGAATGCCTTTCAGAAGCCCATGCGAGAGCACGCTGATCCCATGCAACAGGAAGTACTTCCTTTCATAGAGCCCGAGTCCACTGTAGCGGTGACACACGATCAGTATTTCACCTTTAGAGAAAAAAGAGTCACATTCAACGCAGCTTATTGGCTTCAGGATTCGGACAAGTTTGATTATCTTTATCTCACTAATCTGAATAACAGTCGCCAACTCGCGATGAAACCTGAACAATTAATTCCTAAGGGTCACGTTGCGTGCTTTTCGTTAGTTAAGGATTTTTCATCCCATCAGCCCATTCGTTGGTGGGGAAAAAACACTGGATACTATGTCAGAGGCAGCGGGGGCCAGCTTTACAAGAACAGGTGTAAGAACACGAAGGCGTCTTAACCGAATTTAATTTGCGTCTCTAACCAATGCATCAGAGACGGATCCATGGGAAAAGTAATCTCAGGATGTTTCTTTAGTAGTCGTGCCGCTCTTAAGAATTTCACGGTGAGATCTTTTCTGTATACCCCCGACCGAAAACCTTGTTCAAACTGCTCCAATATCCGATTTATTTGGAGCATCCGTTCGCGGTCTTTTTTTCCGATTCCGCTGTGCTCTTGTGCCAACCGGAACATCTGTTGAAGCCAAAGTACCAAGATCCGAGCTAATAGGATCATGGGCCTGTGAAGGTAAATGATTTGATTTGAGTTGAGGCGATTTCGGAAACAAATATCTGAAATAGGAAGAAGCCAGGAAAAGCTAAAGCCTGCCGAAAGGGGCAAAAGCTGTTTAATGAAAGGGAGCATCTGGCGGGGATTCTGAGATTTGAATCGTAACCAATCGGTGAGCATACGGTCTAAAAACTCTCGAAATTGGGGGATGATTTCGGAATCGGGCTCCCCCTTTTTAATTTCTTCCAAAGAGATTTGTTGCCATACTCGAGGACCATGTACTTGGATCGTTCGCTCTAAGAGTTGCAGCAAGGAGAGATCCGGTGATTTTTTAAAAAAATTCAGTTGTGTCATAACAATTGATGGAGACACCTTCTCTTTCCTTATCGTCTGAGGTAGAACAAAGGCAAAGGAAAAACACTGCAGTGAAACCTAAAGGATTATTGCTGATCAATTTGGGCACGCCTGAGAGCCCCGATCCCAAGTCTGTGGGCGCCTATTTAAGAGAGTTTCTCATGGATCCTTGGGTCATCGACATCCCGAAACCTCTGCGCTGGATCTTGGTTCAATTATTGATTGTTCCGAAGCGCTCAAGAGATTCATCAAAGTTGTATCAAAAGGTATGGACCGAAGAAGGCTCACCCCTGCTCGTGCACACCCTTAACCTTGAAAAAAAGGTTCAGGCCCTGCTGGGAGTGCGCTATCGAGTCAAAGCAGCTATGCGATATGGAAAGCCCAATCTCAGGAGTGCGATTGAGTCTTTCAAAAGAGAAGGCACTCAGGAAGTGTTAGTGGTTCCACTGTACCCCCAATATTCCTTAGCAGCGACTGAATCGTCCATTCAAAAAACCAGTGAGCTTTTCCGCGAACACTTTCCCGATTGCAAAGTCGATTTTATCACTGAGTTTTTCAATCGGTCTGAGTATTTGGATGCGACTGCTGAGATCACCCAACACCATTTGAAACAGCATCGGTGGGATAAGGTTCTATTTAGCTTCCATGGACTCCCGGAACGACAAGTTAAAAAAACAGATGCCACTGGAGAACACTGTTTAAAGGGGCCTCATTGTTGTGATCAGATAGTCACAGCAAATCGTAACTGCTATCGCGCCCAAAGTTATGCAACCGTTCGAGAACTGGCCCAGCGCCTCCAATTAGCGCCTGAGCAATATGACGTAGGATTTCAATCGCGACTCAAAGGAGCCCCTTGGATTCGCCCGTTTTCAGATGAGTTTTACCGCAATTGGCCTCAGCAAGGGGTGAAGCGTTTGGCTGTTGTGTGTCCGAGTTTTGTCGCCGATTGTTTGGAAACTCTGGAAGAAGTCCGCATGCGGGGCAAAGAGGAATTTATTGAGAATGGCGGTGAAGATCTCGTTCTGATCCCATCACTGAATTCTGAAGAAGCCTGGGTCAAAGGGCTCAGCCAGCTAGTTCTGAATTACCAGCCCAAGACATAAGAAAACAAGAGTGGCGCTACAATAGAGGCATCGGATTCAATGATGTATTTGGGTGTATTAGCATCCAGTTTTCCCCAAGTGATTTTTTCATTGGGAACGGCTCCCGAATAGGAACCAAAACTAGTGGTGGAATCGCTGATTTGACAGAAATAGCCCCAAAAACGGACATCTTTCAGTAGGTCTTGGTTGAGCATCGGAACTACGCAAATGGGAAAATCGCCAGCAATGCCACCCCCAATTTGAAAAAATCCAATTCCTGTTCCTTTGGGAGATTCGCTCAAGTACCACTTGGAAAGCTCCATCATGTATTCGATGCCCGATCGCATGGTGAGAGGATTGATTTTATTCTCGATGGCGCGAGCTGCAAAAATATTTCCTAAAGTAGAATCCTCCCAACCCGGTACAAAGATGGGGAGGTTTTTTTCGGCTGCTGCGAGCATCCAACTATGCTCGGGGGGAATTTGATAACTTTTTTCCAATTGGCCCGACTTTAAAACTCGGTAAAGGAATTCGTGTGGAAAATAGCGTTCCTTTTTTTCCGAGGCGGCGGCCCATTCTGATAAGACAGCTTTTTCAATTCGGCGGATAGCCTCCTCTTCGGGAATGCAAGTATCCGTAACTCGGTTTAAATGTTTATCTAAAAGCTTTCGTTCATCCGCAGGAGTGAGGTCGCGATAGTTCGGAATACGAACATAATGTTCATGAGCAACCAAATTAAAAATATCCTCTTCCAAGTTAGCTCCGGTGCAGGAGATCGCATGGACTTTGCCCTGCCGGATCATTTCAGCAAGAGAAATTCCCAGCTCGGCTGTGGACATGGCTCCTGCCATCGCCACTAGCATCGGGCCGCCCCCTTCCAAATGGGCTTGATAGCCCTTTGCAGCATCTACTAAAGCAGCTGCATTGAAATGCCGGTAATGGGTCAACATGAACTCAGAAATGGATTTGGGTTTTTGAGTGTGGGCCATGGGGATTCCCTTTCTTCCGCGTAAAAAAAGCAAGATATTGGAAAATCAGGGAAAAACAAGGGTGTAAATTCCTAAAGTTTTTGCTGCAAAGTGGCGAAAAGAAGAGGTAAGTCCTCGTTTACGTTTTGAGGCGAGTTGAAGGCAAGGGGCCTTCAGCGTTCAAAGGTGAGAGGGCGATTTCGGAGGTCTGCTAAGACAATCATGGGTAAGAAACTTTACGTAGGCAACTTGGCCTATTCAGTGACTGAAGACAGTCTTCAAGACTATTTTAAAGCGGCTGGTAATGTAGAATCGGCTCGATTAATTACAGATAGAGCTTCTGGACGCTCAAAAGGATTCGGCTTTGTGGAAATGTCCACTGAAGAAGAAGCCCAAAAAGCGATTGAAATGTTCCACCAGCAATCTTGGGAGGGAAGACCTTTGACGGTGAGCGAAGCTCGTCCCCAAGAACCTCGGCGAGATGGGGGGGGCTTTGGTGGCGGACGTAGCGGCGGCGGTCGCGGCGGACGTAGCGGC
>RFNT01000049.1 GCA_009927045.1 bacterium | reverse complement strand
CCACTTCCTGAACTTTCTGAGATTGAAAGTTTCTCCTGATTTATTTCAGTTCTTGAGATTTTGCGTAAGCTAAGAACTTCTTGGGTATTTCCTTCGGAGATGAGTTTAAATCACTAAAGACCCGAACCTCTACTGCTTGCTTCACCAATTTTTGCTCTGGAACTCGCAGTTGATTGGTTTGAAAGTTCACGTCGGTTCGGCAAAAGTAAGTGCGATTGTACTCAGAAAGTCGACTGACTTGGAATTGGCAGGGCAGTATATCTTTACCGCTTTGGATCATTTTAATTTGGAAAGTGAATCCGTCCCCGTGGACCCACTCATAGGGGACTTCGAAAGTCTGTTCGACTTCTTGCGATTGTTGATTAGAAACTGTCCAAAACTGATTATTTTCTGGAAGCCCAACCGTTTGACCATTGGGGAGCTGAACTTCAAGGCGAACAAGAGACTCCGGTTTTTTCAAGTGGCCGTTACTTTCTTGATGATAGCCCTTCACAGTGACAAAGGTTCGAAAAGGCTTTGAGTCCGCTAGGACCGATTGGGGCATGAGCAAGTAATTTAAAACGATGAGTAGTAGTCGTTTGCTTCCAGTCATATGCGCGTCCTCCTGACAATAACTATTCCTTCTCAGATTAAGTGAACTTTATTTAAGAATGATGGCTCTAAAGAGAAAAGAAGAAGGGGGACTTGTGAGAAGACCCGCACAATCCCCGTATCGAGAAGGCCACTGTCAAAAACTTAGACAGGTTACTAATCCCACCATTCACATTTTCCAGCGAGGAAATCTGTGCGCGGGCAAATTCGCATTTTCGGATTGTAGTCCCCTTTGTACTGGGAGTTCGCCTTAAACTCTGCAGAGGGCAAAATATTTCTAAAGGCAAAAAGGATCATTTTACTCGTCGCAGGACGAATATCGGGGATGTAGTAATAGCCTTTCTGCTTGGCCAATTCCGCAACTTCAGGTCCTGTTCCATTCACCACCGTAACAAATCCCGAAGCATCGGGAGGCGTGAGATGATCGGCTAAACACACCAGCCCCTGATTATTGGGAAAATTAATAGCACACAAAGACCAATACCGGACTTGAGTTTGGCTTGAAAAGGCACCTTCTCCTGAAAAAGTTGATGCAAAAGTGGGAGGTTTAAAGCGGAGAAGAGCGACTTCATCAAAGCGCATTTCACTGTGGCCTTCGGCATACTTTCCAACAGCGGTGTTACTCCCTTTATTCCATTTGGCGAGTTCAAATGAGAACACGCCCTCCGGTTTGTGAGAGAGCGCTCCTAGAAACTGGGGATAGTTCGTGAAATTTTCTACCGGCCAAGATTTTCCGCAAGCACTGGGTTGTCGCGTTTTGAGATCGTAAGCTTCTACTTGAGGCAAGTCAGATAACTGCACTTGAATTCCCTGTGTGGGAGAGTAGTAACGAATGTAAAACGAAATGTATTTTTCTTTTTTGGAAAAAGAAAGCTGATTGGGACCGAATTTAGGAGCGCCCTCGGGAGCAATATAGACCGTGTAGTTTCTGGGTTTCGCATTCAGTGAGACTCCATCGTGAAATGGATTTACGGAACCCGCATCGGGGACCATTTGATAATCGTTGAGAGATTGGCCATCTCCATTTTTTGTGCCCTCATAAGTCTCAATGCTGAAAAATCGAGCGCGAGGAAACTGCCCTTTTACTACATAGTATTTTTTGCCCTTATTAAAAAAGGACTGAATGCCGTATGCGGCGTGAGTGTCTCCCATGTACCCTTTGGGTCCCAAAGTGGCTGTTTTCAGATCATGTTGCCACAGATGTCCGCAATCTTGAGCATGTACGGTAGATACAGCGACCAAAAGCAATTGAAACATGAAACGCATAGGATTCCTCCCTCTCAGGATTTATCGGTAAAAAATGCTATAAACTGCAATAGCAACCCATAGTCACATCAGTACGTTGATTATTTTTAGACTGTCTTGGGCCATAGCAAAAACGACCTTGATGACTGGCTCCATTCACAGAGCCTTGCGCTGCACACTGCCGATTCGGGCTGCAGCCATTTGGAAATGAGATCATCCCTTGGGCCGAAGCAGGAATCACTTCACCAGAAGCACAATAAGCGCCCTCTGGGCTTGGCTTCGATACAAGGCTCTGTTGACTGCACACCGTTACGCAGGAGCTTCCGTTCGTCCGAACCCAACGAGGCGAGACCACTTCAAACGTTGCGGTCGAGGACGAACTCGATTGCCCCTCGGGATTCGTCACTGCGATGCGATGACTGCCTGCAGGTAGAGCCGGAGTTCTGCAAGTGATTTGAGTGGCTGACATCCAACGCGGATCATTACAAGCTTGAGTGCCCACCATTGCAGTGGCTCCAGAAACCAGCTGGCTTCCCGAAATGGTGAGCAACGTTCCGGCAGAGGTTAAACCACGCGTAGGAGTTACACTGGTGACTTGAGGTGCAGGACGATAAGTATAGCCGTTTGAAAAAGTCCCGGTTTGTCCATCGGTATGAGTGACTTTGAAAGTATAAGTTCCCACAGTTTGAGCTGGAGTACGACATGTGAGCTGCGATGGGGAAAGCACATTCACTTGAGCACACTCCAAGCCGCCCACGTGAACAACAGCACCCGATCGGAAGTTGGCGCCACTCACAGTCACTAAATTTCCGCCAGCTAAAGGACCTGCACTTGGATTCACGGCACTGATCGCAGGCGCAGGATGTGCATAATAAGCGAACTGAACCGGCTCCGTACTTTCCTGTCCCCAGCGATTGATGACCGTGACTCGGTATGATCCTGGATCATAGGGGGGCACTACACAAGTGAGTTGAGTGGAACTTTGAACCTGCACTTGGGAGCAGATTTTTTCACCGATTCTTACTTGAGTGCCCGTAGTTTCAAACTGAGTGCCTTGAAGTGTGACTGTGGCTCCACCTGCGATGAGGGTCGAAACAGCATTGATACTATTCAAGGTTGGCGGAGGACTGTACCTGAATGCGCCACTCAACGTTTTTCTAGTGCCATCGGGGTTTGTCGCTGTCACGTTATGAAGCCCCAAGATGGAAGTCGGTGATGTGATACATTTTAATTCTAGTTGGGAAGGTGCTCGCACGTTAGTGCAGGGTTTGAGTCCGAGGGTGACTTGTACATTGGGATGAATCCCAACGCCGGTGACTGTGATTTCAGTCCCTCCTGTAGGAGGACCTACTCGCGGAGTAGAGTTCACTAGGGCCAGACGCAAAGGAAGTGGGGAAGGTTCACCCCCCACGGCACGAGCCACATTGAGACGGCCTCCGGTGATCGTTTTTCCAATAAACTCTGGGGCGATGATCTCATCGACGGATTCCAAAATTTTAGTTTTGATTTGTGCATACGTCAGACTCGGCCAAACGGCTTTGATCAGTGCCGCAGCTCCTGTGACATGAGGTGCAGCCATTGAAGTTCCCGATTCGTAATTGTACCCACCCCAAGAAAAGGTTGAAAAATATTATCTCCTGGCGCAGCCAAATGGACTGAGTTTCTGCCATAGTTTGAAAAGTAAGCGAGTTGATCTTTATGATCAGAGGCAGCAACGGAAATCACATTCTCCACTTGGAAAGCAGCCGGATAAAACGGAGTGGAATCGGTATCTGCTCGGTCATTTCCAGCTGCTGCGATGAAGAGACTTCCTGCATCGCGGTTGCGTTTGAGAGCATCTTCAAACGCTTCCACATACTCACTTCCCCCCCAGCTATTGTTGGTGATCGGAAATCTCATCTGGGTTGCATACTCTAAAGCGGCCAGAGCGGTGCTGAAATCACCACTGCCACTGGAATCGAAAATTTGAAGAGCGACTAAGCTGACTTTCCAATTCACTCCGGTGGCCCCGATCCCGTTATTTCCAGTGGCTCCGATGGTACCGGCCACATGACTGCCGTGTCCGTGGTCATCCTGAGGATCATTATCATTGGCGGCGAAATCCCAACCTCGGAAGTCATCGATGAACCCATTGGCATCGTCGTCAATGCCGTTCGTAGATTTGTCGTTGCCGGCGCTATCGGTTCCTGTTTCGCCCGGATTTTTCCAAACGTTATCGATCAAATCCGGGTGCGTATAATCCATCCCGGTATCCAGTATGGCCACAACGACATCACGGGAGCCGGTACTCACTTTCCAAGCTTCAGGGGCATCAATATCAGCATCGGGAAAACCAGTCCCTAAAATTGAAGTTCCAGTGTTATGAAGTCCCCAGAGCCTTCCGTAATCGGGATCATTAGGTGTGTTCGCGATTCGGATTTTATAATCGGGATAAGCGTACTCTACTCCTTCAAGCTCCCGGAGGGCACCGAGATGAGCGAGCAATTCGGTTTGATTTGCTCCTGGAGGAATTTGAAAGACTTTAACTTCAAGTCCGCTCAGATTTCGCAAGGGCTTTTTAAATTTTAAAGATTGGACAACGCTTTGTTCGGTCGCAGCATCTTTGAACTTCACAAGGATGTGTTCAGTGTTGACGCCCATGTTTCCGAAACTCACTTTGGCATCTTCAGCAAATTCAGTCCGTTCTCTTTCAGAGAGTGATTTGACGTAGCCTTGGTACTCAGCCAATCGAAAGCCTTGAGCATTGCTGAGAGTTCGGGCTGGGCGGGGCATCGGCCACCGAGGCGTTCGTGCTTCTTGAGTGAACGCTTTGATGGTGACTAGCACACCGATTAAGCAGCAGACTTTTTTCACAGGCAGCACTCCTCGTTCGTAAATCATCTCTTTCTTTTCGGGTAAAATGCAGGAGCCCTTGAAGGAAAGGTGCCCAGTAAAATAATAAAAAAATCAATATGTTATAT
>RFNT01000025.1 GCA_009927045.1 bacterium | reverse complement strand
TTCCCAACGGACTTTTTCCAAGTCCCACAAAAAGAGAAAACGAATTTAAAGAAGGGTACGCATGGTATTTTCGGGATCCGGTTTCCGGAAAACAAATGATTGCTCCCGAGTTTGCTGCTGAGTCGCTCTTGAAACTGATCAACCAAGTAGGTTTGGGGCACTTAGTGTGGACTGTGATTGGGTTTTCACAAGGCGGATTCTTTGCGCCTTTTTTAGTGAAAGCGGGTCTTGATTGTAAAAAGATCATCGGAGTTGGAGCGGCTTACCGAGTGGATGCTTACTCAGGGCTTTCTGATCTCGAAGTTTATGGGGTCCATGGAGAGAAAGATACGATCGTGCCTTTTGAATATGCACAATCTTCGTTTGGGGCCCTGAAAGCGCAAGGACTAGGAAAAAAGTTTGTTGCTATTGCTGAGCTCGGCCACACGATGAATGAAAGTAGCCGGAAAATCATTCGAGAGCTCATACATTCCAAATAAATAGCCCCAGATTAAAAACGGAAAGAGCCACTAGTCCATACAGCGTGAGTTTCATACCGAAGATTCGGGGCTTGAAATGGTCTTTCCCACCTAAAAACGCATAGGCATGAAAAGCTCGTCCTAAGAAAATCAAAACCGCAAAACCGGTGACGACGAGAAGGGGAGCCTGATTCAATTCGCTACATGCCAACAAAATGAGACTCAAGGGGACGTATTCCACGAAATTTCCATGCGCCCTGATAGCTCTCGTCAACTCATCGATTCCCCCATCCCCCAATGAAACTTGGTGTTTTCTTCGATTCTTGATGACTTGTAGGGCAAGCCAAACGCACATGAGGCCCATCACTGAAGATAAAATAAGAGTGATTTTTGGCATGTTTTCTCCAATGGAATCTGAGTTTTTACCGAGATATTACTTCATTGTTACAGAAAACGGTATCCACGAGATGGAAAAAAAGATTTTCCAGCATTAGAAACTGCGAATATACTCTTTAAGCTAGAGAATTTCGTTCTAGAGCTTAAGGGGGAATACCATGGTTCAGTCTTTACTTTGTGTTTTTGTTTTTTTTGTAAGTTGCGCTTTTTCAGCAGAAGAATCTCTGAACCATGCTCCGACCCGAGGGGAGGAACAGCGCTCTATTGAATTCAATAGACGGCTAGAACTCGGTGAACTGCCCGATAAAAGCAGCACTCAGAGACCTTTTTCCGAGACAGAAACTGCCGGCTATCTTCTGTTCCATTCGGATACTTATTTTAA
>RFNT01000135.1 GCA_009927045.1 bacterium | reverse complement strand
AAAATCTCCAAACCCACCTCAACGGCCCAATCTGGGGGATTGTGCAAAACTCAGCACTCCGTAGACGCTTACGTGCAGATGACTTCTTCCTCAACGCCGCAAGCAGATCCCATTGGCGGCGTTTACTTTTTGTCGGACTTTCGAGAAAAGCCTCAGGTCTTTCATTTAAGTCAGCCCAATTTTTGGCCAAGCCAGATCACATTTGTTCCAGATGGCGTTGCCCAATTTGCGCTCAGCCCCACTGGAAACCAATTGCTTTTTACTAGCCATAAAGACGGCAATGAGCAATACCAGCTCCATTGGATCCATTTATCCACAAAAAATGTCGCGCCTCTCACTGGAGATGGAACTTTTCGTATTGAGAGTTTCCGCTGGGGTCCCTCTGAGGATTGGATCGTCTTTACCTCAAACAAGCGTAATAAAGTCGATTTTGATCTTTATCGTCTAGACCTATCTAGCCGAAAAGAAACTCTGTTGGTTCAGTTATCGGGCCTCAATTTTGTTACGGATGTATCCCAGGATGGAGCACTTGTAGCGATCACACAGTATCGTTCAATCGTAGACAGCGATATTCTTGTTTTTGATCAGGCCAAAGGAAAGCTCATGACGTTGTCTGATCCTTGGACCAACTCTGGACATAAGAAGGCGCTTTTTTCAGCTGACTCTAAACATCTGCTTTTTCTTTCAGAGCTTCAAACTGAAAAAGCACAAATCTATCACTTGAATATTGAATCCCCGGCTAAGCCTACTCTGGTTACTCGAGAGAATCATGAAATTGAAGATTTTATCTTATCTCCCAATCGAAGAAGATTGACTTATGTCATCAACGAGGACGGCTATTCCAAGTTTTCCGGAAGTGAACTTCAAACCAGTGGAATATTTCATAAACCCGTACCTATGCCAAAATTTCCATCGGGCGTGGTCAGCAACCCCAGCTACTTACGCAGTGGAAATGACCCCAACGCATTCTTTTTTAATTTTACCTCCTCTACAACCCAGCTCGGCGTTTGGAAGTGGTCGCAGGGAAAAAGAGTCCCTTGGACTCAGCCTAATCTGGGTTTGATTGACCCTAAATGTTTCGCATCAGAAACTTTGATCAAATACAAATCATTCGATGGACTTGAAATTCCCGCTTTTCTTTATCTACCTCGAGAACAAGGAAACGAAAAAAAACCGCTTCCTTTTGTGATTTATAGTCATGGTGGTCCAGAGGCTCAATTCCGACCTACTTTTAGTAAAATCTTTCAGTATTTTTTGCAAAGAGGGTTTGGGATCCTGGCACCCAACATTCGGGGAAGTTCAGGTTATGGAAAAACCTATGTAGGTCTGGATGACTACAAAAAACGAATGGACAGTGTCCAAGATACCCTAGAAGGCGCTCGTTGGTTGATCACTCAAGGCTACACGCTTCCAGACCGGTTGGGTATTTTTGGAGGAAGTTACGGAGGCTTTGTAGTACTCAGAAGCATTCAAGAAGGGAGTAGCTTATTTGGAGCAGCCGCTGAATCAGTTGGGATTGCGGACTTTATTACGTTTCTCAAAAATACGTCTCCTTATCGGCGAAGTCTACGAGAGGTTGAATACGGTCCCCTTACCGATGAACCATTTTTGAAGTCGATCTCGCCCATGACCTATTTATCTCAAATCAAGACCCCCTTACTGATTTTTCATGGGGCGAACGACCCCAGGGTCCCCGTGAGCGAATCAGAGACTTTGGCAAAAAGTCTTCGAGAGAGAAATATTCCAGTGGAGTTAAAAGTGTTTTCTGATGAAGGACATGGCAATACCAAGCTCAGCAATATCTTGGAACAAGCTCGACTGATGGTGCATTTTTTTGAATCTCAATTTGCAGAAAAATTAAAAAGGGATTCTAGAAACTAGAATCCCTTTGTGAAAGTATGTGTTGTGATGTTCTCGCTGATTGTCGTAGATGCCGTTACTCAGTTGTGTTCAAAGCTGTAATTTCTGTGATGCCTGTTGTTTGCTTCTTGATATCTTACAGTTGCAGCCCTCGTGCCAATCAATTTAAGACAGTTTCAGGCGTCGCTTTTTATCCAACGAGTTCTGCGACTGACTGGAATACAGTCGTGGCCTTAGCAGTGTGATCAATTCAATGAGATTTCAATGATTTACAGTGACTAACTTTTTGTTACCGGGGTTGTGCGGAACTGTATACAGGTCAGACAAAACGCGAGTGTTTAAACTCCAGTCACTCACTACCCTTCAATTTCCCAAACGAGCTGCAGCCCGAAAGTGTGAATGGCTAAAGGAGAAGTCATCAAGGCCCCGGCATATCTTCCGCGCAGAGTTAAATAAGATTGTTCGCCCACAGAGAACCGATACCCCAATCCCCCTTGAGCCCAAAAGCCCGAAAGTTCGGAGGCAGTTTCTAGCGTTCGAGGATCAATCCCTTGAGCTTCGTTATCCAACCCGATGCCAAAAGAGTATTGAACTCCTCCAAATATCGAGAACGAAGTCGTCAATGGCACTTCTCCGAGCGCCGAAAGATCCATAAACCCCATCGCTACCATTCGCTCATTCGAATCTATTCCAGAATGATTCGAATAAACCAGCTCAGTGCGCAACCGGAAATTCGGATCCAATACAAAAGATACTGTGGCGCCCAAAGAGAATCCATTCCCGGAAAAATCGGATTCGGGAACCTCAACCCGGATCATGTCCAAATGCCCGCCTACCACTGCTCCATAGCTAAACGTGGAATCTCTCTTAAGTAACAGCCCCTCATCTTGGGGAATCGCTATTCGTTTCTTTTTCTTCTTCGATTGATATTTTTTTACTGGAATTACTTTTTTCGCAGGCTCTTCTTCAGCAACTTCCGGCTCAGGACTCTCTTCCTCGACTTTCTTTTTTCTTCGAACGGCAGAAACTTCAACCCAACCCGTGAGCGCCCCCTCTTCTAACTCAACCTCTACCTGAACAAAGCGTCCTTTTTCCTCTCCCAAAAGGGTTACAATACTTTTTACAGGCAATATCCCCAAGCTTTCAGCATCTGGATAGGGTTCTTTGCGAAGTTCGGTTTCTCGACGAGTTGAAACGATGTCTCCTGGAGCTTCTTCAGCCATTCCCCAAGGCGAAACCCCTAAAACAACTAAGAGGAGCGCCGCACCCAAGTAGCGATTAATTCGACGTGACGGGTTTGCGGGAACATATCTATGGGTTCTATTGAAAGGAGAACAAAGTCTTCTTTTAAACATTGTACATCTTGTGTGAAAGTCACTGGTGCGCATGAAACGTAGATAATATTTTTTAATTGTTTATGGATAAACCGAGACAAGCACCCTAAAGTACCTTGTCTGGGTGGATCCAAGATCAGTGTATCATAATCTTTCATCTCCGGCGGTAATCTTCGCAATAAACTGCCGTTCACTTGATCCGCAAAAAACCAAACGTGATTGTTTGATTCACTGGAGCGCTTTGAGCGAGCGGACGCTATAGCACTCTGTGACGCGTCAATCGCATAGACTTTATCAACGGCATCGAGATAGGAGTAAGTTAAATTTCCGTCTCCACAATAAAGCTCTAATACTTTACGAGCTTTCAGTTCTCGAACTCGACTTGCCACTTTTTTTCTCAGTAACTCATTCTGACCTGCATGGATTTGCTGAAATCCCGAAAAGCTGTGAGGGACGTTTTCGAAACGATGAACTTTTCCCTCTGCATCAACAAGAAGTTCTATTTTAGTAACCTGCCCTGTTTCAGGAAGAGGTTCCTGGCGAATTTTGGTGATTTCCTCGTTGATCTGATTTGCAGCAACTTTGCACTGAGTAACATCCACCAGCTCATGCGTTTTTTTTCTGAAAAATCCAGTCACTGGGCCTTGCCGCCTAATCTGAACGCGATTCCTGTAATGAACAGTTTCCTCTGCTCCTTGAATAGGTAACCAAGTGCTCGGATTTAAAGTGCCTCGTTCGAGAATATGGCGAACCATTTCTTCTTTTGCTTTGAGTTGGGCCGCATAATCCCAATGAAGCCAATCACAACCTCCGCAATTTTGAAAATATGGACAGATGGGTTTTACCCGAGTCTGAGCGGGTTCAAGGACTTCAATCAACTCCGCATCTCGATATTTTTTAGAATCGGTTCGAGCTCGAACTTTTACTAAATCTCCCACCACTGAACCGGGGACAAAATAGATGTTCCCTTCAGAGTCGTACCCTACGCCTTGCCCTTCCAAACCCATCCGAGAAATCTGTATTTGTGTTTCCATTTTAATTTCAATACCTTGCGTAAAACGGCCAGCTCCCACTCCGGGAGTTGTTTGAGCCCCACGAGGTACTTAAAGGTTTTCAATGAATTTCTCAACTAGCAAAAAGTGTCACTTATTCAGGAAATATAAAGCCACAACGGCAAATTAGTGGCAAAAATGAGAAGTAACTTGTGGCAACCCGCCCCCTTGTGCTAATACACACGGTCTCACAATTAACGCCCAAAGGAGTAAGCAAATGGGAGAAATTGTTCTATATGCGAAAAAGAGCTGTGCACAATGCAAGAAAGCTATCGCCTTTCTGAATAAAAAAGGCGTGAAATACCAGTTGAAGGACATTGTTCACGAGCCACCCCCACGCAGTTTGCTGGAAAAAGTCATTAAGGCGGAAAATATTTATGCGAGCTTAAATCAACGCAGCACCACTTATAAAGACAACCATCTTGGAAAAAGAAGAACTACAAAAAATGAAGCAATCCGTCTCATGTTGAAAGATCCGAATCTGATCAAACGGCCTCTCATCATTCGAGACAATCGCGCTTATCAAGGATTTGATGAAAAATCTCTCTTTGATTTTGTGAACACTTCAGCACCTCATTTAAACATTCCGGTAACTTTACCGGAAGTTTCCGCTGAACTTCACTAAGGGAGTTAAACCTTATATACAAAGGGTGGGGGGCACGCGCCGCCCACCCTTTTTTTCTTCGGATTTGCACCAAAGGAGGAGTGACGTGGCTGACAACTTGTTCACGGATATTTCAGACAGACCCCTACTTTTAAAGAAGTTCTCCCGGATCCCCAGTTATGTAATGGATTGGGAATCCACTTTTGGAGATCCGAATACCTTTAAAAATTCGGAAGAGGGCTTGGAGTTTTACCAAGGTGCTTTGGAGGAAATTGGTAAACTAGCTGCCCAAGTGATCCGACCTAAAGCCACAGAACTGGACGAACACGGAGTTCATTTGAAAAATGGCCAAGTGATTCTTCCAGAAGTTTTGCAGAGCCACTTAAAACGGCTGGTAGAGCTTGGCGTTTTCTCAGCTCAAGTCCATCGCACAGACGGGGGTTTAAACTTACCACAAGCGGTTCAGGTCATCGGCCTGGAAATGCTAGCGCAGGCGTGTCCTAACACCGGGCTCACCGTTGCCGCCTTCTCGATGGCCTCGTTTGTAGCGAAGTGGGGCACAGCAGAGCAGAAGGCTCGGATTCTCCCAAAACTGATGAATAACGAATGGCAAACCGCCATGGCGTTGACTGAAGCAGAAGCCGGATCTGACTTAGGTAAATTGCGAACATCGGGCAAAAAAGTTGGAGAACACTATTTGGTGAATGGTGCCAAAAGATTCATTACTAACGGTAACGCTGACATTGTATTTACCCTTGTAAGAACGGACCCCACATCAAAAGGACTCAATGGCTTATCAGTTTTAATTCTTCTAAAAGAAGTCGATGGAAAACCGAACGTAAAAGTTACAAAAATTGAAGAAAAAGTATGCCTCCACTCCTCACCCACTTGTGAACTGGCTTTTGAAGATTCCGTGGGCGAGCTTTTGGGTCCCGAGGGTGAGGGCTTCAAAGTCATGTTAGATCTGATGAATGAAGCTCGATTAGCTATGGCAGCGCTTGCAACAGGAATAGCAACTGCAGCGTTAGAAGAAGCTAAACAATATGCCCAGCAACGAGTGACTTGGGATAAACCCATCATTCAACATCCCCTGGTGGCAGATATGCTCCATGAAATGGAGCTTGAGATAGGAGCCATGAGAAGCATGGTAATGGAAGCTGCATGCTGTGGAGACCTCCTATCAATCGCTGAAAAAAAGGGCGACAAATCCGCAATAAGAAAATGGAAAACTCGCTACCGTCGTCTCACCCCGCTTTGTAAGTATTACTGCTGCGAAAAAGCCGTTACTATTACTCGCAATGCCTTACAACTTTTCGGTGGCTATGGGGTTTGCAAAGAATATCCGGTGGAACGACTTTGGAGAGAATCGGTTATTTACCCTATCTACGAGGGAACTTCTCAGATTCAAAGTTTAATGGTGCTCAAGGATACGCTAAAAGATGTAGCTCAACATGCTGCCGGCTTTTTAGGTTCTTTGGCCGGGGCATGGGCAGAATCAAAAGTAACGTTAGACCCCGTTAAATCCTCTCTTCTTCAGGCCCGTAATGAATTGAATCAAGCGATTCGCAAAATTCTTTCAAGTATCATCAGAGATAAATTCAAGACCGACATTGAGGATCTCAAGCAATCTAAAATTCAAGAGTTCATAAAGGACTTTTCACTGAATCTGCTCTCTGAAAAAACAGATCTCACTTACCCTTTCTTATCCGCAGAGCGACTCACTCGCATCACGTGCGACTATTACGCCCTCAAATGCTTAGTGGATCAATCTTGCAAGGATCCCAACCGCTTGGAGTGGATTTTGAATTACGCTGATTTGATCTTGCCCCGGATGAGAATGGAAAATAGTTACTTGGCGGTACGAATAGGATCTCCTTTAAAGTATCTGAAGCAGCCATCTGAACAACTTCCAATAAATGCATGACCCGCTTCGAGGGGTGTGCTATTCAGATGAAATGCTTTTAGAATGGATCAGCGGATTTGTGGGATTGGGCCTAGGGTTAGTGGGCCTCATCGTTTGGCTGCATCGCTCCCAACAATCACAAGCCCAAGCTGGCTTCAAACTCCTCGCTGATAACTTTGAAAGCTTGCAACGTAACCTACTGGTGAGCCAGAAGGAATTGGAACGCTCTCAAGAGCTAAAAAACTCCACTTTGCGCTCTGAACTTCAGCAAGGCTTGTTCCAAGCTTCCCAGGGCATGGACTCCAAAATTTCCACTATTCAAAAGACCTTGGAAAATCGTTTAGGAGATCTCACACAAAGTGTAGGACAAAAACTAGAATTAAATTTAAAAGAAGGGTTTCTTCATTTTGATAAAATCCAAGAACATTTAAAGCGGCTGAATTCCAACTAGCTAATCTCAATCAAGTTGGACAATCCATTCATGATTTGAACAACCTACTCAAATTGCCGCATTTACGCGGAGGCTTTGGAGAGGCTATGTTGGAGGCCTTGCTCACCGACTTACTTCCCCAAGATGCGTTCGAATTACAATACCGAATTGTTCCTCATTCAGCCGAACGAGTCGATGCTGTCATCAAGTACCCGAATGCAGTCCTGCCTATCGATAGTAAATTTCCGAAGGAACAAGTTTTGGCTCTTTTTGAAACAGAAGAACCTCAGAAGCTTGAAGCTGCGCGTAAAACACTTTCTGAAATGATGAAATCTTTGTCGAAACAAATCAAAGACAAATACATTCATCCTGAACATGGCACCACTGACATGGCGCTTCTTTTTGTTCCCAGTGAGACCCTCTACTTCGAAATCCTACGCAATGTCCGGTTATGTGAAGACCTTTCTAAGAACAAAGTTTTTGCAGTTTCTCCCAATACCCTAGCAGTAACTTTACACGCCGTTTCAGTCGCCCGAAATTATTATGAAATGGCTAAGGGAGTTGAAGCTACGATTCTCGAAGTAAAAAAATCACAACAACACTTCCAGAATTTTGAAACCCGTTTTTCAGACATCGGGAATGCCCTTGAAAAGGCCCATTCTGCCTTTGGCGTTGCGGGAACGCACCTCTCTAGGTTCAGTAGTGCCATCAGCCGGCTTACTGGAATGGACACCGAAGAAATTCCTCCTCCATCCTCACTTCCAACCCGAGACAAAAATCTTCCCCTTTCTTAATGCATTTTTCTTTTCGATTCATTGCCATCTCCTCAGAGCCAAGCTATGAAACCCTATGGTCACAACAGATGCTCGCATCCCGCCTCAAAACTTAGAGGCTGAACAATCCGTTTTAGGGGGCGTTCTCCTCGATAACCACAGTTTTGATCGCGTAGCAGACTCACTTTCTGCCCATGATTTTTACCGTCCGGCTCATGCAAAAATTTTCAATTCCATGTGTGAGCTTGCTAAGAAATCGGAGCCGATTGATCTGGTCACTCTCACTTCTAAAATGAAGGAGTTGGGGGTTTATGAAGAAGTAGGCGGAGCCGCTTATTTAGCTGAATTGTTGGAACGCGTTCCCACAGCGATTCATTCAGAGAAATATGCGCAATTGGTTTCTGAACAGGCGGTGAAACGCCGACTGATCACTTCGTGCACAGACATAGCTCAAAAAGGATTTGATCCCGCAATTCCCTCAGCTGAGCTCGTTGACTTTGCTGAACGAGAAATTTTCAAAGTCAGTTCTTCCAAAAAATCAGAAAATGTTTCAGCTGCCCGAGATCTAGTGCGCTCGGCATTTTCTGAACTAGAGAAACGATTTGAGAACCAAAGTGACTTAACGGGCACTCCCTCTGGCTGGATTGAGCTGGATAAGCTCACTCAAGGCTTTCAGCCCTCGGACTTAGTGGTAGTTGCTTGCCGTCCTAGCATGGGAAAAACCAGTTTTTCGCTTGGAGTGGCTCGACATGCAGCTCTTCACACCAAACGACCAGTACTTTTTTTCTCTCTTGAAATGTCCAAGATGCAAATCATCCATCGATTGCTGTCTTCAGAGGGAAAAGTTGAATCCACCGGATTCGTAGCGGGAAGCTCACGGAACAAGATTGGGCTCGTCTTACTCGTGCCGCAGGAACTATTTCCGAAGCTCCTCTGTACATTGACGACACTTCTCAAATCACCTCTTTGGAGCTCCGAGGAAAAGCCAGAAGACTCAAGGCCCAATTAGGAGATATTGGGTTAATTGTAGTGGATTACCTTCAAATTATGGGCAGTGCCAATAAACAAGATAATCGCGAACGTGTGATCTCTGAAATCTCAGCTTCACTGAAAGCGCTCGCAAAAGAATTGAATGTCCCCGTATTAGCGTTAGCTCAGCTCAATCGGAACATCATGCTGCGCCAAGACAAACGACCGACTCCAGCGGATTTGCGGGAATCGGGAGCCATTGAGCAGGATGCCGACTTGATCATCTTCATTCACCGTGAAGAAATGGAGCCCATTCAGCCCAACACCGCCTGCGTGGCTGAATTCATTATTGGTAAACATCGCAATGGGCCTTTGGGCTCTATTAAAGTGGCATGGCTTGCTCAATACGCTAGCTTTGAAAATCTCGCCACTCAAGTTCCGAGTATGTAGTTTATGTGTTAGAATCTTCCAAAAAGGGGTTTGGGGTGACTAAGCGCAAAAAAACTCGAAAAGCAGCTCGTCCAAAGAAACGAAAGCGGCTTTTAGACCAAGTGATTCAATTGACCGGAATTCCTTCCCAAACGATCCGAAGAGAATTACAAGCGATCATTCAGCGACACAACATCAGCCCTGAAGAACTGACCCTAGACCAATTGCGAGCGGTAGCAGCCTCATATTTGAGAGAAATCATGGGGGGCCTTTTGGAAACAACCCATTTGAAAAGACAGGATCGCACCCACTGACATGAATTGGCCAAGACCTCATTCATTCATGATCCCTGTTTTTATTTTTATCCCTTTGGCGCTTGGGCTCGTTGCTTGTTCCTCGGTAACTTCAAAAAATACCAAAGCATCTTCTGGTTCCGTTCGTTCCAATGATGCAATTGCCAAGATGTTGGAAAAGGAACGTGAAACCGAGTTTTCTGATGCTTCTTTTTCTAAGGATCTCTCCAAAGCCCAGGAGATTGAGAACCTGACATTAGATGAAGTGATTCGAGGGGAAGAACCCAATACGCACAGCTTATACGATAATAGTCGATACGATTTTCCCATTCTCGTAAATTCCAGAGTGGAAGGGTGGATTGATTACTTTACTGGAAAAGGACGCGGCCACATGGAGCGGTATTTAGAGCGCTCGAGCAAATATTTGCCGCGCATGAGGGAAATTTTCAAAAAATCTGGATTGCCTGTTGATCTCGTTTATTTGGCGCTGATTGAGAGTGGATTCAACTTGAGAGCCAAGTCACGAGCTAAAGCGGTAGGCCCCTGGCAATTTATGAAAGCCACTGGAAAGAGATATGGGTTGAGAATCGACTCCTGGGTAGATGAACGTCGAGACCCTATCCGATCCACTCAAGCAGCGGCTGCATACCTGAAAGATCTCTATCTCATGTTTGAATCCTGGTACCTTGCTGCGAGTGCATATAATGCAGGGGAGTACAAAATACTGCGTGCCATTGAAGAACTCCAAACTAATAATTTTTGGCGCATTTCGGAAACAAAACACATTCGTCGTGAGACCAAGGATTACATTCCCAAACTCATCTCAGCGGCTATTATCGCAAAAAACCCTCATAAATATGGGTTTAAGGACTTGAGTTATCAGGAGCCTCTTGAATTCGAAACGGTTGAAATTTCTCAACCGTTGTCCTTAAGAGAGTTGGCGAGAACCATTGATTGTTCGACCGATGAGATGCTGGACTTAAATCCAGCTTTTCTGAAAGGGGTTACCCCTCCCAACCGAGAAAGCCACATCATCCGAGTTCCGGTAGGAGCCAAAGTTCTGGTAGAGCGAAAAATCGCATCCTCTCGAGGTGCGCTGGCTCCGGTTCCCGAGGCACCACCGATTAAAAAATCACGTGCTATAGCTTCGTTAGGGCCTATTCCTTCTCCCGCTTCAAAACCAGGTGAGTTTCACTTTCATGGTTCAAAAAGGAGAATCTTTGTGGTCAATTTCTGAAAAATACAATGTGACTGTTCAAAGCATTTTTAAATGGAACACTTTAAAGAAATCGCGCATCTTCCCTGGCAACAAATTAAAAATCCTCATTCCGAAGTTAGAAAAAGGCTAAATACTCCCCACTGTAAAAGTGAAGCGGATAACGGATTCAGCAGCCGGACTTAATCCATGGGCCAAATCTAATACAATAGGGCCCACAGGAGTCCGGTAACGAACTCCTACACCCACCCCATCATTTCTGGGTTCAGTTCTAAATTCAGGAAACAACTGACCTGAATCAAAAAACACTGCTCCGCTCACTTCTCCAAAAAGCGGAATAGTCACCTCCGAGCGCACATTATAAAAAGCAATTTCACGTATCCCAGCAGGCGCTCTGAATAATCGGGGAGCATAACCTCGAATGGTGCCTTGCCCACCTAGAGCGAGTTCATTGGCGAGTCGAGCTTCAGGCAGGCCCTTCTCCAGAAGAGCTCGTGACCAGCCCAGGCCAACATAACACGCAAACCCAACCCGGCTCGACAAAGGAATATAGAAGGAGTTCCGTTGGAGAGCCAGCAGAAAAGAAAGACCCGAATTTGAAAGCAACGACGGATGAGCGAACTCGACATCTAAAACGTGGAAACTCCCGGAGGTGGGATTAAACAAGTCATTTCTGAAATCTAGAAGAAGCACGGGGCCCGTGGACCCAATCACGTCAATGGTGTCGCTTAACGTTTTAGTTTGCCCAGAATCCTGTCGCTGAAGGACTTCAGTGCGAGTCCTCTCTAATCTATGCAACCGGTACTGCGCAGTCAGCCGTCTGCTCAGGCGTTTTTCAACCCGCTCTTCTAATCGAGCCTTTGTTTGGAGATCTGATGTTTTTCCATCTGTGGATGAAGCCACCTGAAAACTGTCAAATCCGCCCTGAGCTGTAAAAACAATGGGAAGATCTGCTAAGTAAGGTGCCCGATAATTAGCAATAGCCGCATATTCAATAAAGGGTATGAGCACATTGCTTCTGGATATAGGAAGCGAGACTTCTGACCGCAGAGAGGCCGTTTGATTCAGGCCGAATAAATTACGATACCCAATTCCTAGGAACGTGCGGGCACGAAACAGGGGATCCTCATAGAGGGCTCCTAAGCCCACTTCGCCAAAGCCAGGTTTTATTTCGCTCACAATAACCGTGATATTTTTGATCTGCGGTGCTTCAGCAGAGGAACTTGATACTAGTTCCACTCGACTAAAGAGCCCCAACAACGCAATATTTTCCTCGCTCTGTCGCACCTTCTCAGGATCGAAGGGCTCTCCTGTTTTAAAAACCAACTCTCTCAGAACAACTTTCTCCTGTGTTCGATTCAAGCCTTCAATTCGAATTGATCCAACTTCGTATTTTTTACCCTCTGTAATTTTTACGGCGATTTCCATTCCTTCTTCCCGCTTTCCTGGAATAACTTCGCCGCTACGTTCTTCCAGTACAACTTGAGCATCCAAATATCCCCAACTCTGAACACGAGCCCGAACCAATTCACCACTGGTTCGAAGCGAATCCCGATTCACCTGATCTCCGACGCTGATACTCAGAGCCTCCTGAATCACAGAGTCCGGAACATTTTGATTTCCCTCAATGCTGATCTTTTTTATTTGATATAAATGTCCGAGTTGAAGATCAAAAAACAGCTGGACTCCTTTTTTATCATCACTGAAAAATATACGAGGGCCCGTGATAGTAGCACTGAGAAATCCACGTTCTCGTAGGCTTTTTACGAATCGCTGATTAGACTCTTCCAGCCCCGCCTCCCAAAAAACACGCCGATTCAATACTCCAACAGCACTTTCAAAATAGATATCTGCAGGATCTCCTAGGACTCCATTCCACAACCCATCAAAGGTCATGGCATCTATTAACACTTTATGGCCTTCCTGAATTTTAATCTCAACTACCTGAGCCAATTGTGAAGTAGTCGATTGATTCCGCACCTCAACGTTCACAAAGTGATACCCCAACGTTCGGTAGCGATCTTCAATCAAGCGCTTAATTCGAGACGATAAATCTACTTGCCCCAGCAAATCAGAACCAATCATGTCGCGCAGAGTGGAGGTGTCGAGAGCCTCATTACCTTTAAATAGAAACCTGAACTGCTGGCCCAGTTCGATCTCGCAAATAACAACTACTTCC
Organism: bacterium; assembly: GCA_009927045.1. Lineage (GTDB taxonomy): Bacteria > Bdellovibrionota > FAC87 > UBA2466 > UBA2466 > RFNO01. The sequence continues at coordinate 4,038 of RFNT01000135.1, read as the reverse complement.
AAGGGAGAACTTCCTGATTGAACATCCCATTTTATTTTAGATAACGGGTATTGGTTCTGTACCAGGAACGCCTGTGCAGTCGTCACACTTTCTTCCAAAACCTTTTTATTAAAAACATCTCCCTGGCGAAGTTTAAAACGATTTTTAACCCCTTGAAGCACATCGGTTTCAGCTCCTTTAAAAACGAGTCGCTCTATCTTCTGTCGTTGCCCTAAATCGACTCGAAATTGGAGATCTGTGCTTTTGCCATCGCCTGCTTCTGTAAGCTCGTATTGGACAACCGCGTTCGGATATCCTTGATCGCGGGCCGCCTGTGTGGCTTGATCCTGAACCTCTTTGAGCTTGTTGAGATCTAACCTATCTCCAGAAGATAATCTTTTATTGAGCGCACCATCCGCCCCCAAGAAAGGTTCGACTGCCCCCCAGTCAATGTGTCCCACTTGAGTGAGTCGCACACCATCGATCCGCAACTCTTGGCGGCCATCCTTGCTTTTCACTAACCAGACTCGAACATCTCCAAATCGTTTACCGTCAGTCACTTTCCTGATCTCTTTATCCAGGGATTTCAAATCAAGCCTCTGCCCCTTTTTAATTTTGAGAAGATCCAGCATTTCATCCAACTCACGGGAATTCAGCGTTTCTGAAGAGATACGACCGACAATCACTTCACCGAAAGCGGGCAAATTGAACACCCAAAGGCCTAATGCCAGGCAAAGGAACCAGCAGGAGGGTTTCCTTTGATGGATTTTATTCAAAGCTGAATCGATATCGTAAATCGAGCCCAAAGGCATCTCCAGGTCTGGCTTGTGTATTGTTTCGACTCCGATCGCCTGCAGTGGCGTTCAGAGTAATATTTTCATCTAACATTTGCTCTAATCGCAACTCTCGAGATTGAGCCTGATCTAAAGTATTTGAATAGGAGAGCTTGGTTCGGCGAGTAATTCCTTTTTCAATGCGTACTGCAGGAACCATCCCTCCACCAGAGGCACCCGTTCCCCCTGTACCAGAAGAGGCTCCTTGACTCATTGTATTCCCTTGGTTGGGGGCTGATTGCACTTTAATATCTAAACCCAACTCGCTCTGAATTTTTGATTTGATCGGGCTTTGTCCCATGATTGCTGTTCCTAAATCAAAATAATTCCCCTCTTGGCCTCGTGTAGTCATTCCCAGCACCAAGAGCGAAATCAAGTCTTGCTCCACCAACGGAGGATTCGAAGCTAGACGTATTTTATAATCATCTGGAGTGCCTAGGACTTGGAGATTCACTTCGTAATCTTGATAAGCGCGGCCTTTTTGTTCTCGCACGATGCTACGTCCATTGATAGTAAACCTTGGATAGATTTCCGTAAGACGCTCGAATCGTGCCGTACCAGAAATAATATCGAAGGGCGTATCCTTAAAGAAAACTTGCCCTTTCCGGACCTCGGTCCTCCCCAAAAGCCCCAGTTGATTTGTATCTCCCACTAAATGAAATTCACCCCCAAACTCAGCATTGATCACTTCCGTTTTCACAAAAAGCCTGTCTTTTGCATCGGCTTTGATATCGAAGGTCAACACTGGACGCTCATCCCCGGAGGCGGCCCCGCCAGGGGATTGTAGGCTTGTTAGAAGGGCTTCATCCACATGGACTTGTCCGCTGAGTTGGTAGGGAGCTTCTTTTCCTCGTAATCGCAAATCGCCAGTGAGCTTAGTTTTTAAAACACCCCCAGTTTGCAAATTTACTTTTGAGACAAATAGAGTCAGGTTAGGAGCAAATTTCGAAAGCCTCCCAATATCGATGTCTCCCCCCACCACCACTTCTCCTCCACCCAAGGTGCCCTGAAATCGCTCCATCACCAATTTTTTTGGCTCTAGACCGAGCTGGGCATTCACACTTCTGAATTCGTCTTCCATCCCGGTCAGCCTGAACGTGGTATCGTTCAGTAAAATATTGCCATTAAGCGTATAGGATTCTGGAGCTCCGCTTGCTTTGACATTGAAACTCACCATTCCGGTCGCGTAATCGAGTCCAGGTATGAATGGCTGCAAAAAATCAACTCCAAGATTTCCCCTGAAAGTAGCTTGTACGGATCGTTGCGGGATCAGAGAGAATCCTCCACTGATTTCGTTATCAGCTCCAGTCAATTTGAAATCCTGAATCTGAACCCCACCCTGATTGATAATCACCCGGATAGTCTCATGAGAAGTAAGCGGTTTCCCCTCGAAGTCTAACTTGAGTTGGTTGACCTGAGCTTTTCCCTGGATAGAATCCGAATGTGAAAAATCTCCCTCCATCGTCCACTCGCCCGACATCACAATTCCATTCAGCGGATTAATATCTTTGCCGAGCCAGGCAGAGACAAAAGGAGCAAAGTTAGTATCTTTACACGTCAAATTGAGTCGGGAGATAATCTTGTTGTTCACTTCTTTTCTGGTTACATGAGCCTTCAACTGATTCTGAGGAGCATCTAACCAGTACTGACTCTGTTCTCCTGAGGTTTTTAGCGTGATTTTAGTCTCAGGAACTTTAGCCTCTCTAAACTGAGCCTTCGTAATTATTAGCTCACCATTACCTCGAGGATAATCCAAATCCCCTTCGAAAATCAGGCGACCCGCAATTTCACCCTTCAGAGGTGCCTTCCCTAAATGGTCGAGATCTTCAAGACGCAATCCAGAGCTATGAAAAGCTAACTGCTTTTGGTTTTTGTCGTACTGCGCTCGTACTTCCAGAGAGCCCGACCGCTTCAGAAAAACTCCTCGATTCACCGTAAAAGAATCCGGCCGATACCGAAATCCAAAGCCCGCAGACATCCATTTTTCACCATACCATTCAAAAGAGCGCGCTTGCCCGTCCACCAAGACATCAATGCCGAGGTCGTCTTTTCCTCCAGAGACAGTGACTCGAGTAGATAACTCCCCTCCCTTGGGGAGTTCCACAGGAAGGGTAATTTTTTTAAAGAGCCCCAAGGTCTGCTCCATCCCAATTCTCGGAACGTTGATATCAAAACGGTAGGTTGTCTCTTTCGGTTTAAAGTCCACGAATCCTTGGCCTCGACCCGTTTCAAGCGCCTTCAATTCAAGTCGAGAGAACGAAAGTAAATCTTCTCGATACTGAACCTTTCCCTTCACAGTTCCGAGCATTAAATCAGCAATGGATGCCTCTGCGATGCCGAATTCCCCTTCAACGTTCACATCTTTTTTGTGGATCCGAACAGCCCCTTTTAGCTGCGCAATCCCCCCAAAGGGGACTTCAGCAATTTGCTTGAGTTGGTCCAAAGACACTTGTCGTCCCTCAAACGCTAATTGGCCTCCAGAGCCTCCCAGACTTCCCTCAACCACAAGGTCGCCTCCTAAAACTCGGTTCTGTAACAAGACCTTTACGTCCTCATTTTCAACTTCAACAGATCCGCCTATTCCGACATCTTTGATGTAGAGGATTTGGTTCTCCGCAGTTCGTCCCAGTTTCTTTTCATTTAAAATGAGAAACTCTTGTAATTTCAGGTCGGGCTTGAGTTGTACCCGCCGAGAGCTCGACCAAGGCCCGGAAACTCGTATCACTCCATCGAGTTGTCCAAACAGTGGAACATCTTCTGCTTGAAGGGCAGAAAAGAGTTCCTGGATCTCAAGATCCGAGAGTCTTATTTCCCCTTCAATGTTCTTTGTCTTATCCAAGCCGATTTTTAATAACTCAGACTGGATGCTTCCTTTGCCTAGAACTCCTTTCAAACGACTCAGCTGAACTTCCTTTTGCGTCAACAAGTAGTCCCAGTTCCAGTCACCAGCTCGATGACCCTGATATGCAAATTCCTTGAGACTCAACTCTCCACTGCCCGAAAAACTTTCTTGGGCGGCATGCAATGTTCCTGAACTTTGCAACCGACCCTCCAGTGTAGTTCCACCCATCTCTTTCAGGTTGTTCAGGAGTGCCAAATCGAGATCCGTTTCGTGTGACAAATGGAATGAAGAAAGAAGATTGTTCTGGGTGATAGGTAGCGAACAAGCACCTTTCCATTGCAAGTTAATTCCAGGGCCTTTGATACGTAACTTATTCAAACGAAC
>RFNT01000151.1 GCA_009927045.1 bacterium | reverse complement strand
CCCGCCATCACATGGGGGGAATAGCCGACAAACCAAGCATCTCGATGATCATTTGAAGTGCCAGTCTTACCCGCAATGGAACCCGAAGCTCCGGCAGCTGCTCTCCCAGTACCTTCTCGGATCACGGCCTTCAGTAAATCAGTCATCACATAGGCCGTTTGAGGGGAAATAACAGGCGGCTCATCAGCTTGAAGAGCTCCTGCCACTATTTCAGGTGTTCCAGTTGCTTCCGCTGGATTTTGAAGTGCAGGAAGTTCCTCAAGGATCTTTCCAGAACTGTCCTCAACTCTCTTGATATAGTTCAACACAATCGGTTTTCCTAAGCGTGGAAAAATAGCGTAGGCCCGCATGATCTCTTCGAGACTCGCAGACCATGAACCTAAGCCAATCGTAAGATCACGAGGTAACGGTGAAGTGATCCCCAAGCTTCGAGCATATTGAATTCCATAATCAATAGTGATTTCAGATAAGAGTTTGACTGTCGGGATATTCATTGAACGAATCAAGGCTTCTCTCAATGGGATTTCACCTTCAAAACGCCCCCAAAATTATGGGTTTCCAATCTTCACCTGGAACGGCACTGGTATCTACTTCTACCTTGTCATCGTTTTTGAACACTACCGGTGAATCAGTAACTAAAGAAGACGGCGAGAAGCCCTTATCAAAAGCTGCAGCATACAAAAGCGGCTTAAAGGTAGACCCCACCTGACGCTTTGCCTGAAGTGCACTGTTGAATTTGCTTTTTAAAAAATCAAGACCTCCCACCATGGCGCGAACAAATCCATTTTTTACATCGTACGAAAGTAAAGCCCCGGAAACTTCGGGCTCTTGATCGATGGCACAAAGAGCAACCCCACGCTGTTTATCGACTTGCTCTACTTTGACTGAAATGACATCCCCTTCACTGATTACATCATTCAGCCGCTCCAAGGGTCTTCCCTGAATGAGAATCCACTGGCTTGGCTCCAGCGTAATTCTTCCCGAGGTCAATCCGATTCGAATTTCTGCTTCATTTTTTTGGGAGTCGACCCCTATGACTAAAGCAGGATAATACCCTCCCACCTTCACCGGCGTATCACCCACAAAATTACTTGCTTTTGCACCATATGGACTCAAATCAATATCAAGAACTTTCAGAGCTCTTTCAGCGGCGTCGCCGGGTAACACTCTCGGGGGATTCAATTCATCCAAGACTTTTCTGTGCACTTGGGCGCGCCACTCGTCCTTCTCACTTTGTGAATTCAAATGCTGGGCAACTCCCCGCCACCCCGCTCTTTTATCAACCTCTCGAACTCCTCGATGCAAGGATCGCTCTGCTGCTTTTTGAAATTCGTAATTCACCGTAGTGTAAACTTTAAACCCCTGTTTCAACACCTCTTCGGACCCGTATTTGGTCATGAGATGCTGCCGCACGTACTCGACAAAGTAAGGAGCCTCAGTATTGTTCACATCTACTAGCGGAAACAAACGAATGGGTTCAGCAAACACCGTCTTCGCTTCCTCTTCTTCTAAATGTTTATCGTCTACCATTCGTCTCAGCACATAGCTCTGTCGTTTTTTTGCTAAGTCGGGATGATGGAATGGATTCCAATCATTGGGACGTTGAGGGAGCCCAGCCAACAAGGAGGCTTCAGCCACAGTGAGGTCGGAAACAGATTTATGAAAATAATTTCTGGCTGCAGCACCGATTCCATAGGCCCCATGCCCCAAATAGATTTCGGCTAAATACAAAGATAAAATTTCTTGTTTGGAGAGTTCTCTCTCCATGCGATAGGCCAACACCATTTCTCGCAGCTTTCGCGTGATGACTTTCTTTTTAGATTCTAACAAGAGCGCTCGAGCCACTTGCTGAGTGATGGTGCTACCCCCTTGGGCATAACGGCCCCGAACTACGTTTGACCACACAGCGCGGGCAATGCTGTTCAAATCGATTCCCTTGTGATCGAAAAAATGGGCATCTTCGGCAGAGAGAAAAGCATGAATAACGTGTTGGGGGATTTTTTTAAATTCGACCGGATACCTTCTTTCAGTTGTAAACTCCCCTATTTTTTTCCCCTCGTCTGAAAAAACCTCGGTGGCGTGAGCATGTTGGAAATCTTTTAATTGGCTGACGGGTGGAAGCCCTGAGGTGATGTAGTAAAGGACCCCTAATCCACCGAGCGCAACTACAACAAACAAAGATAAAACTAACAGTGAAAATGTTTGAAAAAACTTTCGAATCTGACCCTTGTTTGGATTCATTGATTGTTTTTATTTTTTCCTAAGTAATCATTATGAGTAGCGATGAACATCATCAGCGAGGTCTGGATCAATTCATCGAGCGGACGTTGCGTGGTTTTGCTCATCTGTTCTAGGTCCTGCACTATCCAAGCAGGGAGTGAGACGTTTAGCTGAGTCAATTTGAGTTCACTCGACTGGAGCTCGACTCCCATTTTTGATCGATTCGACATAATGGTTATTCTTGTCGGACGTGAGCCACTGGTCAATCTGTCTATTGGATCTTGTTATCGCAGCGAGTCACTGTTTTTTATGAGGTTCTTTATTTTACGATAAAAACGGGGACGAACTCAAGATGAGTCACTATCCCCGATTTTATCATAACTCCTTAGGGGAGTTTGGGGGTTAGGGGACGTTGCAACTGTTAAACTCGTCACATCCAGCAAAAATTCAACACCCACTCAAAAATCAGCTGCGAGATTCCCTAATGCTCCCCCAAGTGTGCAACGCAAATGCCAGAAAACTCTACTCAATTGAAGGCTGAATTCAGAAAGACAACGACTAATCGCTAGCCAGCAGTTTTGTATTCTCTCAGATTCAGATAGAAATACGGGTGCTTAAACCGGATCGATGTTTTTTACGTAGGTTTGGAAGATGCTCTTTAGGTTCTGGAGCGCTTCCTTTTTTAGAATTAAGTTACTACTTTCTAATGCCTGAGCTACTTTTTCCTCTGTTAGTTGCTCCAAAAATTTTTCTGCCAACGGGGCATAACTGATATGCCATCTTTCAGGACGTACCCCCCCTCGATCCATTCGATAGGGCCTGAAGAAACCAAAACGAGACAAATGCTGGTCCAGCCACAGGTGAAGAGCGGCAAAGGGGCCGTTTCCGGAAAACTCCTCTGGCACTAATCGAACACGGTCTCCCTCTCTGAGACCTGCCCCATCGATCACATCGAGATCAGTGCCCCAATGGTGTCGGCTAGTCCCTGGTAATGCGGACCACTTCAAGATGGCCTCCATCAGTTCATGCGATGACAATTTCTCAGTGCTCAACGGAACCCCTTGCTCATCTAAAACCGGTAACTTCCCTTCGGTTTTAGCGTTCCAAATATCTACCTGCTTTTGAAAGCTTCGAAAGGCACTGACGACTTGAAATTGAAAGCCGGCGTTTCGAGCCTCTGCTTCCAAAGCTCGAAGTGGCTTAATCAAATCCTGATGCACTCTGAAGCTCTCTTGAAACACATACGTGTGACTCTCAGTTTGCCCAGTTAACAGCAGATCTCCCGTTGTCATTTTAAAGATCTCCATTCCGAACATACCAATCATGGGTTTCCTTAAGAGTCTCTAATAGCGGACATTTCGCCTGCCATTCAAACATTTGTTGAAACTTATGGGATGAAACCACCCATCGGTCAGGCCAAATCTCTTGAGCACGATCGCTCGACAAGGAGGGAATCGCTTCTCTCCATGCAGGGACGGCATCCACTACTTTTACGATTCCCTTCAAAAGGGGCTGCGGAATCTTCAACAAGACGCCCCGTTTTTTTGCAGCTGCCGCAGCTGTGACAATCAGGGTTTCATCCGTGATGACTTCCTCAGAAGCTACAAAATAAACTTTCTGTTGGAATGCCTTCAGAGGATTTGACACCCATATCACCTGCTCAATCGCTCTGACTAAATCCTTTACCGCAATATAGCTGTAATATTTTGGCTTCAATCCAGGCTTGAACAGAACCCGTCCTTTAACCATCTTAAAAAGGGGTAAAGTAGCTGTATCTCGCGCCCCTAAAATGATCGGAGGCCGAATACAGATAATATTTTTGTCACCTAACTGTTCCTGCACCAGGCGTTCCATTTCCAGCTTGGACCGCCCATACCAAGTGATCGGTTCAGGAACATCGTTTTCAGTCTTGGTGTTTTGTCCAGCTTGGCATGGACCGCTGGCCGCCTGCGAAGACAAAACAACTGCCCGATCGTACTTGACCTGCTTCAGTAAGTTTAGAGTTCCCTTCACATTCGTATCAAAAAAATCTTTTTGGGCACGGGCAAACAAAATTCCGGCAGAGTGAATCAAAACATCAACTGCTTGAGATCCTAAACCATGCCATTCGGGAGCCGCGGTCTCAATCACTTCTACTTTATTCTCTGAAACCCGAATCCCATCTTGCTCCCACTGCTTTGTTAACTTTCGAGGTTCTCTCACCGGCAAAACAATCTTTTGAACCCGCGGATCTGTTAGTAGCGATATAAACAGATTGCGCCCCACAAACCCGCTGGCACCAGTCAACATGACTTTCATATGGGCTTCTCAAAAATAGAATAAGTTTTATATTTTTTTGCTCCCATGAGCTCTAAACTTCTCATCATAGGAATATTACTCTCCTCGATCCAGGAAAGCTCTCCTCCTTTAAAACTCTTTCTCCCTCTTTGAATACTTTCCCAATAAAAAACGGCGGGAATTCCTGCGTTCTCAAATTCCGGTTTCACCCCAAGCACTGCTAAGCGGGCTTCGCTGGGGGTTCGGGTCTTTAATTGCCATACAAAATTCAGAACGCGTAGCAGTCCGGAGTGTTTTTTTGACTTCAACATGAATTCGTTCATGTTGGGTAAAAGCATGGAAAATCCAACCGGAACCCCTTCTTTTTCTGCAATCATAACCAAGTCCGGTTTTATAATTTGTTTTAAATCCTCACTTGCAAATTTTAGCTCCTCAAAACTAATGGGAACGAAACCCCAATTCCGTTTTAGAGTCCCGTTATAGAGCTCCTGGATAACCCGCAGTTCCGCATCAAGGTTTTTTAAGTCAATATTGCGAAAAGAGACGCCGCTTCTTTTTTTCACACGTTCGACGACTTTCTTGATCTTTTCTGGAACTACCAAGTCAGAAGTTAAGTAGTACGCATACAAATCACGAACCTTATTCAGGCCCAGTCGTGAATAAATTGCTTGATAATAATCTGGGTTAAACGGCATGAGGATCATGGGCGCGGAATCAAACCCCTCAACAAGGAGTCCGCATTCGTCATTTACTGACGGACTATAAGGCCCTCGGAGAATGCCACATCCCCAGCTCAGCAACTGAGCCTCAGCTTCTTTCAACAGAGCCTCGGCTACTTTCTCATCCTGAACGAAATCAAAAAACCCAAAAAACCCGGTCCGGTCTTGATAATATTCATTGTGGGCACGATTCAAAATGGCGGCAATGCGCCCCACCGGCCGCTGTCCCTGAAAAGCTATCAAAGGGAGTATTTTTCCGCCGGCTCTTACCAGTGGAGATTGCGTACCGATGAGTTTTGAAATGCTACCGGGGAATGGGGGTACCAGATGCTGCAGATTCGGATGCAGCATCTCCGGAAGATTTTCGAAGATTTTTAATAATTTCGGCGTTGTTGCTGCTGAAATCGTAACCATTCTTTTTAGTGCCCCCCGTATATGCAGCTTCTTCAAATACTCCCAATTCTCGACCGAGGCGAGCAAAAGTCTCTAACACATAATCTAATTCCTGATCGGTATGGGTCGACATGTAGCTGGTTCTAATGATTGCTTCGCCGTAACGAACCGCTGGGAAGACTGCAGGAGTAGCGAAGATGCCCGCTTCGAACAATTTTTGGGCGAACATGAAAGCCTTAACTTCGCTCCCAATCACAATAGGAACAATCGGAGTTTGAGTCGTGCCAATTTGGAAGCCCAGCTCCTTGAATCCTTTATGCATCTTGCGGGTGTTTTTCCACAATCCTTCCATGAGTTCTGGCTCTTTTTTCAGGATCTGAAGTGCTTTTAATACGCCGCCGGCCACTGCAGGCGCTAAAGAAGCAGTGAACATGAAGCATCGTGCTTTGTGTTTTAAGTAATCAACGACGTATTCGGGCCCAGCAATGAACCCTCCCATTGACCCCAAACTTTTGGAGAATGTCCCCATGACCAGATCTACATCTTGATTCATTCCAAAATGATGTACGGTTCCTTCACCTCGAGGCCCCAAAACCCCAAGAGCATGCGCTTCATCCACATAAATCCTACAGCCATACTCCTTCGCCACCTTGGTCATGGCAGGCAAATCCACAATATCTCCTGACATGCTAAACACACCATCTACTATCAGGAGTTTACCAGCTGTTTCTGGTAACCGTTCCAGGCGGCGCCTGAGTGCCTCAGCTGAATTATGCGCAAATGGAATCGTCTTGGCTGCTGACTGCTTACAGCCATCTAAAATACTGGCGTGGTTTTCCCGGTCGCATAAAATAGCATCGCCGTCTTCTAATAAGGTGGCTAACACCCCTTGATTCACAAAGAAGCCCGTAGAAAACAAGAGAACTGCTTCTTTTTGTAAAAATTCAGCCAATTCTGCTTCAAGCTGTTCATGCAGTTGAATATTACCATTCAGAAAACGAGACCCCGTGCAACCAGAGCCATATTTCCTGGCGGCTTCACAGGCAGCTTCAATCACTCGAGGATCTTGGGCGAGTCCAAGATAGTTATTAGACCCAATCATGATCTTAGTTTGGCCATTACAAATCACTTCATTGCCCTTGGTTTCCTCAATGGATCGGAAATAGGGATAAACGCCTAATTGACGCACACGATTAGCTTCTTCAAAAGAGGCACATTTCTGAAAAATGTCTTTAGATCCTGTCATTTCCAACTCTTTCATTCCCTCTACCTTGTCTAGAATCGTCCAAAAGAAAACCCGAGTCAATTCAACTGCTTATTGAATCATATTTTCTTTTTGAATGCCGTTCATTTTTTTTTGCCCACTACAAGAAGTCTTGCCAGGGAGCCCACTCCTGTACGAGACTGAGGGGCCGATTTATCACAAAATCGCGCAGGTAAGCGAGGAAAAAAATGGGCATCAAAGAACGTAAAGAGCGCGAAAAACGGCAGCGCACGAATGATATTCTCGAAGCTGCTCGGCAGCTATTTGAAAGAAAAGGCTTTTTGAATACTCCCCTGCAGGATGTGGCACAGGAAGCGGAAATCAGCGTTGGTCTGATTTATCGCTATTTTCAATCCAAAGAGGATATTTTTGCTTCGCTAGCCCTCAAAGGGGCGGAACAGTTCGATAAACGGCTTGAGGCGCTTCTTAAAAAGGCAAAAAACCATAAAAACAAAACCCAAGTCCGAGAATGTTTGGTTGAAATTGCTCACTCGTTTTTCGCATTTTATGGCCCTTACGGAGAGTACTTTGATTTGCTCCTGTATTCCTACAAAGGAATGAAAGAGGTTGAGATTCAAGCAACGACCCTCACGCGCTTGATGAGCGTTACATTGGCTAGTTTAGACAGAATAAAAAACTTCATTCAGCAATCGCCCTACTTTCGCGCAGAGGAAGAAGATGCAGCTCTTCAAACCACCTTCCTCTTATGGGGCCTTTTATTAGGATGTCATAAGTTATTCGAGTCTGCTGGACGAGGACATCTCTTTGCCTTTCAAAAAGATGTCTTTATCAAGGATATGATTGAGCAGATTCTGTGTGGGGTCGGAAAACTTCCCGTAGAGCCACGGGAAGGATCGAAAACATTTCAAAAATCGCTCCGCGAAGCTTCTTCAATGGGCCTTACTTGAACTCGTACTTTTCCATCATCAGCACAATCGTATTTTTTCTGTGGGGTTGCCAGTCTCTGACTCCCGCTCCAGCTACTTCCAAAGAACCGAAAAAGTTGCGCCCCCAAGTACACGGGCATAGAGGGTCTCGAGGGACTCATCCTGAAAATACGCTCAGTGCATTTGAAGAATCGGTTGAGTCCGGAGCCGATTGGGTAGAACTCGACTTGAACCTAGCGAAGGGAGATGTCCCCGTGGTCTCCCATGACCCTGCAGTGTCAGTAGACTTCTGCATCGGCCCCGACCAGCGTCCTTTAAAGCGGTCATTGCCCATCCGAACGTTGAGCGTAAACCAACTCAAAAAATTTGATTGTGGCTCAGTACCTAATCCGCTGTTTCCCGACCAGAAGTCCGTCCCAGGTCAACGCCTGCTCACTCTGGAGGAAGTATTAATTTGGGCAAAATCAAAATCTCCAAAGAAAGTCCATTTAAACATCGAAGCCAAGATGGCGGGTTTGAAGAACTCCACCGAAAAAAGCACTTTTGTCCGCACTGTAGTGACGCTCTTGAAAAAGCACAACTACACTGAAAACGTCGTTTTCCAAAGCTTTGACATCCCCACTCTTCGAGAGGCAAAACTTCTTGATCCTAACCTGAAGCTATCAGCCCTTTTTGAAACGGGAAAATTATCCCTCTGTGAGGAAACCAAAAAACTGGGCGCCCAAATTATCTCTCCTGCATTTCATTTACTCAGCCCGGACTTGATTCAAGAGTGTCACCGCTTAGGAATTTTAATTCATCCCTGGACCTTGAATCGATTAGACGAATGGAAGCAAGCGGTGGCATGGGGCGTAGATGGCATCATCACCGACTATCCCAGACGATTGATTCAATTTCTGAATGAGGAAACCAAATGAAGCCACTTCCATTGACCCAATTAGTTCGAAAACCTATTAAGGCTTTGTTTTCAGATCTGGACGATACCATCACCAAAAACTCTCAAATCATGCCGAGCACCTTACAGGCCATCCACGATTTGAATCATCACGGATATCCAGTCGTTATTGTCTCTGGCAGACCGGCCGGATGGGCAGATACCCTCATGCGATTACTTCCTCTTTCTGCAATGATTTTTGAAAACGGGGCAGGTATCATGTGGCGTGAAGGAAAAAGAATAACCACCCATTGCTTAGCAGCTCAAAATGACCTCAAGTCACAGAAAAATCATCTCACACAATTATTTAATCAGATCCAACAGCAGATTCCAGATGCCAAGCTGGCTACCGACCAACCTTATCGCCTGTTTGATTTTGCTATAGATTTTAATGAGGAGCCCCCTCTGCTCTCCCCTGATCAAGTGCATTGGATGATGAATTTCTTAAAGAAGGACTCGGCTGTTACCGCCAAACTGAGTTCCATCCACATCAATTTTTGGGTGGGCCACCATACGAAATTAACGGCGTGTGAATTCTGGCTCAATCGTTTCGGTTCTAATCTGGGAATCCACAAAGAGAACATTGTTTTTTCTGGAGATTCCCCCAATGACGAACCCCTCTTTGAATATTTTCCTAATAGCGTTGGAGTCGCCAACGTGAAATACTTTTTACCGCAACTCAAACATCCACCTCGATTCATGACCGTTCAGGAAAGCGGGACAGGTTTCGAGGAGTTGGTTTCTCATATTCTGGGGAGAGTCCCTTGAAACGCTCTCGTCTGAGATCAAAAATGAAATTAATCGCTGGAGGAAATCAGCTTTCGCTGATTAAGGACAGTGAGGAAGTGCTTAAGTTTTTGGATTTGATTTATAAAAATCACGTATCACCTCCAGAACTTTTTCCGGCCATTCGTTCTCAGTGTGAGACTTGTTTTTCACTTTTGATGGAGGATGAAGACTCTTGTGATTGGGTTCTCAATCATATTGATATGATTTTAGACCGCCTGCCCCAGTTATCACCAGCGCAAAGAGCCTCTTATCAATCGGCCTTGGAAATGGCAGTGCGTGGATATCAAGCTTGGAGCGCAGACCCTTTCGGTTGGCATTTACAACCAGCCACGAACAATCACAAAAAAAAGCCTGGCAAACGAATCCTGACTTTTCCTGTTACTGCAGAATCCTGTATTGAGGTTGTTTTACCAGAGGCAGGCTTAACGGTGGAGGACTTCAAGCGACTGGGCCTTTTCCTTTATCCCTATTGCTCGGATTTAGACCTCACGAAGAGAATATTTTGGGATCCAGAACTCCCCAGTTCTTAAAACCAAATCATGGGTGGATGCGCATCTTGGCAGGCTACTTCAGCGTATTTGTACATAAAAGTAACCAGTTGATTGATCACTTCAAATGACTTGGTGTCCTTATCGATTTCACAACCATATTCCAAGCCACTCCGTCCATTTTCCTCAAAAGGGATTGTACGCTTGACTTCTAATACCACCCTCAAATAGGTGTTCGGAGTAAAGTAAAACCGAAGGGCCATTTTTTGTCCCATCTGAAACGGCATTTCTGGATGCTCTTCCCGAAAGCGTAATCCCGAAAAGCTCACATCCACCACTTCTACATGGGTCAAACCATTCTTCTCAGCAAAGCTGTAAACGCCCAGAACACGATTAAAGAGAACTCTCTCGTACTCTCTCCTGCGCTCTTCATTTTTGTTTTTCCGGTAACTATTTAAGTCAATAACACGCTCTTTACCGCCCTTACCGGGAGATTTTCTTTTATCCATTTTTGTTATCCGAATTAAAAAGTTTAGATTGAGTGCTGCAGGAACTGTCTAATTATAACATGGGCCTTCTGCGGGGACACTCATTTGATGATTGGAGTTAGTGCCGCAGCGCTCTCCTGGCTTCTTGCGTTCAACGCAAAGCTCTTTAAAGATGGGAACGCTGACTTTTGAAGTAATTGACCGTTCTTTGCAAGCCTTCATCGAGTCCAATCTGAGGCCTCCAGTCTAAAAGCTCTTGGGCCAAAGAGATGTCTGGACGCCGTATTTTTGGGTCATCCTCCGGTAAGGGCAAATACTGAATAGTTGATTTGCTCGCACAGAGCTCGATGATCTTGCGGGCAAATTGAAGAATGGACATCTCTAGGGGATTTCCTATGTTAACGGGCTTGAAATAGGAACTTGCCATGAGCCGCAGCAACCCATCCACCATATCATCGACGTAACAAAAACTTCGAGTTTGGTCTCCCTTACCATAAACTGTGACAGGCTCGCCCGCCAAAGCTTGCATGCAAAAATTAGGGACCACTCTTCCATCATTGACTCGCATTCGGGGTCCATAAGTATTGAATATTCTCACAATGCGCGTAGAGAGCTGATGCACCCGATGGTAGGCCATAGTGAGGGCCTCCATGTAGCGCTTGGATTCGTCATAACAGCCGCGCGGCCCAATCGTGTTGACATTTCCCCAATACGTTTCTTTCTGAGGATGCTCCAGTGGGTCTCCATACACTTCAGAAGTAGAGGCCACTAAAATTGAAGCTCTTTTTTCTAAGGCTAGTTTTAAAATTTGATCACTTCCTAAGGCGCCAACGTGCAAAGTTTCAATCGGAAGTTTTGCGTAGTCTACCGGGCTTGCAGGACTCGCAAGATGAAAAATTCCCGTGACTGGTCCGGAAATTGAGAGGGGCCGTACAATATCTTGCTCAATAAAAGTAAAGTTTTTGTTCCCAAGCAGCGTTTTTATATTCGCTGGACTCCCAGTCACAAAATTATCGACTGCAACAACCTCACAGTTACGGTTGAGGAGCGTCTCACATACATGAGAGCCTATAAATCCAGCTCCACCCGCAACTAAATATCGTCCCGAAAGCACATTTTCACTCATGGATCTACTTGTCCAATACAGAAGTACTGAACCCCCTGATTATCGAGACTTAACCGGTTGTACAGATTTCTTCCGTCAAAAATAACCGGATTGTTGAGCTCTCTCTTGATCATTTCAAAATCAGGAGTTCGAAACTCATTCCATTCAGTCAATATCGCTAGAGCATCGGCGCCTGGTAGCGCATCATAGGCCTGATCCACAATTGCAATTCGATTTTGAAACACCTTCTTGGCTTCATCGTGAGCCACTGGATCATAAGCCTTCACAGCACATCCCGATTGCAATAACAACTCGATGAGTCTCACCGCTGGAGCCTCTCTCATATCATCGGTTTCCGGCTTGAACGACAGACCCCAAATCGCTATCGTTTTTCCAGAAAGTTGATTCCCGAAATATTTCTTCATTTTTTCAAAAAGAACTTTTTTTTGATTTTCATTGACCGAATGCACCGCTTGGAACATTTCAAATCCGAGACCATATTCTTTTCCTAAATGAATAAGACCTTGAACATCCTTGGGGAAACACGACCCCCCATAACCACATCCCGCATAAAGAAATTTGGAACCGATGCGGCTATCGGTAACTAATACCCTTCTCACATCCTGAATATTCCCGCCCACCCGTTCACACAAATTGGCAATCTCGTTAATAAACGAAATTTTAGTCGCAAGAAATGCATTGGCCGCATACTTCGCAAGCTCAGCAGAACGATTATCCATGAAAAAAATGGGATTACCCGACCGCACGTAAGGAGCATACAGATCTGCCATGACTTGTTTTGCCCATTCGGATTGAGCCCCTACCACAACTCGTTCCGGTTTCATAAAATCATTCACCGCGGTTCCTTCTTTGAGAAACTCGGGATTAGAAACCACCTCAACCGTGTGGCTAACCCCCTTCAAAACCTCTCTTACTTTATCTGCTGTTCCAACTGGCACCGTGCTCTTTAAAACTACAATGAGATTGCTCTTAATGTACTCTCGGACCATCTTTGCCGCCCCTAGGACAAAAGTCAGATCCAAAGCCCCGGTTTCTGAAGTAGGGGTCCCAACGGCAATAAATACCACCTGACTATTAGCAATGGACTGCGAGGCGTCGGTCGTGAAACTCAGTCGTTTAGCTTTCTTATTTCTAACGACAATGTCTTCCAAGCCGGGTTCATAAATAGGGATATCCCCTGCATTCAGTTTTTGAACCTTTTCAGGATCCACATCGACGCACACGACATGATTACCTGAGTCAGAAAAGCAGGCACCCGCCACCAATCCAACATAGCCTGTACCCAGTACAGTTAATCTCATGATGGCCCCCTAGATCCCCGAAAGACTTAACAAAATAAGCGGGATGATTTTCATATCTTTTTAGTTGTGAGAGACTGGTAAAGATCTTAGACTGCTGACTTTTTCTAGTCAATGGGTAGCCCGATTTTGAAGCATGAAAACTTGGAATAACACAATTAAAACAGTTCTAAAAAGCGGATTGGGAATTGTGCTTGTTGTTTGGGTCTGCCAAAGCAAGATGGTCGATTTTTCTTTGGTTAAAGAGTTGCTCACGAGTCCAACTAATTTAGCAATCGCTTTTTTGTTCTTATTGGGTTCTGCCGTTTTATGTACCACTCGCTGGCTCATTTTAGTCCGAGGTCAAGGGCTACATCTTTCATTTTCCGATTTATTTTCACTGACCATGATCGGGAATTTCTTTAACACTTTCATGCCCGGATCCGTAGGCGGAGACCTTATCAAGGCTTGGTATATTGCTGGCAAAGAACCCAAAAAGAGGACCCAAGCAGTGTTTACTGTGGTTCTGGATCGCGTTCTTGGACTTGCCATTATTGTATTTTACGCTGCAATCACCTTAGCCATTTTTTCTGATTGGCTCCAAGATAAAAAAGAGCTCAAAGCAATTGCTTACTCGCTTTGGCTTTTTACAGTAGTAGCTGTGGTATCAGCTCTCCTCTTCTTCCAGTCCAATAGATTCAAGTTCGCATTTCTGAACGACCTGTTAGGTTCTCTGAAACGATTCAAAAGAATTTCCAAATTGATTGATGCAACCACTCTATATCGCCATCAATCAAAGCAAATTATTTTTGCCGCATTCTTATCTGCTCTTTCATTCCTCTCCGCCATTTATTTTCATTCTTTTCAAGGACAACTGATTGGAGCTTCATTAACCTGGGAGCAATACTTTTTCGTAGTTCCAGTTGCAGTTACGGTTTCTGCGGTCCCGCTACTTCCCGGCGGTATCGGTACCGGGCAAATTGCTTTTTTTACACTCTTTAAATGGCTTGGAGTGCCTAACCCCGAATTAGGGGGGACTCTTTGCACTATTATCCAATTTTACTCAATCCTCTTTAATTGTTTGGGGTATTTCTTTTATTTAAACTTCAAGCGCAAACCTGCTTCTCAGACCTCAGTAAAATCCCCTGAATTAAATCATACTCTGTCATGACCCAGACCTCGCGAGCGATTGTCATTTCAGTCGAAAAATTTGGAGAAGCCGATTGCTATGTAAGATTTTTGACCCAAAAATGGGGCGTGATCTCAGCGCTTGCTAAATCTGCTCGTAAAAGTAAAAAACGGTACGTGGGCGGTCTAGATTTATTCTGTCATGATGAAATCACTCTCAGGGGGGATCCCAAAGACCGGCCTTATTTACAGGAACTCAATGTGATCAATGCTTTCACAGGAATTCGAGATCACCTAGAGAAGGTTCTTGTTGCTGGAAAAACACTTCATTGGGTAAAAAAATTAGCCGATGTGCCAACTCCCATGCCTCAGCTTTACAGCTTATTGGGACAAACCCTTTCTCTCATTGAACAAGAAAGACATCTAGACAGATTAGAACTATTAACCCTCGTTTTTAAACTCAAGCTCTTATCTTTTTTGGGACTCATGCCTCAACTGGAGAAATGCACGCGATGTGATGGCCCATTAGACCCAACCTCACTTTTCGATCTGAGCGCTGGCGGCGTGATTTGCAACCGATGTCATCATACCCATCTAGGAGAAACTTATCGTCTGGCAGACGAACAACGTTTTATTTTACAAAAAGCAGAGGAAATTAAATTAAATACGTGGAATTCATTTTCAGCTGCTCCAGAGGAAGCCATTCACTTAAGCAAACTGCTGACTCAGTTCGCCTCATTTCATACTCACATCAAACTCCCCGTTTAACAGTTAAAAACGGGTTGAAATTGAAAGTTCCAGTCTGCCTAGCCAATCTCGATTCAATATCACATTCTTTAATTCCTCAGAAGGAAAAAATAAAGAGGCAGCGGCTAAGACATCTACGGAAGCTAGCCAATTGACTCGGCCAATAATATCCCACTCTGTGCCCAGCGATTGTCTCTGACCTGAAACTTGCTGAATCACAGTTGAACCGTCTGAACCATAGACAGGCACTGAAGTATGAGTCCTTAAAAAATGCAGTACTCGTACGTTAAATTCAGGCCCCTGCGGAATTTGAAAAGACCAGTTTCCGCCCAGCCCAGACAAATTTCTTCTCCCGAAAATATCTGCCCAACCTAACCAAGTATGTACGGAAGGAAACAGAGGATTGAATTCTTGACTCGCCCAAAATCCATCACCGGAAATTTGAACGCCCCAGGAAGTGAACCTCTTGGATTGAAGTTGTATCCAAGCCTGTTGCCCGGCAGATTGCCCCCATTGGCCTACCATTTCGCCCTTGAGTTCCAACTCACCCAATCGAAAGCGGGTATGAATCCCTGTCGTAAAAAGCTGTTGAAAGGAACTGCGGTGATCCCGTAACCAGAAAAAATAAGGCTGTAATTCAATTTGCTGATTCGGGTGGGTCCAGGACATATAAGTACCATGAAAATCTCGATCGCCGCCCCCATTGGCTTGAGATTGCGATTCCCATAATTTTGTAGAAAACAGATCCCACCAGCTCAGGCCCCATTCAAAGCGGGACCGGACGCCATCGAAACTTCGTCCAGGATTGTCCCAATCTGACGCTCCGACTAGAACCTCATCTCCATAAGCCAGCATTTGGCGTCCTACGAGAAACCTCCATTGGGGAGTCCATCGAAATTCAGCAAAAGCCTGATGAAATCCCAGGTTCGGATCTTGATTGACTCCACTGGTTGCTACAGGAGCATTTACGGAAGCAGTAGCGGGTTGAAGGAGCAAGTTACCAAAGATGTGATTTGCTTGGGGCTCCAGAAAAAAACTAGCGCTTTCATGAGGCCGTAATAAAAATCCCAGCCGCAGCCTGAGGGACGAGAAACCCCTTTCGGATAAAAAATCATTCTTCCGATTTTCTTCTGCGCGAAACCTAAAATGTCCCCCGAGTTCAAAAATTGAAGGCCATTCCTCAGGTTTAGAGGGGGTAGGTAAAACTCGGAATTTGATGTTAGCATTCTTGCCAAGATCAGGATTCCAGTTTTTAGGATATTGCCTAACACTCCCTACTGGTGCCCATACGCCAGCTGATAACTCTCTCAATGGAATAACATAGAGGTGGTCTTCTAGCTGCCATTGGGCACGAGCCTGATCGTCTTCACAAACCACCATGGCCAGCCCTTTAGGCTTTCCTCCACATCCCGACAAATTGAATTCCACTCTGAGAGTCTTACAAGAAGCTCCGGAGATAATCCGAGCCTCCCCACAAGGCACCTCGCCTAACGATTGAATAGGGCTGAAAAAGAGTAAAATAAGAATGCTCAAAATGTGCTTTTTTCCCATGCATTTCCTCATGGGAAATATTCTAAAAGAACAATGGCCTAAACTCGAATTTTTGTTCATCATTGGTTTTTTATGGTACGGTTAACCAACTCCACATGAGCTCATTTCTGGAAAGAAGAAGTACCACCATTTCTGCAGACCGCACAGAAACGGTTTTAAGTGTCGGCGTGCAGTTTCCCGACACCTCCCCCGATGAAGTGGATAACTCATTGCAGGAATTGGACAGATTGATACAAACCCTTGGGGGAAAAGTCATAGAGACTGTTATTCAAAAGCGAACCAAGCCTGACCCATCCATGTTTATCGGAAAAGGCAAAGCCGAAGAGATCGGTCGAATGCTCAAAGAGAAACAATGCGACCTGGTTGCTTTTGATCAGGAGTTGACTGGAACCCAACAAAGAAATTTGGAACGCACCTTGAATTGCCGTGTGATTGATCGCACGGGTATCATTTTAGATATCTTCTCAAAACACGCTAGAACCAAGGAAGCCAAGAACCAAGTGGAGCTTGCGACGTTAGAATACTTATCCACCCATCTTACCCGCAAATGGACCCACCTTGAGAGGCAACGGGGAGGTATTGGTTTGAAAGGCGTAGGAGAAAAACAAATTGAGCTTGATCGCCGCATGATCCGCAGTCGCATTGCAAAACTCAAAATGGAAATCGCTCACCAAGCCCAAGACCGATCAGTACAGCGAAGACATCGAGATAAATTTTTAAGGGTAGCTATTGTTGGCTATACGAATGCGGGCAAATCAACACTCATGAACAACCTCACTCACAGCAACGTATATGTGGATGATCGTCTCTTTGCTACTTGGATTCCACGGTTCGCATTATTGACCCGAAAAACACGCCCCGATTTTATTGAGTGATACCGTAGGTTTCATCGATAAATTACCCCATGGGTTGGTCGCGTCTTTTAGATCCACTCTTCAAGAAGTTTTAGAAGCCGATGTTTTATTACACGTAGTAGATATGTCTTCTCCTTATTTTATGGAGCAAATGGAGGTTACTAAAAAAGTGCTAGAAGAGATTGGCGCTGGCGACAATCCTACTTTTTTAGTTTTTAATAAGGCAGACCTAGTAAAAGAAGTTTTTCTACCTAAGATTTTAGAACGCAAATACATTGATTGCATTTCAGTTTCTGCTCTCCGATCTCCTGACATGCGGCGTTTGCGTGAAGCTATTTTTTCTTATTTCGAACGCGATATGATGGACTTAGAACTGACTATTCCCTATAGCGATACATGGCTTCAATCGCAGATTCACGAATTTTCCAAAGTGATCAAAAAAGACTATCTGGAAGCGGGAGCTCATTTTCACATTCGGGTGATGCGTTCAACAGCGAATTGGCTGGGTTTACTTGACAAACCCGGTGTGATTATTAAATAGACTCAAATGACTGAAACAGGACTCACCGTTTTTATTATGTCAGATGGCACCGGAGAGACAGCCGATCTCATGATCAAGGCAGCTCTGGTGCAATACTCTGGCATGAACCTCAAAATGATTCGGTATAAAAATGTCCGAACTGAGCCCCAAGTCACAGCTATTTTTCAAGAGGCACAAGAAAAAAGAGGCATCGTTATCTACACAGTGGTCTCCAAGACTCTTCGAGACTTTGTTGAAAAAAGTGCTCAGACCTGTGTGGTTCCAGCTGTAGACCTACTAGGGCCTTTACTAAACCTGCTCTCAAAATTTTTGACACAGAATCAAAAGGGGGAGCCTGGCTTATTTCACCAAGTGAATGAATCCTACTTTAAGCGTATTGAAGCCATTGAGTTTACGGTGAAACATGATGACGGCCGCTTTCCGGATAACTTAGAACTCGCTGACATCGTTCTCGTAGGACTTTCACGAACCAGTAAAACGCCGCTTTCAATTTATCTTTCGTATAAAGGATGGAAAGTGGCGAACGTTCCCGTAGTGCGAGGCATTCCCCTGCCCGAACGTCTTTTCCAAACCGATCAGAAAAAAATTGTCGGCTTGATCATTGACCCTTCGGCTCTCGTCAGAATTCGCAGAGAGCGCCTCTTAAAAATGGGAGAGGACCCCAATAGTAGCTATGCAGACCCTGCTCAAGTCGAATTGGAAATTGATTATTGTAAGCAACTTTTTAGAAATCATCGCCGGTGGCCAGTGTTCGATGTAACTAATAAGGCTTTAGAGGAAACGGCGGCAGAGATAGAACGGGTCATTACTCATCCCTCTTAAGTGATCCAAAAACACTATGGTCGTATAATTTTTATTCTGTCTTTCCAGTCACGGGGAACTTGGTCTTCAGTTGATCCAGCACACCATTTACAAAAGCGGGAGTATTCTCAGCGCCAAACTCTTTTGCTAGCTCCACCATTTCATTCAGAGTAACCGTTGCAGGAATATCATCGCAAAAGAGCAACTCAAAGGCACCCAGACGAAGAATATTCCTATCCACAGCCGCCATTCGGTCCGGACGCCAATTAGATGAAATTTCTTTGATCTTGTGATCAATGTCATTGGCCTTCTCACCAACCCCCATCACCAATCTTCGAGTGAATGGGTCGAGAGCCATTTGATTTTTTGAATAGAGCGATTGAAAATAGTTTAAGGCGAGTTCAACACTCAGATCATTATTGAGATCCAACTGATAAAGAATCTGCAGCGCATCTTCTCGAGCTTTTCTCCGAACGCTTTTCATATTGAGGCCCAGGAATATATGGGGTGCTTTTGACAAATTTCTTTCACTTCGCCACGAACCTGTCCAATAACAGTTTCGCCCCCTTCCAACAATACTCTCCTGATTGCCTTAGCAAGCCAACCCATTTCAGATTCTTTGAGCCCTCGAGTGGTAATTGCAGGAGTTCCCAAACGGATTCCGCTTGTGACAAAAGCAGATACCGTCTCAAAGGGAACCGTATTCTTATTTACGGTCAATCCAGCTCGATCCAACAAAGCCTCAGCATCTTTACCCGTAATTCCATGTTTCCTTAAATCAATCAATAATAGGTGATTGTCTGTCCCGCCGCTCACCAGTTGGAAACCTTCAGAAATCAAATGTTCTCCAAGGGCTTTGCAATTAGAAAGGACTTGTTTTTGATACTGTTTAAAGTCGGGCTGAAGCGCCTCTTGAAAAGCAACGGCCTTTGCAGCTATCACATGCATGAGCGGGCCCCCTTGGATCCCAGGAAAGATTCTACTATTGATTTTTTGTCGCCAAGGTTCTTTGAAAAGGATCACTCCACCTCGAGGCCCTCGAAGGGTTTTGTGCGTAGTACTTGTCACAAAATCGGCATGAGGCACTGGCGAGGGATGTAAGCCAGCTGCTACCAATCCGGCAATGTGCGCCATATCGACTAATAAGAGTGCCCCAACTTCCCGGGCAATCTGTCCAAACTTTTCAAAATCTATAATTCGAGAATATGCACTCGCTCCAGCAATAATGAGTTTAGGCTTGTGTTGAAGAGCCAGATCCCTCACCTGATCGTAATCAATCAAATGATTGTCTTCCCGAACTCCGTAAAACTGAGCCTTATAAATTAACCCTGAAAAATTGATCGGGTGACCATGGGTTAGGTGTCCCCCGTGGGATAAATTCATCCCTAAAATAGTATCCCCGGGTTGTAAGCATGCTAGATAAACAGCTGTATTACTCTGAGAACCACTGTGAGGCTGAACATTGGCCCCATCCGCTCCAAACAATTTCAGACATCTCTCCAGAGCTAATGATTCCACCACGTCCACATACTCACAGCCACCGTAATACCTCTTCCCTGGATACCCTTCTGCATATTTATTGGTGAGAACACTGCCTTGAGCTTCCATCACGGCTCTTGAAACTAAGTTTTCACTCGGAATAAGCTCTAAAGATTGCTGTTGTCTCTTTAATTCTGCTGCCATGGCTTCATGCAACTGGAAATCAATTTCAGGTAGTGCTTTCATTCAGGTTTCTCCAAATCGTCGATCATTTTTATGCGTTGCAGGTGCCTTCCCCCTAGAAAAGAAGTCTTGATAAATTGTAGTATGAAACTCCAGGCCTCGTTTGGCTTAAGAAAGCGCCCTGCTAAACAGATCACATTGCAATCATTGTGCTCCCGGCACAACTGAGCACTCTCCAAATTCCAAATACTAGCGGCACGAATTCCACGAACTTTATTGGCTGCGATACACATCCCGATCCCTGTTCCACAAATCAGGATGCCCCTGGAGTTGGTTTCTTGAGCCACCGATTGAGCTACTTTTTGTGCGTAAGCCGGATAGTCAACGGATTCGGTAGAGGCACATCCGTGATCGATTACGTTAACCTTTGGAAATTCAGCACGTAGACGCTGCACGATCTCTTGCTTGAGATCAAAACCCGCATGGTCACTGCCGATGTAAATCGAACAGACGGACATTTTAATTCCTATTTTTCAGTTGAATGGAACTTTTTAAAAATAAGAGTCCCATTTGTGCCTCCAAAACCAAAAGAGTTAGAGAGCACATACTCCATTTTCCTGGGTTGCGGTTGATGGGGCACAAAGTTGAGATCACATTCTGGGCTAGGATTATCCAAGTTCGCGGTTCCAGGAGCGACTTGTTCGCCCAAAGCCTGAATACAATAAAGAGCTTCCACAGCTCCAGCGGCTCCAAGAAGATGTCCGGTGAGTGATTTAGTTGAACTCACCGCCAATCGATAAGCATGATCTCCAAAAACACTTTTGATAGCCAAAGTTTCATTCACATCACCGACCGGGGTAGACGTGCCGTGAGCGTTGACATAATCAATGCTTTCCGGGTTCAACTGCGCGTCTTTCAAAGCAAGTCGCATGCATCGGGCGGCTCCTTCTCCCTTCGGGCTGGGGGAAGTTAAATGAAAAGCATCCGCATTCAATCCATAGCCGACAACTTCAGCGTAAATGTTAGCACCTCGTTTCCGCGCGTGCTCTAAGGATTCCAAGATGAGAATGGCGCTACCTTCTCCAATAACAAATCCATCCCTATCCTTATCAAACGGCCGCGAAGCTTTTTCTGGAGCGTCATTGCGCTCGGACAAAGCCCGCATAGAACAAAATCCACCTACCCCAAGCTCACAAACAACAGCTTCAGCGCCTCCAGCAACCATCACGTCCTGATCGCCTCTTTGAATCAATCGAAAAGATTCCCCCACTGCGTGTGCGCTTGAAGAACAGGCGGTCGTAATACAGGTATTAGGCCCTTGGAGTCCAAATTTGATGGAGAGCTGCCCTGCCGCTAAATTCCCTATCACTGAGGGGATAAAAAAGGGACTGACCCGCTTCGGACCTTTTTCACGAACGGTCCAATACTCAGATTGGATTTCAGCCAATCCCCCTATGCCGACTCCGACACAAGCTCCGGCTCGAGTTCGATCCATTGCTTTTAAATCGATCCCGGAATGTGCAATAGCCTCCGTTCCTGCAACCATAGCAAACTGAATGAATCTTCCGATACGTTTCAGCTCTTTCACAGGAAAGTGTTTTTCAGGCTCAAAGCCTTTCACTTCAGCGGCAATTCGAGAGGAATATTGGCTGGCATCAAAGAGAGTGATGGACGCTACCCCTGATTTCATTTGCATCAGGGAGTCCCAGTTGGCCTTTGCGGTGAGACCGACCGGTGTAATCGCCCCAAATCCTGTGACGACAACCCGATTCATGATCTACTTAGTTAACCTTCGATTTAATGTAATTGGAAACGTCGGCGACGGTTTTGATCTTCTCAGCATCTTCATCTGGGATCTCAAGATCAAACTCTTCTTCCATGGTCATCACTAATTCCACGATATCCAGAGAATCTGCACCTAAATCGTCTATAAACGAGGCCTCTGGAGTTACGCTTTCTACATCCACGCCTAATTGTTCAACAATGATGTTTTTAACTTTTTCTTCAATCGACATCTGCTTCTTTCCTCCAAAATCAAAGTTGTCGGCAGACTCTAGCAGTAGTAAACACGCTACGCAAGCTAACTGAATTGAATTTGTTATGGAATCATTCCACTCACTCCATCAAAAGATAATCCGCTGTACCCGCTGCCCTCGACTTAGGACGCACTGCGCTACCATCGCTAAAACTAAGAGAAAAGCCTATCATCAAGAGACCTATTGGGGCAGGCCAGTGCCGGGCTTCGGGGATTTTAGGGCGAAGTTGTGGATTGTGGGATTAGCCCCGGGGGCTCATGGGGCCAATAGAACCGGAAGAGTTTTCACTGGAGATTCCTCCGGAGATTGGCTTTATCGTGCTTTATATGAGCACGGTTGGAGCTCTCAAGAGGTTTCCCGAAACGCCCAGGATAACCTTTGTTTGAGCAACGTTTATATCTCCTGTGTTTGCCGATGCGCCCCTCCGCAGAACAAACCATTGCCGAGTGAAATTCTTAACTGCGCTCCTTATCTTCGCACCGAATGGGAGCTACTGAAGTTCCCGCCCTTGATTTTAACTTTGGGAAAAACTGCTTTTGAATCCGTGAAAGCTCTACTCACGGAGCACTATCGACTGGCCAAAAAACCCACTTGGATTTTTAAACACCTTGCCCATTACTCGCTAAATGGTACAGAAATTTTGGTTTCCTACCATCCCAGTCGACAAAATACAGCGACGAAAAAGCTAACGCCAAAAATGTGGAATGCGGTCTTTAAGAAATCGAGCAGACTTCTAGAAAATCATTCCTTTGGAAAAAACTAACTTATCAGTTCCTTTGGGACGAATAGATTCAATCAGCCAACCGGAGGGCGATTCGATCAAGTCCACCTCGCGTTCATTAACTTCTTTGGTAATATCCGTACCCTGCCGATTTTCAACAGCTACTTGATAGTGCACCACCGCTTTGTTTTTATCTCGATTCACCGATAGCACTTTTAATTCTTGGATACTGATATTCCCATTCAGATAATACATTCTAAACTGCTCATCATTCATGTTCTCAAAGGCTGTTTTCATTTCGCCCGTACACAATTCAACCAATTTACTTTTATCTAGAACTTCCTTAGCTTGGCCACTGACCTGCACAAAGTTTTTCACAACATCTTCAGGCGAAACGGCGATGACCACTTCTTTAACTTCTTTCTTGGTACATCCCACGAAGCCGAAAAACAAAATGACAAAAGCAGAACGAATGAGATTTTTCATTCCTGTATTTTACGTCGATCTTTTATAAAGGCAATCAACTTAATCTTTTTAACTTAGAGTTGAAGCGTTGATTGAATGCAGGTAGTCTCCGCTCATGTCCAAACTTGCTGCCCTTCTGACTCAGAAACAGTTTGTGTTAACTGCGGAAATATCGCCACCTAAGGGACCGGGCATCAAAAAACTGAAAGAAAATATTCGGCTGCTCAGTCCATATGTTCAGGCTTTGAATATCACCGATTGTCAACGAGCGATTGTCAGGATGGCCTCTTGGGCAGCCTGTAAAGTCATCCTGGACGAGGGGGCTGAACCTATTCTTCAGGTGACTTGTAGAGACAGAAACAGTATCGCCCTTCAAGCAGACCTTATGGGCGCCGCAGCTCTGGGAATTTCCAATGTCCTGTGTCTAACGGGAGATCCTGTGAAAGTTGGAGATAGCCCCTCCAGTAAATCCGTTTTTGAAATGGAATCCGTTAAACTCCTTACACTCATGAAGTCCCTACAAAACGGCTTAGACGGAGCTGGCAACAAGATGAATTCTAGAACTCGTTTTTTTCCTGGAGCTGTAGTCAATCCCACTCTGAAGGGCGGCACAGGCCAAATTGAAAGAATGAAGAAAAAAATTGAGGCGGGAGCAGCTTTTTTTCAGACCCAAGCCAATTATGACACCGCCGACTTTGCTGACTTTCTAAAAACTGCTCTTCCACTCAATGTACCCATTTTAGCGGGGATTTTGGTGTTGCACTCATCAGAAGTAGCTCACTACATTCACGATAATATTCCGGGCATTCAACTTCCTCAAGAGATCCTTTCAAGATTAGAAAAGAGCCGAGACCCTGAAAAAGAAGGCATTTCAATAGCCCTCGAATCCATGAAATCTCTTCGTCCCTATTGTGCAGGATTCCATCTCATGACCATCCGAAAGGAATCTTTGATTCCTCAAGTGGTGAAAGGTTTTCATGAATAATTCTTTTTTAAAAACCCCCTTGTTTCAATCCCATTTAAAATTGGGAGCTCGCATGGTTCCTTTTGCCGGGTTTCAAATGCCGGTTCAATACCGGGGTGTCATAGAAGAAACTAAAAATTGTCGGGCGCGTGGAGGTCTCTTTGACGTGAGTCACATGGGACAATTTTCGATCAGAGGCAAAGAAGTCTTCAAACACCTGCAACCCCTGTTCCCCAACAATTTGAAACGCCTTCAAAACCATCAAGCCCAATATAATTTGTTATGCAATGAAGCGGGTGGTGTCATTGATGACGTGATTGTTTATAGAAAGTCTGAAGAGGAGGCGTTCCTCTGTGTCAACGCGAGCAATCGCATGGTTGATTGGAATTGGATTCAACAACACCTTTCCAAATCCGTGACACTTGAAGACCAAAGTGACTCTTTTGCCCTCATCGCACTTCAAGGTCCTCAGAGCGAATCGCTTTTGAAAACGCTATCGTGCGGGGTAGAACTCCACCAACTTTTTTATTATTGGGCTGTAGATACTGAGGTTGAAGGAGTGCCCACTTTTTTATCGCGCACGGGTTACACCGGAGAAGATGGTTTCGAATTATATGTCCCAGCTGACAAAGCACTTTTTCTTTGGGAGCTTCTGCTAGAAAAGGGGCAGCCTCTGGGTGTTACTCCCTGCGGTTTAGGGGCTCGAGATACTCTAAGATTAGAAATGGGATACCCCCTGCATGGACACGAACTTTCAGCTGATATAAGTCCTTGGGAGGCGGGTTTGTCTTGGGTAGTCAAGCCCGATGAAGTCGATTTCTTTTTTGGTAAAACGTCGCTGTTAAAACAAAAAGAAACCAAAATACCAAGAGCCCTCAAGGCTTTTCGTCTGTACGATAAGCGCATCGGAAGACAGGGATATTGTATCGCATTGAGTGATGGAACCCCCGTAGGCGAAGTGACCAGTGGCACTTTGAGCCCTCACTTAGAGTCGCCCATTGCTCTTGGATTTGTTAAGACAGAAGCAGCTCATGAGAAGGATTTTTTAATTCAAGTACGACAGGATTGGATAAAAGCGGAGATCCAACCCCTTCCTTTTGTTCCTAGTCGAGTGAAAAAGAGGCCCTAATGTTACGCCGTTTTGCATTCTCTTTGCACAAATGACTTGAACCCTCTAAAATAAAATTTCATTTCAAATGAGGGTTCAGCCATGAAGATTACAGTTCTACGTGCCTGTTTGTTAGTGATTGCCTGCTCCAGCCTTTTTTCCTTCCGCAGTTTTTGTGAGCCAACTCACAACTCCGAAGATTCCGTTACTCAAAAAAAGAAAAAACGTCCCCCGGTAACGGATCGCCTGTCCGAGGATGAAATGAACTATTTAACAGAAAATTTTTATCGTGCTCAGGAATCCATTCAAGCCCGGTATGATAACAAACCGAAGAAGCCCCAACTTTTTGTGGCCGATGGAATTACAGCTGCACTTTCTCAGCGTTCCAGTGAAGAAGTATTGGCATCGGTCTATGCGGATCTCTTAGGCTCCATGAACAAAACACAAATTTTGGAACTCCAACAAAAAAGCGAAACTTTGGCTCATTCAATTCGAGAACAAGCTCCAGAAGATCGTGACTCTCGCTTGCTCACCTTAGTTGAGCGAGGCGAATGGGTAGGATACATTCTTAAGGGCAAAACTCCACCTCCCTCAAGTTTACCACTCCCGAAAGATGAACAAGCTTTCCAGAACTTTAAGAAGATTTTTCTAGAAGAACACGAGAAGGTGAACACCGCAAACCGAGAACTCCTGGATAAAATTGAATTGGCTAAATCCGGAGACAAACGTGCAAAAAATGACTTACGCAATCGATTGGATCTCAAGTCGCTCGTTCCATTCCTACAGGGACAAAGTCAATCTGGAGGACAAGCTCTTTTTCAGAACGTAGCTGAGGCTCTAGTATGGAAAGACGATCAGGGAACAAAATACCACGACTTTGCCAACTCAGAGGGGAAAAGTGTGCGCCTTTTGGTAGGACCAACGGCGTCAGATCATGCTCGGCAACTCGGTTCCTTCTTAAAGAAAAACCCAAAGCGGTTAACAGGATTTTCGTTATCGCCCGTTTCGTTGACTTCAGCTAACCCCGAACAAATTAATCTCACTGGGAAACCACAGCTCCAATCTCAAACGCAAAATGAAAGCAACCAGCTTTCGACCACTCCCCTGGCAACTCGAGCTCTTCCCATCTTTGCACGAGCGTGCGCTCAGTGCCATCGAACGAATCGAATGGTCATCCAGAATTTTGAGGCCGCAGCCCAGGCCGTAAGAGATGGCTCAATGCCTCAACCGCCACAAACCTTATCAGACCAAGAAAAAGCTGCATTGATTGAGTTTTTCCTAAGTTCTGAACCCAAAGCAGGCTTCACCGCCCTCACTCAATAAAGCTTACTTTGACATTGACTAACTCCTGATTTTTATTAAATTTATACGAAAATTATCCAACAGGAGTTTGATATGGCATCAGTGCCCGGCGGTCTTCGTTACACCAAAGAACATGAATGGGTGCTTATGGAAGATAATATAGCCACCATTGGTATCACAGACTTTGCTCAGGAATCACTGGGTGATGTCACTTATATCCAGTTACCCAAAGAAGGCGAAATGATCAGTAAAAATGATCCCTTTGGAGTCGTGGAATCTGTTAAAGCGGTCAGCGATCTCTATTCCCCAGTGACCGGTAGAGTGATTGAAGTTAATCAACCCCTTCTAGATGCACCCGAATTAGTTAATCAGGATCCTTACTCTGATGGCTGGATGGTCAAAGTAGAAGTAAAAGATACCAGTGACGCTGAGGACTTAATGGATCCAGGCTCCTACAAAGAATACATTGAAGAGAAAGGGTGATTTAAGTGCCCTCGCTTCCTCTCACTCCAGATGAAGAAAAGAAAGCTTATCAAACCATCGGGGTTCACTCTTTTGATGATTTGATCGCAACGATTCCACCTAAAATCAGAGAGACGGCGCAGTTTCATCTTCAATTTGAACCTGAATATCCGGATTTGTCCGACGGTCTTTCAGAACATGAACTCAGAAACTTTTTCTCACAAATAGCCAACTGCAATAAAACAGCTCCCGAAGTTCTTCATTTTTTGGGGGGCGGGATCTATGACAATGTCATTCCTGCAATTGTGAATCAACTGACGCTCAGAGGAGAA
The DNA here is from genome assembly GCA_009927045.1 of bacterium. Lineage (GTDB taxonomy): Bacteria > Bdellovibrionota > FAC87 > UBA2466 > UBA2466 > RFNO01. Next base: position 5,353 of record RFNT01000151.1, on the reverse strand, counting down.
TTCTTAACCTGCTACACTCCCTACCAGCCTGAAATCAGTCAGGGCACTTTACAAGCCATTTTCGAGTTTCAAACTTTGATGTGTCGGATAACGGGGATGCCCCTCTCAAACGCCTCTATGTACGATGGAGCTACTGCTACTGCCGAAGCGGTTTTAATGGCACAACGATTGAGTTCAAAAAATAAAAATGTGCTGGTGTCTAACAACATCCTCGTCGATTACCAAAACGTAATAAAAACATTTTTATCTGGACAACCCCCGTCTTTGTTTGAAGTGCTCTACGATGCCGCAGGAATGCTCAATCGGGAACACCTGAGAAAACAACTAGAAACTCACCAACCCTGTGCGCTCGTGGTGAGCTTTCCAAATGCATTTGGCTCTTTGGAAGACTTGCGGTCAATCAAATCTGAACTCCCGAGTTCCTGTTTGCTGATTGTTTGTGTTCCTGATTTGTCGGCATTATCTATTTTTGAACCTCCGGGAAAGTTAGGCGCCGACATCGTAGTGGGAGAAGCTCAACAACTTGGGACTCCAATGGTTTTCGGCGGGCCCCATGTAGGCTTCTTCACTGCACGCAAAGAGTATTTGCGACAACTGCCGGGCCGAATTGTTGGGGAAACAACAGATGCTCGAGGAAATCCCTGTTACACTTTAACCCTCTCCACGAGGGAACAACATATTAGAAGGGATAAAGCGACCTCAAACATTTGTACCAATCAAGGCCTGATTGCTCTTCGCACCACTATTTATCTTAGCTTTTTAGGTAAACGAGGATTTCAAACCTTGGGAGAGATCAATTACTCACTTTTTGAATATTTGAGAAAATCATTGGCCCATCGGGGCATTCATCAAAAGTTCCCTAAAGCTACTCATTATCGTGAAGCGGTTTTTGAGATTCCAGAATTAGAAAACAAATTCGACCGGTGCCTCCAAAAAAATATCGTTCCGGGCATCCGTCTGAGAGATAAATATGGCCCTGATTTTGAAAACAGCCTTTTAATTACGGTAAATCCTAAACACACAGCTAAACAATTAGACTTTTTAGTGGAGAGTTTGACTTCATGAAACCTCAAAGCGGCGCTACTTCATGCTTGATGCTACGAGAAGGTACTATTTTTGAACGCTCGACACCTGAACGAAAAGGATTTCAGTTATCGTTTCCAGAGGTACCTCGTTTAACCCCTACCACCTTTTCTCGCACGGAACCAGCCGAATTACCGGAAGTGGCTGAATTACAAGTAGTGCGCCACTTTACACGATTATCCTCATGGAACTACGCCATTGATTTGGGAACATTTCCTCTAGGCTCATGCACCATGAAATACAATCCGAGAATCAATGAGGAAATGGCGGCTCTCGCAGGTTTTTGTGACGTCCATCCAGAACTTCCCCCACCATTTTGCCAAGGCTCTCTGCGATTGATTTTTCAGTTGGAACGCGCATTGGCTGAAATCGTCGGTCTGGATGCCTGCACTTTGCAACCAGCTGCAGGTGCGCTCGGTGAGTTTACCGGTCTCACCATGGTTCGGGCTTTCCATGAAAAACATGGGAGCCACCGTAAATACGTTTTGGTGCCAGAAAGCGCTCATGGAACGAACCCGGCCTCTTGTATCTTAGCAGGGTACCAAGCCATCACTATCAAAGTGGGGCCAGAGGGGTACATGACCACTGCTTCAGTGGAAGATGCGATTTCGAAATATGGCCGAGATATTGCTGCTCTCATGACCACTAATCCGAATACCCTGGGAGTTTTCGAACAAAACATTTCTCATATTGCTGAACTTCTCCATGGGATAGGGGCTCAGTTGATCATGGATGGCGCTAACATGAATGCTATTTTGGGAATCGCGAAGCCTGGAGATATGGGAGTGGATGTCATGCAATATAATTTGCACAAAACCTTCTCAACTCCTCATGGTGGCGGTGGCCCTGGCGCAGGCCCCGTTGCTTGCAGATCTCACTTAATTCCCTTTTTGCCGAACCCCAGAATCGTTCACAAAGCAGGGATTTATGATGTTGAATACCTTCCGGACTCCATTGGAAAAGTAAAAGGAGCCTTTGGAAATTTTGGCGTAATGGTCAGAGCGCTGACTTATATCATGAACCATGGAAGCCAGGGGTTGAGAACGGTATCGAAGAACGCCGTGATAAATGCGAATTATCTTCGTGCTCAACTGCAAAAAAAATATCAATTGGGAACCTCAACGCCCCATTTTCACGAGTGCGTATTATCTGATTCCCGCCAGATTCAGCAAAACGGAACAAAGACTTTACAGATTGCCAAAGCCCTAATGGATTATGGATACCATCCACCAACAGTTTATTTTCCCTTAACGGTTCCCGGCGCGATGCTGATTGAACCCACCGAGACTGAGAGCCTGCAAGAGCTAGATCAACTCGCTGAAGCTTTTTTAGAAATTGCAGCTCGAATCGAAAACAAAGAGGACACCTTTGAAAACGCACCTACAAAAACATTCGTGGGAAAAGTGGATGAAGTGGGGGCAGCACGAAAGCTTATTCTCTCTGTGGACGACCGCCCGAGATAACAGGGCATACTGGCTCGTTTTAGCTTTTGCTCTGATTGTCCACATTTTGCTCGCCGGTTTCTTGCCTGCCGCAGAAGATGAGCTTTATTACTGGAGTTGGTCCAAAAATCCTTCGCTCAGTTACTTCGATCATCCTCCAATGATCGCTTGGTGGATATTCATTGCCACGCGCCTCTTTGGAGACTCCTTACTTGCCGTGCGACTTCCCGGAGTTTTTTTACACCTTTTCTTGTTTTTATGGATGATGCAGGCTTCAAAGAACCGAATCATTCTTTATTTTTTACTTTTAACTCCACTGAGTATTTTTGGCGCAGTGTTCATGACCCCTGATATTCCCTTAATCTTTTTTTGGGTGCTCTATCTTATCTGGGTTATTCGTTTGGAGGAACTTTTCTCAGAAAAAGAGAGGCCCAGACTTCGCACTTGGGCTGAGGGAGGTTTAATCCTTGGTTTAGGCCTGCTCAGTAAATACACCATGGCACTCGCACCCATGGTTTTGGGAATCTTTCTCGTTTCAACTCGCTCGATAAAAAAATGGGGCGTTGGTTTTCTGGGACATCTGTTATTGGCCCTCGTACTTTTCACTCCTGTTATTTGGTTTAATATCCAACATCATTATGAACCCTTGTTGTTTCAATGGAACCATACGCGCATTCCAGTTTCACCGAACTTTATTTTCACTTATTTGGCCGGACAAATCGCCCTGCTGGGAGCTTTGCCGTTCCTATTAACCCCCTGGATAGCAATCAATTTCCGAGAACTTCTCAGCGGATATCAGACCCGAGTTTTAACCTTCTTTTTTCTAATCCCTCTTGTTTTTTTCTTATTCAAATCTTCTCACTCTTATCTGGAAATGAATTGGGGACTCGTGACTTATTTATCCTTCTGGCCACTCGCCTCTCACTTCTACGCTCAGAGCCGGGGACCTGCCAGAAAGTTGGGATTCATTGGATTTGCCTTCACTGTTCCCCTTTTGATTTCGTTAGTACTGACGATCCACCTTTCTTTTCTCCAATTCAGTTCATAAAACCGCATCAAGACCGGCTGGCCAAAATGTCGGCTTACTCCAGCTTATTCAAAGCAATTTCAGCCAATGCCATTCTTCCAAAAGACATCCCTATATATACACCTACCTATCAATGGACTTCCTACTTTCAGTTTTTTGGGTTTCGGAACACCCGACAACTGAAGAACGTGGGAAGAGCTAGCCATTTCACACTTTTTCCAAATGATCCCTGTCTCAACTCTCAAATCATATGGTTTCGAATTAAAAATGAACCCCTACCTCAAGACTTATCCTGTTTTTCTAAACTGCGATCCCTTATAGAATTACCGTTGATCCTTCGAGAGAATCAACTCGCAGTTTGGGAACTGGTGGAGTTGAGCAAATTGTAGGAACTTTATGAAACATTGGATTTTAAGTCTTTTCTTGTTCTTTTTCCTTGTTGAGGTTTTTAGCTTGTTTCCAAACCGTTCGAAGCCCCTTCCCGAGGCTTTGAAGGTTCCAAAGGTGCCCTTTGTATCTGGTCTGATCAATGTTCACACACAGTTTTCGGATGGCTACGGGAATATTCCTGAACTAGCTCTCAAAGCAAAAAAATATGGGCACTCTTTCGTAATTTTCGCGGATCTGGCCAGCACTGAAGGACGCAGGTTGGGCCTAGAGAAATCTTATGAGGGGTTGGATGCTTTTATTGAGATCGAGAGCAAGACTCCCTCCGGAAATTTACTGACGTTCTTTTCACACACTCAACTGGCGAACAAACCTCCAAAGGAATTGGCCCGAATCGCCTACCAGCATTTTTTAGGAGAGACCTCTATTCCAGAGCTCTTTGTATCGATCTCACATCCGAGTCATATTAAGAAGCCTTGGACTCAATTAGAGCGCTTCCCAGATGGTCTCGAAATCTTTAATTGGGATGCCTTGTTGTGGCGCAAGCTTCAATCGAACCCCGTTGATTTTATGGGGATATCTCTGATGTATCCCTTAAATCCTTTTATGGCTTCGCTTCGGGCATTGAATCCGTATCCTAAAGATATTGGGATGTGGGACAACATGAACACTTTGGGCTCCCGCCACTTTGGTATTTTGTCTTCTCAATTTGAACGGGTCGTTCATTTACCCCTAGTTCAAGCTTCATGGCCAACCCATGAGGAAATATTTGGTTTGGGGAGTAATATCGTCTTTTTAAACTCCCCCCCCGAATCAGATTTTCAATTAAGAAAGAAGCAAATCTATCGATCGATTCGAGATGCCCATTTAGCCGTTGCCTATCAGGCGATTCATCCTTTCCTTGGCAATGATTTTCAAATCGTCTGTTCTAGTGGCCAAGTATTTAGGAGTGGCGACTTTATTCCAGAACAATTGACAGACTGTAAAGGCCAAGTGAGCGTTCCAGAAGACCTCCCCTATTCCAGCAAAGCTCTGGTTTACAAGGACGGTGATGTCCTCCATGAATTAGCTATACAGAATGCTCAGGCTACTTTTGATTTGGCCGGCCGAGGACAATATCGTGTTGAGATCCTAGTAAGACCTCACAGTGTATTTTGGATTCTTCTAAGAAAGTGGATCCCTTACGTGATCTACAACCCCATTTTCTACCGAAACACCTAGATTTAGTTGTTTTATTTCAATTAGTTACTTGCCAGGACTGAAAGCAATAAGGCAACCCCAACCGAGTGTCGATAACACAAATGGATAATGCCTATGTCTTCCATTAAACAATTATGGGCGCCTTGGCGCATGACGTTTATTCAAGGAGCGGAAGCACATTCCTCTCAAAGCTGCGTTTTCTGCACGCTCCTCG
>RFNT01000153.1 GCA_009927045.1 bacterium | reverse complement strand
AAATGACGATAGCCAAAACCTCATTCTGCATCGAAGTAGCGATGTATTCGTTATTCTCAATAAATATCCCTACAATAATGGTCATCTGATGGTCATTCCACTTAAACACACAGCCGAGTTGACTGCGCTTTCTCCTGCCCAACATTTAGATTTAATGGTTTTCACTAATCACTGCGTTCAGGCCTTAAAAGAAGTGTACCGTCCTGAAGGGTTCAATATCGGTATGAATTTAGGCGCTGCTGGTGGAGCTGGAATCCGCGAACATCTTCACTTCCACATCGTTCCACGTTGGACTGGGGATACGAACTTCATGCCTGTCCTCGCAGAGACGAAATCTATGCCTCAGCATTTAGAGGAGAGTTTCAAATCACTATTGCCTTATTTTAGGAGAATAACATGACCGGTCTTAAACTGATTCCAGCTTTTTTCTTGCTAATGGTACTCACCTACTTTGGAATCCAATTCGTAGAAGCAAATCGGGAGGAAGTAGTAGTCACCATAGGTGCGTGGCAATCTCGTTCCATAGCTTTGGGTTTTGTAGTGATCAGCTCCTTTTTCATAGGAATGGTCTTTTCGGCGGCACTATCTTTGACTGAACTTCTGCGTCTCTACATAATCAATCACCGGCTCAAAAGAAAGTTAGCCGACTTTGAACGAAATCAGCCCACAGAGATTTCCTCAACCGCACCCGCATCAGATATCAGCAACGTAAAACCCTCTGGAAGATTTACTTGAACTTTGCATTTGTAAAAACAAACCCAAGCGAGGGCCTGCTCAGGGAACTTTATCAAGCAGGTCATTCAGTGACCGAAATCAAACGGGCTGATGTGTGGGTCCTTACCGGCCAGTCTCTTTCTGATTTCAAACCATTCTACCATCAGAAGAGCGGAGACCCTTCGGTAGTAGTCGTGATTGCATCTGACCTTCTAGTAAGCCAAAGTGATTTTATTCGCTTTATACAGACTCGACAAATTGCAACAGTGGTGTTGTCCCAGTCGACATGGGAATCTCAATTCATTTGTAATTTGCCCATCTGGTCGCAAATCAACGACTCACATGCTGTTAAAATACAGTTAGAAACCCTTCATAAAAAAACTCAGGAAATTGTTGAAAAATTCCAAAATGATTTGAGCTTGGCATCTGACATTCAAAAGAGGTTATTAGCGGACTCCTCCACCGGCTTACCCGGAATCAAGGTAACCAGCAAGTACATCCCGGCGGCAGGCCTCGGCGGCGACTACTTTGATATTTTTGAGCTTCCTGAAAAAAAACAGTTAGGAATTTTGATAGCCGATTCCAAGACTCATGGAATGGCAGCTGCTCTATTATCCGTACTGCTAAAAATGAGAATTCAGGATTTTAAATCGGGAGAGGCGGAGCCACAACTGATTGTTGAACACTTAAATCGGGAGCTCTACAACATTCACCAGTCGAGGCTTCCGGGCTTAGACCTTTTCTTCGGAGTTCTCGATCGAACTAGTTTGAGGTTTGCTTACATCTCGGCAGGGTCTCTTCAACCATTATTGTGGCGCAATCGAAATCTAGTTCCAGTCCCCGTCCGGAATTTTCCTCAGCTCGGCGTAGACCCCGGACATACCTACCTGAGTCATTCCTTGCAGTTACTACCGGGAGATCTCCTTTTTTGCCACACAAACGGCTTAGAGACACCGCTGTGTTACCTGAAGGAAACAGATGTCCAAAAGGAGCTCACACGTTTATTTCAATCCGAGCACGAGCTGAATCCAATTCAATTTCAAAACGAGATCGTTGCTCAAATAGATTATTTCAAATCATCACAAACAGAAATCCCGGATGACATTACATTCGTTCAGCTTTTTATCGAACCAAATGCTCTTTATTTAACTCAGTCCAGATAAATTCTGGGTACCCGCGAGGATATTCCACACAGGATTTCATAAGGAATGGTGTCTGCCCAATGGGCGAGTTCCGAAGCAAGTATCCGACTTTTTCTCTCGGTCCCAATTAAAATCACTAAGCTCCCATCCCGGACTTCCATGCCCGTAGAATCCACCGCTAGCAGATCCATAGATACTCGCCCTCGAACCGGAACTCGTTTTCCCTGGAGAATCACTTCCCCCTGGTTGGAAAGGGCGCGAGGATACCCATCGGCATAGCCAATAGAGACCAATGAGATTTTTTCTGTTTTTTTGGCGCGGTAAGTACGTCCATACCCCACCGTATCGCCTTTTCTGATGAACTTGCTTGTGACCACACGAGCCTTCCAAGTGAGTATAGGTACTAGGTCATCAGAATGCTTAAGGTGCGGATTGGGCGAAACCCCATATAACGACAACCCCGGGCGAACCGCGATTGAGTCTCCCAGTTTTCCACGAAGAATCGCACATGAATTGGCTAAATGAATTTTCGCATCGGTATGTAACAACCTGTGATTCAGAAATTCCTGATGGAACCCTCGAAATAATTTAATTTGTTCATCAGTAAAAGAAGAAGTGCTTTTATCACTCTCAGCAAAGTGGGTCGCAAGTCCCGACAGCTTGATATTCATTCGTTTAAGAATCGCTATCGCCTCCGGCACTTCCTCCGGTAAAATTCCCAACCGGTGCATTCCGGTATCTAGCTTCAAATGGATTTCCGGTAACGTCTTCCGCAACTGCAGACTCTTCAAATGATTCAAGGAGTGAATGACTGGAATTAATCGATATTTAACAAAAGCTTCAGCTTGGTGGGGCCAGTATCCGGAAAGAACAATAATCGAGATGGCGTAAGGGATTTTTTTTCGAAGTTCGATGGCTTCTTCTAAAGTGGCAACGGCTAAAGTATGACAGCTTCCTCGGGACACCAAAGCTTTGGAAACACTCAACATGCCATGGCCATAGGCATCTGCTTTTACTATCGGAATAACTTCTTTTTTCGAAAGGTTTCGCATGACCACCAAGTTTCGCAATAAACTCGTAAGGCTTACCTCAGCAACTGTGCGGTAAGGAAATTGGTAGAGAGTGGCCATAGGTCATTTTTACAAGCTTCCCTAGAATCGTCCAGGTGTTTTAATTTCTTTCGTTTTCGCTCTGGAAACGTTCCGAAACATCGTTTATAACCACCCTCAAGAAGGTTCGGTAAGACAATCGCTGTCTCATTTTTGAGAGAGAGGAAAGTCCGGACACCTGAGAACACTGTAGCGGGTAACGCCCGTCCAGCGTAAGCTGCGGACCAGCGCAACAGAAAGGATGTACAGAGCTTTGGCCTAACGGCCGAACGGGTTTTTGTGGCAAGAAGATCCGGAAGAGCACTGCTCAAGCTGCTGTAGTGAAAACAGGCAAGCTCTACAGGGTGCAAGGTCAAATCGTGAAGCGGTTGTAGAAAGCTCGTGAGAGTTTTTTGCCCCAAGTGGTTCGCTTGGAAGCTTCCAGGTAGACTGCTAGATCTTTGAGGCAACTCAAAGACCAGAGGAATGATTGTCCAGGAGTTTACTCCTGAACAGAATCCGGCTTAGCACCGAACCTTCTCTTTTTTTATAAGGAGTCTTCACATGAGAACCGTTTGGTGGGCCGTATCGGGGTCGGTAGTTTTCGTGATATTGATCACTTGGTTGGGCCCCACCCTGATTTCATGGTGGTTCACTCCCCCAGTGGATACCCTGTTCAATTGCAAAGGCCCAATTGAGTGGTCTCTGAAACGATTCCAAATTGCCCAAGTAGTCGGACTGGTTACCGGAGCTATTTTAGGGGCAGCAGCCAGTTTTGCTTTTGTACGAAATCGTACTACTGAACTTCGGTAGAGCTGATTTCAGCGCGATCGCCGCGGAACTCGTGCAAATGATTGAGCTGAAAATCTTGTAATACGGTTTGAACCCTGAACCGAGTTTCCATAGCAATGCTCGCCACTGGATTTTCTCGCGAGCCTAAATTAACGGTGCTCACTTCAGCCACTTCCAGATTCACTTTGTAACCCCAAGCCACATACACTTCTTGCGGCAATACGGTAGCGCTCTCAATATAGGCTCCCTGCCCTTGATATTTTCCACCATAGCGATGCGCCAACGTATAGGTCACATCATAAACAGTGACGCCGTAGAAGTTCACACCCTGATGTCTGAAGGATTTAAATTGTAGTTGGGAAAAGCCCTCTAATTCAGACGCCCGCACCCCTGTCGGAAGCGCGTTGGCGTATTGGGTGTTCACGTTCACCACCGGGCGACCACTTTCAATCACTGCCCAAAACTTTTTTCCTAAATTCACGATTTTATCGACCAGAACTCCAGCAGCATCCACTTCATCAGAGAAAGTTCTCCAACCGGATTGTAACTGAATCTTCTCTTTCACAGGCTCAGGGGTTTGTACCGCTTCTACGAAATGCCGAATGCCCGCCTCATCGGTTTGGACGAGAATAGGGGCAGCCCAAAGGCCGCACTGAAGTAAACTGACTAGCAACGCCACTTTTTTCATGTCGACTCCTGATTAAGAATTGAAAAAGGGATTATCGCTTAGCGTCATAAAAGTCAATCACTCCAGACGTCACAGGGATGAGAAAGGCAATTCCTTATTATTTCCATACTGATAGCATTCCATCTCGAAGCAGTTTCTGGAAGCTCCCAACCGTGATCTTGAGGAGTTCGGGTAGGAACGCCCCTTAAAAGAAAAACCCCATAAGCTTCAGCACCCCAAGCACCCACGTTGCCGGAACCCACACCCACGAGCCCTTCCTCAAGCGCTTCAAGGCCCCATTCGGTTTTAAATTGCTGAACCAAGCCCTTCCAACTAGCGCCGCCCGAAAAATTACGGAAAGGCAATTTTTTTTGCCCTTCTTCTTGGAGGTACAACCATTCCCCAGAAGGCTTTTGAACGATGACAAAAATACCTAACGTTGGAAATTTCCGGGATTCACCTGACAAAAGGAACTCCTTGGTATTGAAAAGCATCTTGAATGCGCACTGGATGCGATCGCAACATAGGGGCCGGAAGTTGCTCAACGCTAAACCAACCCCACGCATCGACCTCATGATTGGGTTTTATTTCTCCTGAAAAATGGGTGACTAAATAAGTAGCGACAACAAACTGTCCCGATTTTTCGCCATAATAGGGGGTGGGCGTCGTTGTCAGCAGAGGATCCGAATAAAGGCCCAAAATCTGTCCAGAAAGCACGGTAAGTCCCGTTTCTTCAAAAACTTCTCTCACCATCGCTGAGTACCACTTTTCTCCCAATTCAACGTGGCCGCCCGGTAAACACCATTTGCCAGCCTCTCGAATTTGAGCCGACCGCCGAGTTAACAATATTTTATTATTTTTTAATATGGCAGCATTGGCTGCCGGAACTGGGAGTATCGCATTCATAAACTCAGTTTAGCACAAAGTTTCAGAACAGCTTTTGCCAATCCCCAGGTTTTCAACTACACCCTCGGCATGGCCTTTCAAGTGCTGAGAAAAGAGGGGTTTGCGCGACTCGGGCAACTGACTTTAGCCCACGGAGTGGTAGAAACTCCTGTGTTCATGCCAGTTGGGACTTATGGAGTTGTGAAGACTCAAAGCCCTCAAGAGTTAAAACAACTAGGGACCCAAATCCTCCTCGGGAATACTTACCATCTCTTTTTACGTCCAGGTCTTGAAATATTAGAAAAGTGGGGCGGTCTCCATGCCTTTATGAATTGGCAAGGTCCCATACTAACTGATAGCGGAGGTTTTCAAGTTTTTAGCTTGGGAACTCTCAGAAAAATAACTGATGAAGGAGCTCGTTTTCGCTCTCCTCTGAATGGCGATGAAATTTTTCTAACCCCGGAACTTGCGGCAAAAATCCAACAAGTGATTGGATCGGACATAGCCATGGTCCTTGATGAATGTATTGCACTCCCCGCCACTCCCGCTCAAATCGAAAGCGCCGTGAAAAGAAGCGCTCAATGGGCAGAGCGTTTTTTTGAGGTGCCATCGCTTCCAGGGCAAAAAAGATACGCTATTTTGCAGGGGGGGACTTCCCTTGAGTTTCGAAAACTTTCATGGGAACTCTCTCAAAAACTTCCAATGGATGGTCTAGCCATCGGCGGTCTGAGCGTTGGCGAACCTCACCATGAAATGATCATGATTCTTGAAGGTTTAGCGCCTCTTCTTCCAGCAGAACTCCCTCATTACTTAATGGGAGTTGGCACTCCTCGCGATATCTTGGAGGCAGTCCGTTGCGGCGTTGACCAGTTTGATTGTGTGTTACCCACTCGAAATGCACGAAATGGCGGTTTTTTCACACAGAATGGGTTGTTAAATATACGAAATGCTGAATTTAAATGGGATTCTGGACCCATCGACGAGAATTGTCGTTGCGAATGCTGTAGCAACTATTCCAGAGCCTATTTAAGGCACTTGTTCCAAGTTAAAGAAATACTGGGATGTCGCCTTGCAACCACACATAATCTTTACTATTATCACAGCTTCTTGAAGCAGATTCGAGAAGCCCTCCAACAGGGACGGTTTCAGGCTTTTTATGAAGCTCACCAGCCTGTGCTTGCACAGGCTTATCCGGACCGTTGGGAACGTTCCCTGGAGGAAAACAAAAAGGAGTCATTATGAAGTTGGGATTGAGCACATTGTTTTTTATTTTTTCAAATTGGGGCTTGGGACAAACTCCGGCCGCGCCCACAGCGCGAGAGGGCGTCACCCCTTTCATTCCGCTCTTGTTAATATTTGGCGTGTTCTACTTCTTGATTCTTCGCCCGCAGCAACGAAAACAAAAAGACCTTCAAAAGTTTTTATCTGAAATGAAACGTGGGGACCGTGTCATCACTCAGAGTGGCATTATTGGAACGATTAAAACGGTCAGCGACCAATTCGTTACTCTTGAAGTCGACGAAAATGTTCATTTGAAGATTTTAAAGAATCAGATTGCCGAGAGCGCAACGACTTTAAAAGAAAATAAATTAGCGACAACTAAAGAAGCAACTGTCTGATTTAGTGCCCGCTGACATCACCAGGAGACCGCATCATGAAGGGACTACGTCCGAGAATTTTCTTAGCTTTTGCTACTCTCTTTTTCTCGATTTACTTGCTCATCCCCTCTTGGATTCGGTTCACCACTGGGAAACCCATTCCAAAAATAGTTCGATCTGAAGACCCCTGGTACTATCATTACCTCCCCTCTGAAACTCTGAAATTGGGCTTAGATCTGAAAGGTGGCCTTCATTTAGTTCTGGGGATCGACTTTGAAGAGGTCCATCGAGACTCTGCCCTGAAGCTCAAAAACGACTTAAAAGATCTCTTGGCCGCTGAAAAAATTGAAGGGATCAGTTTAGATACAACTCCCAATCACCGAATCATTGCCAAGTTTCAGGACGAGTCCACCTGGAAACGAGCCGATAAAGTCATCGGACAACGGTATGGACAAGTTTTGGACTTTGATGGGCAGACCGCTGGAGAAGCAAAACTCCGCATGAATCTGGCCTATGAAGCAGAAGTAAATAACCGCGCTATTGAGCAGTCTCTGGAAACTTTGAGAAATCGAATAGATGAGTTTGGGATTGCAGAACCTATCATCACCCGACAAGGCGAGGATAAGATCATGGTTCAGTTCCCTGGTATCCAAGAGCCCGGTCGGCTCAAGGAAATCATTTCTCGTACCGCAAAGCTGTCATTCCAAGTGGTTCGATCGGGGCCTGAAGCTTCGGATCCTCAAGCGACTCCCGAAAAATTAGCTCAATGGGTTAATGAATTTAAGACCGAGAAAAAAATAGGATCTGATCCGACTAAACCTATCACTCAATATGGTCGAGAGCTCAATCAATGGCTCTCTGGAAAAATTCCAGCGGGCACCGAAGTTCTCTTCCACCGTCAAATGAACATTAACACGAGGGAGACCGAATACATTCCTTACCTTCTGGAAAAAGATGCTTTGGTCACTGGAGAGGATTTACAAGACGCCAGATACAGTTACGATTCTCAAACCAATTTACCTGAAGTTAACTTTCAACTCACACCCGCTGGAGCTACTAAGTTTGAAAAAGCGACTGGAGCTAATGTGGGTAAATTCATGGCTATCATTCTAGATAGCAACGTCCACTCGGCCCCGCGTATTCGAGAAAAAATTGGAGGCGGGAGCGCCCGAATTGAAATGGGCTCCACAGGACGCTCACCCGATGAAGTCCTCAAAGATGCTAAGGACACTTCATTGGTACTTCGTTCTGGGGCTCTTCCTGCTCGGCTTCAATTCCTTGAAGAGCGCGTCGTCGGGCCATCACTCGGAGCTGATGCTATTCGAGCCGGTACAACCTCATTAATCGCGGGGTTGGCTTTGGTGTTTATTTTTATGGTTCTTTATTACAAAACGTCTGGGCTGATTGCGACATTGGCGTTAGTACTCAATGGAATTTATATTTTGGCCATTATGGCGGCTTTTGAAGGCACTTTGACTTTGCCGGGTTTGGCTGGAATCACCCTGACTCTAGGAATGGCAGTGGATGCTAACGTGCTTATTTTTGAGCACATGAGAGAAGAAATCACTCATGGCAAAAGTGTCATCTACGCTATTTCAGAAGGATATAAACGGGCGTTCAGCGCTATCTTGGATGGTCATTTAACCACCATTATTGCCGGTATCGTGCTTCTGAGTTTCGGGTACGGACCCATTCGTGGATTCGCAGTGACGCTGTTGATCGGATTGGCGGCTTCTTTATACACTTCAGTTTTTGTCACTCGAGTGATTTATGATGTGTTCGTAGTTTCACGTAACAAACAAACAGTAGGATTATAACCAAGCAGGTATGAGCATATGAAATTTTTTACACTTATCCCCAGCAACCCGAATATAGATTTCATTGGTAAGTTTAAATACTTTTTTACCTTTTCCATCATTGCACTTCTGGCCGTCCTCTGGGGCCTCTATCGCCAAGGGCTCAATCTAGGAGTGGATTTCACTGGCGGTACCGTAATCCAGGTCAAATTCCAATCTCCTCAAACGGCAGAAACAGTGAGGAAGCTGGTTCTTGAGCTAGGCGATCAGGAAGCTTCCGTGGTTGCCCTTGGAACTGAAAATCAAGAGTATTTGATCACCTCACGGAATCATGAGAGCAAAACTCAGGACGGAGCCCCCCAGCCCCTTAGCCAAAAGCTCACTCAAAAGCTTGGCTCAGAAATTCAAATCCAGAGCGTTGACGTCGTGGGTCCAAAAGTCGGTGCAGACTTGAAAAAAGCCGCTATTCTCTCATTGGTTTACTCAGTTCTTTTAATTGCAGCTTATATTTGGCTGCGCTTTGATTTCCGATTCGCCCCGGGAGCTACTCTGGCGATGCTCCATGATTTGATCATGGCAACTGGATTTTATCTGATTACCGGAAAAGAATTCACTATCACCGCAATTGCGGCGTTGCTAACGATCGCTGGATATAGCGTCAACGACACGATTGTGATTTATGACCGAGTTCGAGAAATGACTAAGTTATCCGGAAACGCGATGCCCCTGGCTGAAACTATCAACAAAGCTATCAACCTCACGCTGTCAAGAACGGTACTGACTGCCACCCTCACTCTCATATCAGTAGTTCCCATCGCTATTTTCTGTAGCGGAGAAATCCAAAGCTTCGCCATAGCCATTGCCTTCGGTATCCTAGTAGGGATTTACTCCACTGTGTATATTGCATCCCCGTTCACCATTTACGTAGCTGATTTTCTCGAAAAGAAAGAGCAGAAACAGGGCGGACACGGAACTCGACCTGCTAAAGCAAAAGCCTGATTATGGAAAAGCCCGTATCAACCAGTATCCGACAACTCAGTGCTCATGTAGGACAAATCGTCGAACTCAAGGGCTGGGTTTATAATATACGGAGTTCTGGAAAGCTCCGTTTTCTTCAAATGCGAGATGGTACGGGTATTGTTCAAGTGGTTTGGTTTAAAGGAGCAGTTTCCGAAGAAACCTTCGCTCAATTAGATACACTCACCCAAGAGAGCTCAATCGTAGTTACAGGGAAAGTAAAAGTAGAAACTCGGGCTGAAGGTGGGACAGAGCTTGATGGTCAGACTCTTCGCATATTACAAATCGCGGTCGATTATCCCATCGGACCGAAGGAACATGGTCCTGACTTTTTATTATCCAACCGGCATTTATGGCTGCGAAGTCGTAAGCCTCATGCGATTCTTCGCATTCGCGATCGTTTTATTAAAGCAGTCAGGGATTTTTTTGATCAGGATGGGTTCACTTTGGTGGACACTCCTATTTTCACGCCGGCTGCCTGCGAGGGCACCACCACCTTATTTGAAACTGAATATTTTGGACAAAAAGCTTATCTCTCCCAAAGCGGACAGCTCTACGCAGAAGCTGCAGCTATGGCTTTTGGTAAGGCTTATTGTTTTGGCCCCACCTTCCGAGCTGAAAAAAGTAAAACCCGTCGTCATTTAACGGAATTCTGGATGATAGAACCCGAAGTCGCCTTCAACGATTTAGACGCCAACATGGTACTTGCTGAGCGATTTTTAGAGTATTGCGTCCAATATGTTCTCAAAGAATGTGCACTGGAATTTAAAATTTTGGGAAGAGATACGACTAAGTTACAAAACGTAAAGGCTCCTTTTCCTAGAATCAGTTACGACGAAGCGATTCAACGATTGAAGGAAAAAAATATTCCATGCGAATGGGGAACTGATTTTGGTGCTCCGGAAGAAACGGCTCTTGCAGAACAATTTGATAAACCAGTTTTTGTGCATCGATTTCCCGCCCACATTAAGGCTTTTTACATGAAAGCAGATCCCACGAATCCAAAACTGGCGCTCGGGATGGATTGTCTAGCACCAGAAGGATATGGAGAAATCATCGGTGGTGGTCAGCGGGAGGAAAGTATCGAAGTGCTCCAAAGCCGGATTAAAGAACACGGTCTCAAAGAAGAAAACTTTTCCTGGTATCTAGATTTGAGACGCTTCGGATCCGTTCCTCACTCAGGATTCGGACTCGGTCTTGAGCGAACGCTTTCCTGGATTTGTGGACTGGAACATCTGAGAGAAGCGGCTCCGTTTCCAAGAATGATGTATCGCATTTATCCCTGACCAAGAAGAACCCGTGGGTTCATAATGAGCCCTATAATAAAGCGCAATAGCCAGTGCGGGAACTAACGTTCGGATATACTCGTATCGATAATCGTGCGCCAATAAATACAAGTAAGTGCGATAGGGCCCTAATATCTCATTGATCACAAATGTGGGAAAAAAGAAAAGAGCCGTCAACGCCAGCGACCAACGAAAAGCGCTTCTTGTTACATCAAAAATCAAAGTACTCAAAATCACCGCCGGAATCACTGTGATAGAGACTTCTTGGGCTTGGGCAAGCGTCTGAACTTCTCCGATGAAATAGCAAAAAGAGACCAGCGGGAGGCTCAAGACAGTTGTGGAAAATGCGATCAATTGGAACCGTGTCAGTTTCTGAGGCGTTATATTCCAAACCCATTTCACAAGAGGGCTCACCAGTACCTTATCGATAACCACCCACATGCCGATAGCCCACAGACAGAGTTGGAAGACGCCGTACGCTCTATAATGTCTGAAACCCCAATCCCACTGCGCGCACTTTAAGAAGAGTGCCCAAATCGGAAAAGAAAAATAAAAAAGCCAGGAACCTTCGGTCCATTTTGATTTTTTTTTCGAGGAGACTTGCATCTACTTATTATATCGCCTTTGACGAAACTCTCCACTCCAGGTACTTCTAACGCTGTGTTCACCCCGGTTTCATCAGATTTGATATTCAAAGGTCGCCCCGGAGACCTGCGCTTTGGAGAATGGCTGCACCAGAGGGAAATCTCTCAATCAACCCAGCCATCGCGTTCAATTGCCCTCTTTGGCTGCCCCGATGATACAGGAGTTCGTCTGAATCGAGGTCGAGCAGGGGCTCAAGAGGGCCCTGATAGCATTCGAAAAGCTTTATATAAAATGACTTGCCCCAGAGATTCTCGCTGGAGTTCAGTAGGTATCTTTGATTTAGGAAACATTCAGGTTGAAGCAGAAATTCAAAAGACCCATAAAAATGCCGAGGATGCGAGTCGGTCTTTAGCTCAAGAACACGCTGTGATTGTGTTATTGGGAGGAGGCCACGATTTCGCAGCACCCGGCATTTCAGGTTGGATTTCTGGTAGACAAAAAACCTCTGGAAATTTGGGCTTTGGGGTAATCAATATAGATCCCCACCTGGACGTGAGAGAACTCGAGGATGGGGTTCCCAATAGCGGAACGGCTTTTCGCCAATTATTGGAATCCGGCCACCTAACAGGTTCAAACTTTATTCAATTTGGATGCCGTGAAAATCGGAATGCCCCCGATCATTGGAACTATTGTGAATCCCAAGGGACCTCGCTGATCTCTTTAGAAAAAATCACTTCTCAAATCGCCTCCCCCCCACAACAATTTGGACTTCAGATGAATCGGCTGGCAAAAAGAGTGGATGCACTCGCTGTCACGTTGGATTTGGACTGTTGTCATGAGCTCCCAGGCACAAGTGCCGCTCCGGCCATCGGTTTTTCTATCCGAGAGTTGTGTCAGATGGCCTACGCGGCAGGCTGCCATTCTCAGGTCAGTTATTTTGAATTGGCTGAAGTGTCTCCGCCCTGGGATCCTACTGGAAAAACCGCGAATGCAGCGGCTGAAATTCTTTATGCCTTTTTATCTGGAAAAATCTCACAAGGGCTTGGCAAAACTCCACTCAGACAAATAAAAAAACCTAATAAAACGCCAAAAAACATCAAAAATAGAAATAAAAGAAGAGTTTAAAAATCTCCACATGCTGTGGATTATTCACATAGGCTATTGTTTTTTTTGATTTTTTACTGTTTTAAGACTGTTCAACAAGCTCAACAAGCCTAAAGAAGCGACTTTTCGAGTCATTTTATTTATTTTCAAATACTTACCCCTGTGAATTATTTTTTTAAAAACTTTTATTTTTACGGAAAAACGGACCTTTGCCGGAAAAGTCCTTCCTCAGATATAACCTGAGCTTTTCGCGAGAGCTCTGTGCAACACTGGGAATCCACATTACAAGCCATTCAGGCGGAAATACCTGCGCCGCAATTTCAGCGGTGGTTTAAAGAATTGGCTTTTCTTCGTCAAGATGGCGACACGTTGTTTGTGGGAGTTCCTTCTGCTTTTCATCAAGAGTGGTTGAGTTCTCATTACAAAGATCAACTCCATCGGGCCATCTCCAAAAATTTTGGAAGTCCTCTTCAATTGGAGTTTGAAGTTTTGGTCGAAGACTCAAATCGAGAAGCTTCTCAATCGATCTCAGTACCTGTAGCAGCTCCTGTGGCCCAACAAAAACCTCAGCTCAGAGTGGTCGAAGGTGGCGTTAAACTTTCTGAATCCCTCACTGAGGATGCTTTTCCCCAATCTGATTTCGATTCTCAGTTGCCGTCATTTTCTGGCGATTTTTTTGAACTGAATTTCAACCGTTTGTGTGTGCAGCTCTGTGGTCTATTTGTTCAAGGGCAAACGTCTTCATTGAGCTCCCTTTTCATTTCTGCTGGAATTGGCATGGGAAAAACGCACCTCTTATCAAAATTGGGAACAGAAATAAAAAAGTCAGCTCCTCATCTAAAAGTTCGCTACACCAGCGCGGAAAAATTCACCAATGAAATGTTCAAATCCTGGAACAATAAATCAGGTCCCAATTATCAAATGTACTATCGGGATCAAGTCGATGTTCTTCTTTTTGACGATTTGCAGGGCTTAGCTGGACGCAAGGCAACTCAAGAGGCTTTGCTTCATATCTATAATGAGATTTTATCCCGAGGGGGACGATTGGTATTTACCTCAACAGAAACCCCTCATAAACTTTCTGATTTCATAGAGCCTCTTCGCTCCCGATTGCTTTCCGGAGTAGCAGCTGAAATCAAAATCCCCAGCTATGAAGAAAAGGTTTGTTTGCTCTCGCTTTTAGCGCAACAGAATCAAATCCCGGTTGAAGAATCCCTGCTCCGGGTATTAGCCGATCATGGCCATCGGGACGTTCGGGAAATGTTGGGAGCTTTTCTGAGATTGCACTTACAATCCCATCTAGAAAAGAAAGCCTTAGATTTAGCCTTTTTGGCTAAAACAGGTCTACCACTTGAAACTGCCCAACAAGCAATCTCAATCAACGAGATCATTGCATTAGTGGAAAACTGCTTCGGCATTTCAAAAACAGACCTAGTTTCTAAATCAAGAAAAGGACTGATCGTTTGGGCGAGACAAGTCGCAATGTATTTAGGTCGGCGCTTCACTCTTCACTCGTTGGAGGAAATTGGTAAATTCTTTGGACGAGACCATGCGACTGTTCTCTACGCCTATGAAAAAGTTTCTGAAACGCTTCGAGAGCAGCCCACAAAACGATATGAAGTCGAATTTCTAATGCAAAAACTCCAAGCGCGAATGTCCAAACCAGAAAATGATTTCCTTTTATAGAGTATTACTTGCGTTGCATGTGATTGCCGTCATTTCTTGGATGGCAGGTATTCTCTATTTATTTCGACTTTTTGTTTATCATGCTCAAGAAACGGAAAATATCGTAAAACAACGATTTCTTGTGATGGAAAGCAAACTTTATCGCATCATCACTTACCCTGCCATGTGGGTTTCTTTAGCACTCGGGACCTCAATGGTTGTCCTTCAACCGTTTCTCTTGGAGACACATTGGTTTCGATGGAAAGCCTTATTAGTGCTCATCCTCATGGGATGTACGCTTTGGGCAGGACGCATCCACCAAGACTTTGTTCAAGAGCAATGTAAAATCAGTTCAAAGAAGTTTCGGTTTTTGAATGAAATTCCAACACTTTTGATGATTGGGATTGTTTTACTTGTTATTTTGAAACCCTTTTAGGAAGATGCAGTTCACCATGGACCCTTCCAAGCCAATGAATGAACTAAACCCTCAATTAGCTCTGCCCTTTGAAGCTGCTCTAGATTCTGATTGGCGTAAACAAGTACCTACTATTTCTGAAGTGACCAGGCGTATCCGGGGCCAGCTTGAAAACACTTTTGGGGATCTTTGGATCCGGGGCGAAATCAGTAATTTTAGAAAACCAGTATCTGGGCATGCTTATTTTGTTTTAAAAGATTCCTCAGCCCAAATACGGGCGGTCATGTTTAAAGGAAGCCTTTCCAAACTCAAATTTACGCTTCAAGACGGAATGGAGGTCTTACTTCATGGAAAAATCACCGTCTATGAACCCAGGGGTGAATATCAAATCATAGGCGATAACATTGAGCCCGTAGGGATGGGAGCTCTTCAGTTAGCTTTTGAACAGCTCAAAATGAAACTCGCAAAGGAAGGGCTCTTTGATCCTAAACATAAAAAGCCCATCCCAAAACTTCCCCAAACCATAGGTATCGTGACTTCTCCCACTGGAGCTGCAGTTAAAGATATTTTGAAAGTTTTAAGTCGACGTTTTCCTAACCGACAGATTTTCATTCTTCCAGCGAATGTGCAGGGGGATAAAGCCGCCGGAGAAATTGCACAAGCAATTGCTTCCGCAGAACGTTGGAACGTGACCGGTAAAAATCCAAAAATTGATGTATTGATTGTGGGCCGCGGGGGCGGTTCAATTGAAGACCTGTGGCCTTTCAACGAAGAAGTGGTGGCTCGGGCTATTTTTCAGTGTTCCATTCCCATTATCTCTGCGGTAGGTCACGAAATTGATATCACAATCTCAGATTTTGTTGCTGATCTGAGAGCACCGACTCCTTCTGCGGCCGCTGAGGTGGTGGTCCCCATCAAAAATGATCTCAAACAAATGGTCGATAGTTTCACTCAACGTCTTGTTTTGAATCTGAAGAGACGCCTCGAACACACTCGCTTGCATTTAACTCATCTTTCTAGCCGCTTAGTAGATCCTCGGGACAAAATTAAACTCCTCAAGGAACGTTTCCAAGCATCACTAGAGGCTCTTTTTAAGACTTTTCAGTTCCGAATCAGCTTTTCTAGAAAAAACTTGGAGAGTCGAGTTCAGATGCTTCAAAGCCTTTCCCCTCTCCAAGTGTTAGCCCGTGGATATTCAATGACATCAGATTCCTCTGGAAAAATATTGCGCAGTGTTTCTGGAGTAAAAGGCGGTTCTCGAATCATAACGCGACTCAGCGACGGGGAAATCCATTCAGAAGTTATTTCTGACTAGTCGGTAAACCGAGTTATAATGGGAAGGTGATTCCAAAGCCTCCTCATATAGAAGTCATTATCCCATTGTTCAACGAAGCAGAAACTCTCCCAGTGCTGCTCGCTCAGATGGATCAAGTCCGAGCTTCTTTGGGGGGCCAAGCCACTCTCAGCTATTTATTTATTAATGATGGCTCAACTGATCGCACAGGGGAATTACTTAAAACTTTGCACCACCAGCGGGGCGATATCCGAGTTGTTGAGTTGCTCCACAACTTTGGGCATTCAGCCGCTTTGGCCTGTGGCATTGATCATTTTCAGGGTGATTTAGCTCTTTTTATGGATGGCGATCTTCAGGATTCGCCAGCAGCCTTGCCACATTTACTCTCCGAATGGCGAAAAGGCGCAGAAACAGTTGTAGTTGAACGTGCCGAGCGAATGGAAAAACAAGGGTACCTGTTCAAAATATTCTATTTTTTATTGAGAAAAAGTGCCTCTCAAGTCCCTCCCATTAATTTTGGAACACATTGTTTGCTGGATAAAACAGTTGTGAGGCGCATGAAGGCACATACTGAACGCCACCGCTATTTTCCAGCGCTGGTTGCTTATAGCTCAAAATCCATCCGCTCGGTCTCTCTCCCACGAGGGGAGCGTTTTTCGGGAAACTCCAGAGTCGGACTCTTCGGTTTAATCCACTTGGCCTGCACTGCTTTCATGAGCTTTTCGTCAGCTCCTATTCGTTTGGTTTCACTGATTGGTTTTATTTGCTCAATCGGATCCTTGATGGGGGCTTCGATTATCGTGTCTATCAAGTTATTGACTACTTGGGCTATTCCGGGATGGGCTTCTACGATGTCACTCTTGTTTTTTGCTAGTGGTATTCAATTACTCTGCTTGGGAATTCTCGGCGAATATGTAGCTCGTATTTTTGATGAAGTAAAAAAGCGTCCTCTCTATTGGGTCTCCGAAAACTGGGAGATTGCTCCGAAAAGCAGAGAATCTCTGGGCGCTACCCATCGCCCCGTTTCTTCAGCCTAAAGTTTCCTCTTCCTTTTTGTACTCTGCGTTATCCTCTTTACCCCTGATTCAGCTCCTGCTACAAATTGAATTCTTAAGCGCCGACGTAGCTCAGTTGGTAGAGCAACGCATTCGTAATGCGTAGGTCACCGGTTCGATTCCGGTCGTCGGCTTTTTACTTTTTCTTACCAGCTGACTATACTGCTTGCATATGACGCAACGGACGCCCATCGCACTCGCTGATATTGAAACTGCTCATCAGAGAATTCAGCCCTACATCCGAAAAACTCCCTCCATCCCCTTCGACTTTTTAAGTCGGCAACTGGGCAAAGAGTGTATTTTGAAAGCAGAGATTTTCCAAAAAACAGGATCTTTTAAATTTAGAGGAGCTGCCAACTGTGTACTAGCCCAGATGGCGCAAGCAAAAAAAGCAGGGGTTGTGACAGCCTCTGCGGGAAATCATGCTCAAGGTGTTGCAAGTATTTGCCATCTATTAGGGATTTCCGCAACTATTGTAATGCCAGTATCTACTCCCGGAATAAAAATACAAAACACTCAAAGTTGGGGTGCTACCACTGAATTGGTCGGAAATGTTTACGATGAATCTTACGAACACGCGCTTCGCCTCTCTCAAGAGCGAGGGAGCTTGTTCATTCACCCATTTTCTGATCCCCTTGTTCAAGCGGGTCAAGGAACTTTAGGACTAGAACTCCTCGAAGACCCACTGACTCAGTCCTCAGAGGCGGTTCTTATTTCCATTGGGGGGGGAGGCCTCATCACAGGCGTGGGCACGGTCCTCAGAGCCCTCATGCCTGGAGTAAAGATCTATGGCGTGACCGCTCAAAGCGCCCCTGCGGCCTATCATGCTGTAAAAACTCAAAAGCCCTCTCAGCAGGCCGTATCGTTTACTCTTGCAGAGGGTGTCGCCACTCAGAAAACTGACCAGTGGATGCTGGATAATATTTCGCGCCACGTAGATGATATTTTTTCCATTTCAGAAGAATCTATTGCGAAAGCCATTTCATTGTTAGCAGAACATGGAAAAATGGTTGTTGAAGGCGCTGGAGCGCTTCCCATAGCGGCTCTCTTAGAGGGCAAAATTCCAGAAAAACGAGTGACCTCCATTTTGTGCGGGGGCAACATTGACTTGCCTGCACTTTCTGCAGTTTTGAGACGCGGTTTGGTGGAACAGGGCAGACTCGTTCGATTGCTCATTACCATTTGGGATCGGCCAGGAACATTACATGCGATCACGGAAGTTTTTGCTCAGAAACGAGCGAATATTTTAGAAATCCATCATCAGAGAGCTGGAACACATTACCGCATGGGGCAGGCCGCAGTTGTTGCAGAGCTCGAAACACGTGGTTTTGATCACACCACCGAAATCATTCAAGCACTATCAGCAAAGGGCTTCCATGTGGAACGCCAGGATTAAGCTTGTTAGCTTTCTTTTTGCTCTCTCTCACCCGACTTTTGCTCTGATTCAATTCGGCAGTCAGTTTCTAATGGAAAGACAAACCCGAGATGCCTTGGCCCCTCATCTCATTTTAGAAAGTTCCCAGGCTCAACCTGTGGTCTGGGGTTTTGGAAGTATCGTTCACCTTTCTCAGAAGGATCTTGAAAGCTTCAGCTACCGTGCACAAATCGATTGGAACTGGTTGCCTATTCTCAGTCTAGGCACACGCTTAAACCAACGGGTTCATTTTTCCGAGACGCTTTCAAGAACCACAATCACTGCTTGGCTTCAAATGAAATTGGCACTACTCCAATCCCTTCACTTGCGCTTTCTTGGCGGCTGGTACCATCGGTGGGTTGGCTTACGCCGAATGAACTTAATCCCTTATTCAAGCACCTCTGAACTATCGCAATCTGATTTCGTTACCCAACTGGGGTTCGAGGCTCGGTTCAGTCCCCAATGGAGTCACTTACTTCAAGTGGCTACCTTGGACGAGTGGGACACTTTTAATCTGAATAATCCTTTTATAGAAAGCAGAACTACTTTCAGAAACTCGGAATCCAAATCCTACTGGGCCGCTTCTGTGAGATACCAGTTACTTTTGGGTTTTGGACATCTTGATCGCTTGATCTTAGGCCTGGCTTATGGGGCTCAGTGGTGATCTTTCAGGGTACTGTTCGTAATTCATAAGTCACTGATTCCCCATCTACTCGCACTTGGACAAAAAAGTAATCTTGAATCGGATCCATTCTTCTCCCTCCGCCACCTCCCGCTACGACATATTCAACACCAGCTATCTGCTCTCGACAATAACTGTGGTAATGCCCGCCCAACACACTTCGGATACCTTCTCGGGAGGCGAGCTTCATCAATCGCTCCGCCTCACTTTGATTTGCTAAACGCAAGTAGGTTCTTTGACCGGGTACGACTGGCATGTAATGAGTTAGAAGAAACGTATGAGTTGGCTTTGCCCCTTGGAACTGTTCTTGAAGCCAATCAAATTGTTCCTCGCCCAGAATGCCATCCGCGGAATCCAGAGCAATCAACTGCACATTTCCAAAAGTGACTCGGTAGTGTGCAGCCCCCCAAATTTTCTTGTACTCATCCCACCCTTGTGAAAACACGTCATGATTCCCTAGAATGGGAAGGACCTTATTTTGAAACCCATAGTCAGTAAGTGCCTGTTGAACAGCCTGAAACGCCTCAGGTTCCCCTCGGTCCGTAATATCACCCAAAAGTACGATGAATTGATCATTTTCATTTTGAGCTGCTGCTAATATCTGTCGAAACCGACTGGTATCAGTGCCACCCACATGAAGGTCACCAACAATGGCGAAAGTAAAGCGGAGCGGATCTGCAGGGGCCCCTTGAATACCAGGGCCGGTCATCGTTCGACTTTGCTCAAAGCGATGGTACCAACTGGAATTGGTTCCACAACTGGCTATAACCAGACCAAAAGCTATGAACAGAAAATGCATGGCCATAAGAATACCGAAAACTGAAATGCAATGCATTATTTTTCGTTTTTGCCTAGAGCCTAATAATCCACTAGTCTGCCGGGCTCAAAGGACACCTTTCATGTCGGAACTTGAATATTGGAATTTATGGGAAGAAAGCGGTTTGGACATTTCTAAAAAACCTATGCGCCAGAAAAAAACACACAAAAAAACTAGCTTCGCCTCGTTAACTGCTCACTCTTTAGACCAGGTTCAAAAAACCCTAGGTGACTGTAAGCGCTGCGGACTGTGTAAAGAACGCAACCAAATTGTGTTTGGGGTGGGAGATCCGAAAGCACGACTCATGTTTATTGGTGAAGGACCTGGAGCTGATGAAGATGAACAGGGCATTCCTTTTGTGGGAAGAGCAGGCCAGCTTCTCAACAAAATCATAGAAGCAATGGGTCTGCAGAGAGACGCCGTTTACATTGCGAATATTGTAAAGTGCCGTCCTCCAAAAAATCGGGTACCAGAGCCTGAAGAAATTGCGGAATGTTTTCCTTTTCTAAAAGCTCAAGTGGAAATTGTGAAACCTGAAATGGTAGTTGCTCTAGGGCTTACAGCAGCACGAGTATTGACTCAAACAGATTCAACCATGGGCGAGCTTCGTGGCAAAATGACCTCCTTAGCTTGGAACACTTCAATTCCACTGATGCCGACTTATCACCCTGCTTATCTCCTGAGGAATCCAAGTGCCAAAAAAATAGTGTGGGATGATATGAAGCTGGTAAAGAAAGCCCTGAGTTTATAAAACGAATTTAAAACTCAACGCCTTTTCCATATTTGGGAGACTGTTCGTAACGAGGAATTTCCTGAGGAATCAACTGCTCAAGTGCTTGTTGTCGGGATTTACTTTCGGGATGGGTCGATAACCAAACAGGCCCCCCTCCTCCTGTTTCAGTTCCGAATCTTTGCCACACCAAAGGAGCTTCTCTCGGATCATATCCTGCTTGAGCCATATATCGCACTCCAATGGCATCTGCCTCACTTTCATTGGAACGACTAAAAGGCAACAACACCCCCACCTGAGTCCCCAGCCCTAATGCTGCCATTAGCCACTGACGTTTGCTGGATTTATCATCCATTAAAATTTGCCCTAAAACTAGCACCCCCAGCTGTGTCCCCATCTGAGCAGAAACTCGTTGTCCTCCATGCCGAAGCGTCGCATGGGCCACTTCGTGACCAATGACTGTAGCCATTCCAGCTTCGTTTTTCAGAATTGGGAAAATACCGGTGTAGACCGCTACTTTTCCGCCAGGTAAACAGAATGCGTTTTTTTCTGGAGACTCTATGAGTTTAAACTCCCACTGAAACTGAGGGCGTTGAGCCACCTCTGATATGCGCTGACCGACACGCTGAAGGACCTCATTCCAATCCTTACGCTGAGAAATTTTATTCTCACGCAATACTTGCCGATAGGCTTGATCGCCAAGCCGCATTTCCTCGCCTTCGCTGATGAGAAGAAAGGTCTTTTTTCCGGTTTCAGGCTGGGTCACACACCCGACGAGCGTTATTAATAAAACAAAAAGGGTTTTCTTGAACATGGCTCAAGAAAACCCAAATTAGAAGATATTTTCAAGTAAGATTTGTTATCGATGCCGACGGCTTCTTCTTCGACTTCCCGCCGAGAACCTTCTCGACTTGTGATAGCTCCTACCTCTGTAAGATTTTGACCGATTTCGGTAAGAAACCTCGTGACGAGAGGGTCCGCTTCCAATGAAATGTTTGAACCTGGAACCGAAATATGGAATTTGTTTAAAGACGACCCGACTCGCATGGGAAAATCCCTTGCGAAAGGCGCCTTGACGGTAGAGGGAGTATCCTCCCCAAGCAACAGCTCCCACCAGTGCCACTGCTACTAACTTTGTGAGTGCTTCCTTAATCCGCCAAATGATCTGGCTCATGTGACCCCTCCCTCGCATCCCCTATCGCAAACCCCATGCCCAGGGTCGCAAATGGTTTAACTCCCTGACATCAATGGATTTGGTAAAACGCCCCCCGTATTCAAAGCGAATTCATAAGGTGTCAATTTGTTCGACAGAGTGCCTTTCTTGAGACTTGGCTTGTCGTGAGAAGGTTTTAGTCGCCTCACTAAAAGTTCGACAGTTTTTCGATTAGTTCTAATTTGATATCAACGACTTATACTGGCACCCTGCTTGCAGTATTCTGTCTGTATAGAGGTTCAATCCTATGTGGAAAAACTCCCAAAGTCTGCTCATCGTGATCCTATTGGGATTCACCGGCTGGGCCAATGCTGAGCCCGCTCATTTGACCTCCAAAACTCCAAAAGAACCGACCAATAAACTGCTGCATATGTATGAGCTTTTTTACCTCCCCTTTTCCATCGTTTTTAAGCAAGGAAAAACCCCCAACGATATCTTTCCTCTGGTGACTGATAAGAAAGGGGAATTCACTCAGCTCCTGCTGCCTGAGCAATTGAAAAACTTTAGATCAAGAATACAGTTTTGAAAGAAAGAGCTGGGCTAAAAACTCACTTTTCCTCAACACTCCGCTTGATTTGGAAGAGTCCCAACGGATCACGCAAAGGTTGGTTGCTCACAGAGTTCCTCTCAAGCGAACCGCATGGGATAAAGTTTCCGTATCCGACCAAATCCAGGTAAAAGCCATGCTGGACGGAAAGCCTGAAATTGTGAAAAAAGCAGTCACTCAATATCAATTTTTAAGAAGTTTTTTAAAATGGCCTGAGGATGAAAAATTCAACTTTTTCATCATAGGCCCCCAATGGTGTGAAAGCTCTAAAGAGTATCGTTACATTTTAGAATATTTAGCTAAAAAGTTTCCCAATAATCAGTTGGTCATTCATTCCATCACTATTGATGATCCTAATGAACAAATATTTGAATCTCAAATTCTTAAGGATCTCTTTCCTTTCCCTGAGAACTATTCGCACGATAGCGTTCCCAAGTTTTTAGCGCTCCAAAACGATAAAGGGCAACTGAAAGTGTGGGAAGAAGGGATGCTTTAGTTGAGCTCAAAAACCGATTTTTCCTCCAACACAAAGGCTTTTTAGACTCCACAGTTCCTATCATGAGGAAAATAGCATCCCCTCAGCGATTTTTAGCCACGACTGGTCCCTAACCTTTTTCAGATTGACCCCAGTACCAACGGTCAGCACAATGAGCCCCTATGAAATGGGGTCTTTTATTTCTAGGAGTACTGAGTCTCGTCTTTGCGTTAGTAGTGCGATCATGGACGCCGCCCGACACTCAAGAAGGCACGTTTCACCTCGTGGGATTGCAACAACCTGTGACTGTTGATTGGGACCCTCATCATATTCCCTGGGTAAAGGCTCAATCCTGGCAGGATGCCTATTTCCTTCAGGGCTACCTTTCCGCTCGGGATCGTTTTTTCCAAATGGATCTGACTCGAAGAAAGCTTGCTGGCCGATTATCCGAAGTCTTCGGTGAACGCGCCCTTCCGTCAGATATTCAGTATCGGAGTTGGAATTTCTCAAAAGCAGCCGAATTGGCTGTAAGCGCCATGTCCCCCGAAAACCGCGCACGTTTTGAAGCCTATGCTCAGGGTGTAAATCAGTTTCTTGCTCTAAAACAAAAGCCCTGGGAAATGAAACTCCTAAGAGCCCCCCTGATTCCATGGCGTCCGGAGGATTGTCTTCTGGTGGTTCTGAGCATGTATGATCATCTCAATCGTCATCAGAGCAGCCACGAAGAGGCATTGGCTTTACTAAAACAAAAACTAGCGCCGCGTACTCTTTCTTTTTTTTTGGTGGATTGGGGGTTTTTAGATGCTCCGATTGTGCCGGATCCATTCCCCCTTTCTGATCCTCCCCTTCCACTCCCAAAAGACTTCACAGTACAGCCCGGCTTTCGCTTACAGCCGCCCCAGAATGGCCCCGACGATTTCGAACCTGGGAGTAATGCGTGGGCTATTAGTGGCCGATTGACTCAATCAGGATTGCCGATATTGGCAGGAGATCCTCACCTGGATTTACGGGTTCCCAATTTGTGGTATCGAATGGGCATATCGATTCCCAAACATTCTGTTTTTGGTGTTTCTATTCCTGGGATTCCGGGCATTGTCATTGGTCGAAATGACCATCTAGCCTGGACCTTCACCAACGCTTCGGTGGATAACGCAGACCAGATCCTGCTTCCACCCCACGCCACTGAAATCAGCAGTCGCACAGAAACGATTCAGATTCAGGGTCAGCCAGACCATCAGTTCAATGCTTTTGACAGTCCATGGGGACCCGTCATTTCCCACGACGGAGACCGACCGGTTGCGATTCAATGGACTGCGCTTGATCCCCAAAATTTGAAGACCCTTGATTTGTCTCAACTGAACAGTGCAGCTAACACCCAGGAACTGCTGAAAGCATTTAGAAGTTGGGGAGGCCCACCACAGAATGCCATCTTTGCAACTCGAAGTGGAGATATTGGATGGACTCTTGTGGGAAAGATCCCCAAAAGAATCGGTTTTGATGGACAGTCACGCCAAACCCGAACGCCGGATCAAAAATGGTTGGGCTATTTAACCGAATCTCAATTCCCGGTCAGAATCAACCCGCCTGAGGGATTTGTTGTGAGTGCGAATCAGCGAACTGTCCCGATTTCAACACCGTTCTTGCCTTTCGGATCTCACTGGCCAAATCCAGCGCGAGCCCGACGGATTACTGATCTCCTGGTAGCCGGATCCCAGTGGTCAGCATCTCAGTCCTTTCAAGTGCAACTGGATAACCTCTCCCTGACTCACCTAAAATATCGAGACTTCTGGGCTCACTGCCCCCAAACAAACATAGAGGCCAGTAAGGCCCATTGGTTCTCCAAAATAGAGCCTCTTTTGAGACAATGGCACGGGCGTACAGATCTGAATTCAACTGCTTATCCCATTCTGAAAACTTTCCGTATCCGTTTACAACAGCAGCTTCTGACTCCCATGGCGATGACCCTAGATGCAAACAAGTCCTCCCTGCTCGTAGATTTTCTGATGAACGACGCCTTCATCTCACGAGTTCTCAAACATCAGCCTCCTCATTTTCTTCCACCGGAATATTCTTCTTATTGCGACTTGATACAGACTGCCATGTTGGAAGCGGCCCAGAGCTTGGCAAATTCTCCAGAAAAACTCCTAGAGGTTTCTTGGGGACAGATCAACAAAAGCGAAATCAACCATCCTCTCAGTCGAGTCTTCCCCAAATGGCTTAGCTCATGGATCAATTTTCCAACACTCCCGCTTCCGGGGGACTCATTGGTTCCTAATGTGATGACCCCCATGAATGGGGCCTCGATGAGAATGATCATTGACTTGGCAGACTCCAAAAACTCTCTCTTTTCTCAACCAGGAGGTCAAACAGCAAATCCATGGTCGCCTCATTATTCTGAGTTTTTTCGTTTCTGGGTTGACGGTCACCCAGTTCCTTTCGAAGCTCAGACAAAAACAACCACTGAATTTTTTAATCCTGAAAAGCGTGGACCCACGTCTCATTAAATTGCTCAACCAGGGAGTCTACCTCGGCACCTCGAGCTGGAAATATCCAGGTTGGAAAGATCTCGTTTACCGAGCTTCTTATCGTTCGGAAAAGGATTTTCAATCCCGGTGTCTTGAGGAGTATGGAACTCATTATCCTACAGTAGGCGTAGACCATACTTATTATGCTTTACCAAAGCCCCAACAGCTCCTCCAATATGCTCAGACCACTCCGGAACATTTTCGCTTTGTCTTTAAGGCCCCTGATCAGATCACTACGCCTCAGTTTCCGCACTTGCCTCGCTACGGCAAAAGAGCTGGAACACTGAACCCCTTATTTTTAGATCCCGATTTTTGTTTCCACGAATTCATAGAACCTCTGAAACAGCTCGGCGCCAAGGCAGGTCCGATAGTATTTGAATTCTCCAGATTCAAGCCGCATATGATTGCGAATGGGCGGATGTTTCTGCAAAAGTTGGGGTTCTTTTTTGAGAAGTTGCGGCAGAATTCAGATCATCCATTCGCAGTTGAGATTCGCAATCACAACTGGTTAGTCCCTGAATACTTTTCACTACTTCAGAATTTAAAGATCGCTCACACATTTAATAGCTGGACTTATATGCCTTTGCTTGCTGAACAGCAGCGCCTTGCCCGCGGAACCGCACTGCCATTTTTCCTCCTGCGCCTTCTGCTCTATCCGGGAAAACGTTACACCGATGCGGTGCAAGCATTTTCGCCCTATACCCACCTAAAACAACCACTTCACGATGTAAGGATGCACACAGTCTCGCTGATCGAACAGGCAATTACAGAAAAAAAGCAGATTTATGTTCTGATCAACAATCGTTTAGAGGGGTGCGCCCCGCAGACGCTTACAGCGGTTTTAGATTTACTGGAAACTACGAACCAAAGCCTTCGCGAGGATTGAAAGAAGTACTCTTTAAGCTTTCAGCCGCTTTTAAATATTCGGGAGATTCCTCTTTGGGAACTTTAATGAGAATCTCCACAAATTGGTCCCCTCGATTCCCACCTTTTCGAGATGGAATTCCTTTGCCAGAAAGTTTCAAGCGTTGGCCGCTTGAAATTCCCTTCGGGATACGTAGATGGACCGTACCATCCAGCGTGGGAACTTCTACTTCGCTGCCCAGAACAGCTTCAGAGAAAGTAATGGGAAGTTTGAGAATGATATGGTTCCCTTCTCTTCTAAAAAAGGGATGGTCACTCACCTGCAACGTGATCAACAGATCTCCCGCAGGCCCCCCCGCGGCTCCAGGATCGCCTTGGCCGGCTAACTTAATCTTAGTACCGTCCTCCACTCCTGGTGGAATTTTTACAGTCAGACGACGCCCATCAGAGAATTGGAGCATTCTTTCTCCCCCTTTTGCAGCTTCTGTAAAAGAAATCTGCAGATGGGTTTCTCGATCCTGACCTTTTACAGGATAATAGCCTGTCCTATAGCTCTGTTTAAATCCGCCCCGTCCAAATCCAGCACTTCCCCCACCAAAAATTTCCTCAAAGAGATCCCCTAATCCAAACTGATCAAAGCCCTCTGCTCCCGCAAAACCTCCAGCTCCGGCGCCCGCTTTAGCCCGAGCGAATGGATTTGCCCCCATCGCTCTCATTTGGTCATATTGCGCTCTCTTCTTTTCATCTTTGAGCACTTCATAGGCTAAATTGACCTCTTTAAACTTCTGCTCTGCAACGGAATCCCCCGGATTCACATCGGGATGATATTTTTTTGCGAGTTTTAAGTAGGCTTTCCGAACTTCACCTTCGGAAGCTTCTTTTTTGATACCTAAAATTTCGTAGAGATCTTTATCCATGGCTCATGAACTTTTAAACTGTTTCACGTATACTAATTTAGTCACTTTTTTAGGAAGGGCAATGAAATGGTGTATTTTACCAATATAAATAAGGTCTTATATTTTTTATCCCTGCTCGCCTTGACTGGATTTGCGGATCTTCAAGAACCCCTCAGAACCCACAATCCTGAGATGAAAAAACCTAAGGTGATGACACCCACAAAAACACTCATAGATAACGCAGTCCCCGCAGCCTCCCCAAAATCAAATACAAGTCGCATA
>RFNT01000254.1 GCA_009927045.1 bacterium | reverse complement strand
GATTTGAGAGCAGAGGATCATGCGCCACTTCCGAAGCTTGCACAAGAGGCAAAGTGCTCTGCTGTTATATCTATGAGCCCAGCCTCATCCAATCGCCGGAGTGGGATGCCTCTCATGGTTCATTTTTGAATGAATCGCTTCAGGAACTGGAAGACAGTTTAAAGCGCACTCATCTCCGATTATACCGTTTTCAGGGGGAAGTCATTGAAGTGCTGAATAGACTTCGGGAAGTCGTGGAGATAGAAACCCTTTGGAGCCACGAAGAAACAGGCAATGGGCTCACTTATGAGCGAGACAAGCGAGTTAAGAAATGGTGCCTCGAGCAGGGAATCCCTTGGAAGCAGTTTCCGCAATTCGGAGTTGTGAGACGCCTCAGTTCTCGAGAAGGGTGGGCTCGCCAATGGAATGCGTTCATGAGTCAACCAGCAGTTTCTTTGCCTCGGCAAATAAAATCCTTCAGCAACTCCTTATCTTTCGAAACATCGCCTTATGTGTTTCCTCAAGATACAAAGTCGTACCGAAAAAAAGGCGGGATTAAAAGGCCTCAGAAACTCTTGAAGCTTTTTTGCAAGAGCGGGGACGATTTTACAGCAAGGAATGTCCTCTCCCAATACGGCTTGGGAAAGTTGCAGTCGGTTAAGCCCCTATTTGAGTTTTGGAAATATTTCAATCCGACAAGTATGGCAGGCGGTGGAACTGCAGCGAGTGGAGGGGTTTACCGAATCCGGATGGCGAGGATCCCTGGCGGCATTTTCCTCTCGGCTTCGCTGGCATTGCCACTTTATTCAAAAACTTGAAGACGAACCGGCTATTGAGTTCGAGAACATGAACCGGAAAATGGATGGTTTACGAGAAAATGAATTCAATGAAACCTTTTTTGCGGCTTGGACTCGGGGAGAGACAGGGTATCCGTTGGTGGATGCGTGTATGCGCTCACTCCAAAAGACAGGTTGGATTAATTTTCGGATGCGAGCAATGCTCGTTTCTTTCTCCAGTTATCACTTATGGCTGCATTGGAGACGGCCTGCGGTTTTTTTAGCCAAGCATTTTTTAGATTTTGAGCCGGGGATTCATTATAGTCAGTTTCAAATGCAGTCTGGAACGACTGGGATCAATTCTATTCGTATTTATTCGCCACTCAAACAAGTCACGGACCAGGATCCTGAGGGTTTATTCATTAAGCACTGGATTCCCGAGCTAGAGGCCGTTCCCACGGATTACATTGCCGAGCCCCAGAAAATGCCGGTGAGCCTTCAGAAGAAAATCGGGTGTATGATCGGAAAAGATTATCCGGCGCCCATTGTAGAACATGCGACCGCTTACGCTGAGGCCAAAAAACGAGTCTACGCCTGGAAAGCCAAGAAAGAAGTCAGGGAAGCCTCTAAAGAGGTCTTCAAAAAGCATGGCAGTCGAAAAAGACGTGCTACGTAATTTCCTCAAAGTCTGCTTTCGTCACTCCACACTCCGGGCAACTCCAATCTTCAGGAATATCTTCCCAACGTGTGCCAGGGGCTAGCCCTGAATCCGGATCGCCTTTGGCTTCATCATAAATATAGTTGCATACAACACAAAGAAATTTTCGGTACTGAGTGCTCATACTTGGTCCTTTCTTTTGTCTAAGAAGCTTTGATACCGATCCGCATGGATCTTTTCTATTTTTGCCAAAGCTGCAAAACGCTTTTTTGCCAATTCCAATGCTTTAGTGAAGCGCTCGTCATGTTCCTTGGATTCCTTTGCTTGTTCAGCAAATTCCTTGGCGGCTTCTTGGCTTGCTTCTTCTAGCGCGCGCTTTTCAAACCCTGGATACATCGTTGTGTGTTCATAGCGCTCACCCGCGATGGCCAGCTCCAAAAGCTTGGTCACTGTCAGTTCTTCTTTGGGGTAAATCAGGGAAAGATGGGAAAGGGCATGTTCCGTTTCTTGCTGAGCCGTCTCCTCAAACACAGCTGCGACTTCTAAATCGCCAAGCTCTCGCGCCACACGCGCAAAGTACAAGTACTTGCGATTCGCCATCGATTCACCCGCAAAAGCAGCTTCCAGGTTTTTCTTGGTTTCTGTTTGGTCAAACTTTTGATTACGTTTCATAAGAACTCCTCTCATTGTCCTGACTCCATTCTGGCTGGTCATGAATGATAATTCCAATTTATTAATATTAATGATATGATAAATAAATATTATGAATGGAAGTTGGATAACCCTGAGGGATATCGAATACTTACTGGCTGTGGCTAAGTTCGGGCACTTTGCCAAAGCAGCAGAAGCCTGCCATGTCTCCCAGCCAGCTTTGAGCACCCAAATCCGTAAATTTGAGGAACGATTAGGGGTCCCCATTTTCGAGCGGGATAATCGCAGTGTTCGCATCACCGAGGGAGGCCAGGAGATTTTAGCGCAAGCCCGGAAGCTTGCCGAGGAGGCTAGCCGACTCGTGGAAGGTGCGCATGTCCCGAAGGCGCCCTTATCAGGGCCGTTCCGGTTGGGTGCAATTGCTACTGTGGGCCCTTACTTACTGCCCAAAATTCTTTCACCCTTCAAAAGAAATTATCCCAAGTGCAGGTTGTTTTTGAAAGAAGGACTCACGGATGAGCTTCTAGAAGAGTTGGAATCCGGTGAACTTGATGCTGTGATTGCAGCAGACACCTTTGCAAAAGAGCACCTTGTAAAAACCCCTCTCTATTTTGAGCGGTTTTTGGCGGCCGTCCCCAAAGGGCACCCCCTGGAACAGAAACGTGTGCTCTCCACACGTGAAATAGACGCTCGAGAAATGGTCCTTTTAGAAGATGGGCACTGTCTGTCGGATCAAGTGCTCGAACTTTGCCCCAAGGGCAAAGGGGTGAGAAGAGAATCTTTTCAGACCACGAGCCTTGAAACCCTCCGGCATTTGGTTGCGAGTGGAGCGGGCTATACACTCATTCCAGAAATGGCGATTCAGAAAGGCCACAGTTTAGAGGAGCTGATCACTTATCTTCCTTTTGAAAAACAGGTGGGGCGAGAAATCGTGCTGGTGACCCGAAAAACATTCACTCGGCATCAAGACGTCAAAGCACTGGCGCAGTTGATCCACGAGATTTTGCCTGCAAAATAAAATAAACTGAGGCTGAAACAGCAAAGCCCACAAACCAAGCATAGTGATAGAGCCCAGAAATGAGAGCGGGGACTGAGTCTTGGGGAATGACTTTGATGGTTGTAAGAAAACCTGGAACATTGGGCAGGATTCCCAAAACTAAAGCCCAAAGCGCATTGGGATTGAACCCCCCGCGGTACCAATATCTTCCTGATTCTGAATAAAGCTCTTCTACTACCAAGTGTTTCTTTCGGATGAAGAAATAATCTGCGATAAGAATGCCTCCGATGGGCCCCAAAAGACTCGAATAAGCAATCAGCCAAGTGTAAATATAGCCGTTTGGATCCGCGATGAGTTTCCAGGGAAAAATCAACGCGCCTAAGACGCCAGTGATATAGCCGCCTTTTTTAAAATCGATTTTTGAAGGTGCCAAATTTGCAAAGTCGTTGGCAGGACTCACAATATTAGCAGCGATATTGGTTGCAAGTGTGGAAATAGCGACTGCTAACATCGCAAAAGAAACGAGTAGCGGAGAATCGAACCTCCCCGCAAGATCCACCGGATCCCAGATAGTTTTTCCATACACCAAAGTAGTCGCGCTGGTGACGACCACTCCGATGAATGCAAAAAGTGTCATGGAAGGTGGGAGTCCAAGAATCTGCCCCATCACCTGAGCGCGTTGGGATCGCGCATATCGTGTGAAATCTGGGATGTTGAGTGAAAGCGTTGCCCAAAACCCCACCATTCCAGTCAGGGCTGGAAAAAAGAACTTAAAAAACTCTCCAGAAGTTTCAAATTTGGAAGGCTGAGAAAGGATGGGGCCCAGTCCGTTTGCAACAGAGAGTGCCCAGAAAAGCAACGAAATCGCCGCAAGAGGCAGAAAAACAGCTTTAAAGAGAAGCAATTTCCGGATGCTCTCGATTCCTAAATACACCACCAGCATATTGATGCCCCAGAAAGCTAGAAAAGTAATTGCGGGTCCTGTCTCGAGTCCCCAGGAGCTTGGAAACATCAAAGGCAGAGTTCCAATCGCGGGAACCCATAGCTTGATTGCTTGATAGATGGCATATCCTCCAATCCACGTTTGAATGCCAAACCAGCCACAAGCCACAATCGCCCTGAGAAGAGCCGGAATATTTGCTCCCAAAACGCCAAAACTAGCCCGAGAAAACACGGGGAAATTGATTCCGTAGCGTGCGCCTGCATCGCCATTGAGCACCATAGGGATCACTACAATGGCATTTCCTAAAAACACTGTGAGAATAGCTTGCCACCAGTTCATCCCCCCTTCGATGAGTGAACTCGCAATCATGTAGGTGGGGATGCACAAACTCATGCTGATCCAAAGCGCAGCATAATTCCACGTGCTCCAAGTACGTTTCTGGGCAGGAATTACATCGAGATCTTCATTGCTATATTTCATGGCTTAAGGATAATGGGTTCCAAGCCAAAAACACAGAACTACTTGTGTCGAGGGGTGTTTATTTTGTTCCGAAAAGTCAATATAGAGATTTCTAATATCTGTAATCTCCAGTGTAGCTTTTGTCCGGAAGTGATACGGCCTAAAGCAATGATGTCTCTGGATACTTTCCAAGTGGTCATCTCACAAGTCTCTCAAGTCACACGTCTTGTTGCTTTTCATTTGATGGGCGAGCCGCTTGTTCATCCAGAGCTCAAAACATTTCTCGATTTGTGCCAAGAGCACAGGCTTCGAGTGTTTTTTGTAACGAATGGTGTTCTTCTTAAAGAGCCCTCTGTACTCTTGCACCCGGTGATTCAACAAGTGAGTTTTTCGCTCCACAGCTTTACTGATAATTTTCCAGAAAAAGATCCCGCTCTTTATCTCAAACGTATTTTTGATTTCACTGAAACGGCTTTTCAAGAAAGACCCACGCTGTTCATCAACTATCGGCTTTGGAACAGAAACTCAAAAAAGGGAACCGATCGGCACAGCGAAGTGTTCTACCAAGCTATCGAAGAGCGATTTCAAGTGAGTATTACAAGAGATTGGAATTATCGATTTAAGAAAAATCTCGTGCTGAAGAAATATCTTTCGCTCCACTTTGATACCGAATTTACCTGGCCGGAAATCGATCTTCCCGTGCTGGGGGAATCCGGGACTTGCTATGGTTTGAGAAGCCACTTTGGAGTTTTGGTGGATGGAACAGTGGTTCCTTGTTGTCTTGATAAAGAGGGCAACATTCCATTAGGAAACTTAACTGAACAGCCTTTGAAAACCATCCTGAAAAGTCCACGTGCGCAAAGAATGATTGAAGGGTTTCGCAATCGACAATTGGAGGAAGATCTGTGTCAGCGTTGCCAATACATCGAAAGATTTTAATAGGCGTTGGCCCATCGCATCCCTCTGGTAACAAGTGTTCTAAGAAAAGAAGCCCCCCCTCGTGTGCACAGAGCATCAACGTTTAAAATGAAAGAAACTCAAAAAAGGAATCGCTATGCACGCTTTATTAGGACTTCTAGCTCTTTTATTTTTTTGTCAGGCGTTGATTGGAGAAGTTCAAGTCACTCATCAAAGCGGGGAGCGACTGCAACTTCATTTCGTCACGCCCGCTCCGAAAATAAAATCAGTTTCTATTGGAAACGCTCAAGCTTCAAAAATTGTTGTTTCAGATTTAAGAAACGAACTCCCGCCTGGCTTTCCTGAAATCCCAACATCGGCTTATCTCATTGCCATTCCTGAGGGAAAAACCCCTCGAATTGTTCTTGTTCGCGGGAAGCGTGTCAGTCTACCTCTGAAGGCTGAACTGAGTTTTTTAGAGAGCATTCAAAATCATTGCGGTAGTGCCGAGCGGGCTTCTAAAAATAAAGAAGCTTATTCCAAAACCTATGGAGAACAGCTTTTTGAAATAGAAGAAGTGGGCTTTGCAGCTTCAGATAAGCTAGCTCGAATCAGGTTTTGGCCTTTTCGCTATCAAGGCTCTCGAAATCATCTCGAGTGGGCTCAAGAAATTGATGTAGAAATCCAATTTGACTCTGTTAAGAAGCAGCAAAAGCCAGTCGTTTCGGCAAAATCCCTCAGCATCG
Source organism: bacterium (assembly GCA_009927045.1). Classification (GTDB taxonomy): domain Bacteria; phylum Bdellovibrionota; class FAC87; order UBA2466; family UBA2466; genus RFNO01. The sequence goes on along the minus strand of RFNT01000254.1, from coordinate 14,025 downwards.
CTTCCTATGTTGCACTCAATTCCGAGACCTTCGGAAAACCAATCAGTAAGGGTGGAGAAAAAGTTGATTTGGTCATTGCTCATAGCTCCCATCGAGACACTCTCAAAAGGTATCTGGACTATAAGAGGAGTTTGGGAAGAGAAGTGAGGGAAGTGTACGTTGAAAAAACGACAGGTCTGCAAGTAAAAGAAATCATCAAAAGCCAGTATGGTTCAACAACGCCCCCCACTGGTACTCTGCTCGTTGGCCATATTGATCAAATTCCTTCCTGGCCTGGGAGCGGAGATAATCGATGGACAGACTATGCTTACACGGTTCTGGATTCGGACGACTTTCCAGACATTTCTTTAGGACGAGTGCCCGTACATAACTCAGATGAGTTAAATGCCTTTATTGATAAGGCCATAGCACGGGAAAAAGAGCCGAGGCAGACTGAAAATGTTCTGCTCACGGCAGGAAGAGATCAAAGTTTAGGGTGCCCTGCCAACGTTACAAAAGTGGGACAGAAACTAAAAACAGGCATGCCTGAAGCGAATTTAATTCGTAAGTACAAAACGGAAGTGAGCACTCAGGAAGTTCTTGAAGCCTACAACCAGGATCCCAATATTATTGTTTATGACGGTCATGGGAATCGGCAGGGAATGACCGAAATTCCGTTGGTGATTGCTTCTCTTCAGGAATTGAAAAATCGCACCTATCCACTCATTTTAGATATTGCTTGCCTGAACGCGAATTGGGGAAGTCAGGCAAATCCCAGAAATTTCGCCGAAATGATTCTAGTGGCTCAGTTCTCTGGAGCAGCAGGAATTATGGCTTCCGGAGGGAGTGGGTATGGACACGACTTTTTCCAGTCCATTGGAAGCATTATGGGAAAAGCCTCTCAGCAAATCCGAACAGATAGAAAAATGAACCAAATAGGGCAAGTCATCCTTGCCGCTAAACTCCAGCACGGAAAACAAGATAAGACCTATTGGAATTACTATGGCGATCCGACTTCCAGCGTTTGGGATTCTACTTGGGAGTAGGTTTGGGAAATGCAACCGCTACGGAGTTCCGGATCTGAAGGGCCATGAAAAAGGCCACAGGGATTTGCGTTCAGGGGGAGTGGGCTTAGATTCTTCAGTGCGATTTGCTAAAGGCCGGGCGCCGAAGCCAAAAGTGTGTGCTGTCCATTCTGCGCCAAATTCTGAAACGATAAAATCTTTCATTGCTCTTGCCTCTGTGGAGTTCGATTTTCGAAAGCGCTCCAAATAAGCTTCTCCCTTGTCGGCGCGCAACGAAGTCTCTCGTCCAGCTTTCAGAACGCGCATGCTTTCTCGAGTAAAGTAAGCATAAGCCTTCTTCATATTGAGAAAGGCATCACTGCTCGCATACTTGGGATCAAGTTTCTTCACTGCCATCATGCTGCCCAGAGCATAAATGGAAAACTCAACGGGGCCCGTGAGGTAATCTGAATTTTGTTTTCCAAATTCCTTTTCGGCCTGAAGAGCGGCTTTAGCTCCGTTAATGTAAGAAACCCACTCATCCCAGGGATAAAGGGCATTTGCCGATCCCACTTGTTTTTTGCCATCAATAAAGGGAGTGCCGGCCTCAGGCTCTCGTCCATGTTTGTCTTGGATGTAGGTGTGGAACCGTCCGCCATCTCCATCGATTCCTCTGAGTTCTTTCGGGATGAATGGGGCGATATCAATACGACGGACGAGAGATTTCTGAACCTTTACTGCTCCTTTTCCGGGAACATAGAAAGCTGCAAAGTCTGAACTCCCTTTTTCTAAATAGCTGTGAATGCCATGGGTCAGCTCATGGGCCACGGTGCCGGTATCTTCGCTCATCATGGACGCTTTTTTGCCATTCACAAAAAGAATACCCGCCTCTTTCGGGGCTCGGTGCTCGTAGATATCTCTTAAGATTGGCACATCCTTATTTTCTGGAATCGTTTCTCGCCAAGTAAATTCCTGGGCAGGCTCTACGACTTCAAATTCGGGTTCTGGATAAATCACTTCGAGGGCAATCGGTCTTTTGCTGGCCATCGAGTGTCGCCCTCCGCTGGCTTGGCATGGGATGGAACTCAGAACAAGCGATAAACCCAAGAGAAGAGATTGCTTACTTACACGCAAAAACACACTTTCTGCTTTCTCTGGAAGATCGATCGTTCCAGTTATTTTGTTGGTTGTTGTACACCCACAGATTGATTTTGGCGCTTTCCTGGCTTACGGAAGTACGCAGCGAATAGATCCATTGTCCATAATGGAAGTTTCTACACCGGCTTGATCCGAAGACCATCTTCGAAAATAATTTCGGTAGCCATCTGCAGGCGCTGGCACTTGGTATGCCGTTGCCGTCCATGTCCATCCTTCGAAGCTTGGAACGCCATTTAGTTCAGCCCAAGCAACATTAAGCCCGGGGTCACCAGACGGCGGTGCCCAACCCTGTTGTTTGGTAAATGCTCCATTCACAGTGGTTTCATAAATAACTGGTAACCGCATCCCTTTATCTGCGCACACTTTTACATTTCCCTCAAAATAAGAAGAGTCCGGGCCGCGACCTGTGCTTTGCGAACTCCAATCTGAGAGCCAATCAATAGATTCAAGTCCGGAAGGCCGACCAAGAATCGACAAACCTTGTTTCTGGTTACCAGCATCAAAGTACAAGCACCGCCCCTTGGCCACCATATTGTCGTGATTTAAGAAAACCGCTGGAGGACAAGCTCTGCCTGCTAGGCCCTTGATATCTGTTTCTGTTAAATAGAAATCAGAAAAACTTTTTCCATCTCGGTTTAGCTTTCGTTGCCAATTATTTTCAGGTGACCAAACCCCTGAAGCATTCATAATTAAGTTTTCTCCGGCCTTTTTCCAAACCTTGAAAGCTCCAGCGGCACTCACTAATTCGATTTGAGTTCCGTCACTCAGTTTCGCTTTACCCTCCTGCATTGCTCTTAAATTGTCATAGCACCCATTCCCTGGTTCTCCGCATCTCACCAGTTCCTGTGGCGGATCGGCAATGGGTGACTGGCAAAAACACCCGACAGTCAAATCGGTTCGATCATTATCCTGCTTTTGAGGCTTTGTATTATTTCTGCCGTAGCAGTACCGCCCAACACTATTCGAATTGAAAAACTCGACACCGGAACCCCAAGTGCCATTCGGAAATTTAATATCTTTTGTGGCGTCCCCGCGAACCTCACCACTGACGCACCTATTACTGCTTTTCGGCGATGGTTGGCTTTCTAGTTTCAAGTTACCGCAAACAGCTTTGCAGTCTTGTCCATTGGTCTGGATCCAGCCGGATTTGATGGTTGGGCCTCCAGCTGCTTGTGTCAACCCAGCTTCAGCGAGCACCCAGCTTGAAAAAATAGAGCAGAGCAAAAAGGAACTCAGGAATAATTTCATATTCACCTCGGGCTTACCATCGGAAGGAATCCCGGGGGTCTATAGCAACAAAGCCAACCTTCAACATTTACCAGGCAATGATGCAGCTCCCCCGTTGAATTCTCTGTCTCAAATCAATTTCTTAGCGGTCCTCTATGGGAATATTGACTTCAAGAAAAATTAGACTATGTTGCGGCGCAGTAATTCAATCCATTTCAGTGAGGAAAAACTATGAAAAACATCCGTTTTGTTTTTGTGGCTCTGATCATGACTGCTTTCAGTTGGGGTTCAGTAGTAGAGCTCCAAGGGACTCCCACAGATATTGATGTTTCTGGGACCCCAATGAAAGTATTTCCTCAAGCTACTTTAACCACGCCCACTGGAACCACGAACTTAAAGCTGACTGGTTACGGAATTCGTCAAAAAGCCGTCGCCTTTGTACATGTCAATGTCTACTTAGCTACCAGCTACGTAGATGAAAGCATTGCTTTGAACACCGATAGCCCAGTTGATTCTCTCAAGAATGCCAAAGGCCGAGTGATCTTGCTGGACATGCTGCGAACCATGACCGCTCAAGACATTCGTACAGCATTTGAAGAAGCCTTGGATGTGAACGGAGTGGATGTGAACTCCAAAGAAGTCCAGTCCCTATTTTCGCAGTTCACAGGGGATCTCTACGCGGGCGACCGAATTGTAGTTGCTAGTTACCCCACCGGTGAAGGGACTATTGAAACTCTGATTCTCGAGCTTCCGAAGAAAACTTTGAGCGAGTCTGGCAATCTATTGGGATTAGATTTCTGGAAAATCTGGTTTGGTGAGCCAGTCGATGAGCTTATGGGTGAACTCAAAGCAAAGTTAACTGGAGCTGCAAAACCATGAGACGGATCCTAGTAGCTATTCTTTCTGTAGGAATGCTTTCGGGCTGCGGCCTCATGGACATGGCCTCGGAAGCTCGAGCTAACTTAAATAAGACAGGCAATGCCGTCCACTTACAGGTGTTGACGGTGGCGCTCCAACAAATGTTGGCTCCAGTCAACACGGAAACGCTCACTCCGCCAGTGAGAATGTTTCCCTATGGCAATACCTTCAGCAAAGAAGCTACTGCTCACGAAATCACTGAAACATTCCATACGTTTTTGGTGGATGTGAAGCAAGGGGGACAAACAGAAAAATCCAATCCCACAGCTGAAGACATGAGATTGAAAAGCAGAAAAATCAGTTTGGCTGCAGGGGGTGTGATCGCTTCTTTTGTGCCCCATGAAAAGTTGGAAACTATCATCGAAGAACAAATCTATCGGGGAGGAAGATACGAAGATACTGCCTATGTTCTCCTGCTCACACGGTACACTTATCTCAGAGATTTCTTTTTTGTTTCGGTGGTCGATAAATCAGAACGAGTGAATCTAGACTCAGTCCGAAAAGCCGCTGAGTATTTTACTGAGATTAAATACATCGCCCAGCTTCCCTTTGTGGATAGAATCAAGTTACACGTGCCTCAGTTCATTCAGGTTGTGAACGAAACCAATCCAGAAGCTGCTGAGAATGCTTTTATGGATTTAGACATCACAGTCAGTCCGACAGAATATAAGCTGCTCGCACGAAAGCGCTCCGACGGTTTGAACGAGAGCCAGCCCTGAAGGATCAGCTCTACAACACGGAAGAAGGCCAGCGGCTATTGGCCATTTTTAAAGCTGAGTAGCCAGAACTTCTAGAACAAGGTTCCGCTCAACCAAATGTTGATGGAGCTAGTCCGCGTCCAATCGGGAGGATTGTCCGTCCCCAATTGACGCCTTCTAATATCATTATCCAGCGGTGTTGAGGTAAGAACATAAGTATAAATACTCAGCTTGGGATCTAAGTCATACGTGATCCCAAACTCCATGGGCATGTAGTTGCGACGAGGTCCATCCCAACCCACGTTTTTTGAGTACTCTAGCGTGGTACCCAATCGCATGCCTACTTTTGAAGTCAATGCGTAGTTCACAGAAGGATTAACAAAACCGTGTACTCTGGTTTGGCATTGGTTCCGCCATTGAGAGCATCTTGCCGAGCTAAAGCATTGCGATCCCGATAAAACCACACTCTAGGTGCAAGCAGCGCGAAAGCGGACCACCTACTGGCGGCAGGTGTGTAGGTGAAAGTAGCAAACATGCCTGGATTAAAAAGTAGTGTACGTTCAGAAGGAATTTGTCCTGCTATGGCACCGACGGGAACGTCTGTGTTCACGGCACCAGCCAGAACCCAATCTTCACCTTTTAGGAGTTTGCCAGAAATGCCGAAGCGTTGACCTTGATGGCGAAATTCTTTCTCATTGGTGACGATTACTTGATTTCGGAATTGAACATCAAAAGCAAAGCGTTCACTGTATTTGTATTTCACAGAAATTAAATTTAGAAAATTTAGTCCGGAGTCCGAAGCTTCTCCAGTCATGCTGCGGGGTTGATCGAGCGAAGAATTCAAACCAGGGCCTGCAAAAAAACTGTTGTAATTGATTCCGATGTTTTTGGTGAACCAGCTGGGTTGTGAAGATTCGTCTTGAAGAGTAGTAGGAGAAAGAGCAAGGGCCTTTGCAGCCACTACCGTGAGTATCACCACGATCGTTTGACGATGAGCCATTTTGACCCCCCAACTGATCCAGTCATACCGAAACCAGATTTAAAAAGAAAGAAGGTTTTTGTAAGCAGTTGATCTCAAAGGGGTACCTTCAGGGCCAAGAAACACAGGTACTATTTACACCAGCCTAATCATCTAAAAAATAGATACTAAGTATATTTTTTATCTGTTTTTCTTAGTGCTTAAAAAGGACGATGATCAGGCTTTCTGCTAAGGAGAGCCCATGGGTCAATGTAATAACTCTACGAAGCTATTGTACGTTTTGGGCCAACAATCTGAACTGGCCATGGGAGTTCTTAACGGCTTTTTTGTCAAAGAACCTGTTGAGGTGAGTTGTGATGGGAGAATAGCTCCGCAACGAGTTGAAAGTGAGTGTACCCTTCTGTTTTTGGATGGAGCCAGTAAACGCTCAGATGGGGTGGAGAGCCTAGCAACAACCGGATTTAAAAAAAACATCCTTTTCAATCTAGATGATTTAAATTTAGTCAGATTATCCTCGGAAGTACCGCATGACCTGTTTTGGATCTCATCTACTGAACCGACCCGTCGTTTGGGAGGGTTGGTGGAGAATTTCCAAGGGGCATATTTGCGGGGGGAAGAACTAGTTGTTTCAATAGGAAATGAAACCACTACGTTTCTAGTCCCCGATGCTAACCCGTTACCGTCCTCCTTTAAAACGATTGTTTTGGCAGGAGCCCTCAGTGCAAAACTGCACAAACTTCCTGAGGAGAAGATTCAAGAGGGAATAAAGAAGGCCATACAAATATTAAGCAAGCCCGAATGGAAAGTATTTTCTGAAATTAACGTTAAGGAGACTCTATGAGCAAAGAAGTCAATAAAGGACACACAGTTACTCTCATTCACGGAGATGGTATCGGGAAAGAAGTGGTAGATGCCACTCGAAAGCTGATTGATGCCACTGGAGCTCGGATCACTTGGGAGGAACACGAAGCAGGCGCTAGCGTTTTTAAAAAAGGAGTTCCATCGGGTGTGCCCCAAGACACCATTGATTCAATCAAGAAAAATAGAATTGCGTTAAAAGGGCCTTTGGAAACTCCAGTCGGTTATGGAGAGAAGAGCGCAAACGTCACTCTGAGAAAGCTATTTGAAACTTACGGCAATTTACGTCCAGTCAGAGAAGTGCGTGGAGTTGCAACTCCCTACAGCGGGCGAGGGGTAGATTTAATTGTGGTTCGGGAGAATGTAGAAGATCTCTATGCGGGGATTGAGCACATGCAAACTCCCGATGTAGCACAGTGTCTTAAGCTCATTTCTAGAAAAGGCTGCGAAAAAATTGTGCGTCTGGCTTTTGAAGTGGCTAAAGCTGAGGGAAGAAAGAAAGTAGCTTGCGCTACCAAAGCGAACATTATGAAAATGACGGAGGGGATGCTCAAGCGCGTATTTGAGGAAATCGCTCCTGAGTATCCGGGCATCGAAGCCAACCACATTATCGTGGATAACTGTGCCCATCAGCTCGTTAAGAAGCCCGAGCAGTTCGAGGTGATTGTGACAACCAATATGAACGGGGATATTTTGAGCGATCTGACATCCGCTCTGATTGGGGGGCTCGGATTTGCGCCTTCGGCGAACATTGGAACTGACATTGCTATCTTTGAAGCAGTCCACGGATCCGCTCCAAAGTATGCCGGCAAAAACGTCATTAATCCGACAGCCATGATTTTATCGGGTGTGATGATGCTGAGACATCTCGGGGAATTTGAAAGAGCGAGAGTTCTTGAGAATGCAGTGCTTCGCACTTGGGAAGAGGGAAAAACCCATACTCGAGACATCGTGGGCGATAAAAAAGCAGCCTCTACTACTGAATTGGTCGAAGAGATTCACAAGAACTTTGGAAAGGCTCCAACACGGTTTGGGTCCAGAGACTATCGTCCCATCGTAATTCCAAAATGGGAAAGCACTCAAAAAGGAGCTCCTAAGACTCAAAAAACATTAGGAGTGGATGTGTTCGTTCAGTGGAATGGAGATGCCCAGTCATTGGGAACCAAACTTGTGGACATGACAGCTGCGAGTGCTTTCAAGTTAAAGATGATATCGAACCGCGGAACAAAAGTATTTCCTTTAAGTGGTACGAACCCTGACACTGTCGACCACTGGCGATGTCGATTCCTGGCCAAAGAAGGGGCTGCTGTGACGGCAGAGTCGGTTTCAGCTCTGCTACAAATGATTGAGAAGACTTATCGATGGATGCATGTGGAAAAGCTAGAAGAAATAAACGGTCAAGCAGGCTATACCAAAGCTCAAGGTGAGGACTGAGAATGGGCTTGGTCTTCGTTTCTATATTAATCTGGGTCTCAAACTTTGCACTCGCTTCTGTCCCTGAACTCTTTGAATCTAACTTTTCAAAGAATTACTCACAAGGCCTATGCAAACAGAACGCCTTGAAGTTTCTTGGGGACATGTCTCGTGAGGGACACTCGCTCGAGGGATTTAGATTGGTAAAAATCGAAAACAAGGGCATTGGTACTTTTGGCTTAGTGAATGCCGAAAAAGCGAGGAGTTGGATGAAAGGTGTTCCCGTTACCGAGGAAAAAAATTGGTATGAGCACTGGATTGTCCTGAGTGATGCGGGAACGGTATATGATTTCGACTTTACCACCGAACCCACCCCCACTTTCTTTGAACAGTACGTGGAAGCAATGTTTCTCAATGAGCCTGAGTGCGGAGAGCCAGCCTCATTGGAGTTGTGCGGAAGGCGTGAGGATAAATTAGCAGATTATGTACTCACAGTGTATGAAGGAGAATCCGTGAATAGGGGTCAGCAAGCTCCTGTTTGGAATGGCACTTTGGCGGAAGCTATTTACACATTTTAGATCAGGTTGTGAAAGATTTAGGTGCACTTATGAAAAAAATTATTTTTATTAGTTTATTAGTTGTTTCACCCGCTTTTGCGTGGACCACTTTCCGAACCTCTGATCCACAGGAAATCCGGAATATTCTCCGGTATCATCGGGATCTGCTCGATGACTATCTAATGGAAGGAGTTGCCAATCCGGGTACGACGATCAGTGAAGCAATCGTGCGCTACATCAAGGTGGTAGGAGAAAGTGGGGGCGAGAAAGTCTACACTTGCGAACTCAATACAGAGCTCTATTTAAGCTCCGGCAAACGACTTCAGGATAAAGTAGAAGTGGAAAAAAAATGCGAGCATGTGTTTTAGCGGGTCTATGTGCATAAATTCCATTTCAACCAGTTGTTCCTTCCTTTCTTAAGACTTGGTTCATTGGGCTTTGGAGGCCCACTTGCCCTCATAGCTCTGATGGAGCAGGAGTTTGTTACTCAAAAAAAGTGGGTTTCTGATAAGGCCTTTCAGCAAGCGCTGGTTCTGTGCAAAATGTTGCCTGGGCCCACCTCTTTTCAGATGGCATTGTGGATCGGAAATTCTCTGAAAGGAAAGCTGGGTGGAATTCTCGCAGGGTTTTCCTTTATTCTCCCAACTGCTTTACTCCTTGGGCTCTTTGCAAAGCACTATGATCAACTCATGGCTTTTTCCCACTCAGACTCAATTCTGAGTGGGATTCGAGTGGGAGTGTTGGTCATTATATGTCAAACCCTCGTGAGCCTTTCAAAGCCATTTCTAAAAGATGTCTCGGCTTGGTGTGTGGTTATACCGTCTTGTTTTCTCGCAATAGTTTTTCCAGGCCTGGAGCCTCTCATCATTTTTACAGGGGGAATCCTTGGGGTGTTTTTCCGTGCGGCTGAAGCTCCGAAATGGGCTTTAAAAACAGCAACTGTACCAGTGCTTCTTTCCGTTTTTTGGGTGCATTTCAAAGGAGGGGCCTTTGTTTTTGGCCCCGGGCTCACGATTCTCTCTACACTCCAGTATGAAGTCGTACAGAAATTTCAATGGCTCAGCCAAAAAGAATTTTTGGATGCCTTTGCATTAAGTCAGGCTATACCGGGCCCTGTGACTACTCTTTCTTCTTTCATTGGTTATCAAATTGCGGGGTGGCCAGGAAGCTTAGTCGCTCTTTTCGGGATGTATCTTCCGGGAGTGGTGTTCGTTCTTTTTTGTCTTCCCAGAATCGCACAAATTCTGGAGGAAAAGCTCTGGATTAAGACCTTCTATCAGACAGCCTTTTTTTCAGTGGTGGGATGTTTGGGAGCAAGCGCGGTCCCCATTACCCTTTCTACTCTCATGAGACGTGAACAAGTAGTCTCTTTTGCTCTGTTGCTAGTGATTCAAGTGTTTCAAAAAACCCCTGTGTGGATGACTCTTGTTTTAGGAGCAGTGATGGCATGGCTTTCAAACTAGAGCACCCCTATCATCAGTTAACTGTCTTTCTCGGTACCAAGCACCTCAAGGAGAAAGCTTTAGTTCCTGCATTGGAAGCCCTGGGTATCCAGTGTGTCGCCACCCTAGTAGACACTGATCAATATGGAACATTTACCGGAGAAGTAGAGCGCAAGGGAAGTGTTCTTGAAACACTCAAAAAAAAGACCAAAGAAGTATTTGAGAAAGTGCCAGATGCAAGACTTGCTCTAGCCAGTGAAGGAACCTTTGGCCCCCATCCTCAGATTGGATTTATTTCCAGCGATCATGAAGCCCTTCTCCTCGTAGATAAGGCCATGGGGCTTCAAATTTACGTAGATGAAATCTCACTGGAAACCAACCTAGGAGAAAAAGTTCTGAAATCTTTTGAGGAGCTGGGGTCTTTTCTTGAAAGTGTTAAGTTTCCCTCGCATGGCCTCATTGTTCAGCCTTTAGAAAATCAAAAAGTAATGTTCAAAGGGATCACCGATTTGAATGCCCTGGAGAAAGCAATTTTAAAAAGCATCGACCATTCTCCCACCCGCCAGGCCAAAGTGACCACCGATATGCGAGCCCATTTCAACCCCACTCGAATGAAAGTTATAGAGCAAGTGGGACGAAAACTCGTAAAAAGGCTCAGTTCGTTTTGCAACAAGTGTGGTCTTTTGGGTTTTTGGCCGGTCGAACCTGTTGAGGGTCTACCCTGTGCCGAATGTGGCCAGCCATCCGAAGCAGTGAAAGCATATCGGTGGGGCTGCTTAAAGTGTTCGTATCAAGAGATCAGGCCTCGGGAAGATGGCAAAACGCAGATAGATCCTGTGCATTGTCAGGGGTGTAATCCGTGAGGGTGCTTTCACAACCTCACCTAAAGCAGCAGCGATGCATAGCCGTATGCGCTTGAGCATTCCAAGCTAAATTAGAAATGATTGCAATTTCAGGCTCCGTACACTTATCGTCTTCCCCGCTCACCCAAGCACCTGCGGGATAGAGCATGTTATCGTAAAGAATAGGTCCCCGCTCTAAAAGCCAGATTTGAACAAATTTACCGGTCAAGTTGTTCGTTGCAGTACAGGCTCTTTGCCATTCGTCGATAGTGCATAATCTGGCGGTTGGATTCCCGTTAGCGCAAGTATTATAAGAATTAATCCAGGTGCTAGTCCCCGATGCGGTAGTCGTCTGCCCACAGCTGATTAAGTAAGTAACGCCACAGAAAACTCCTAGTGAAAATACAGCAAAAGATTTTCTCAGTTGGGTCATTTTGTTCATAGCTGTAAGGATATTGAAGGTTTGAACCAAACACAATCTTGGTATCAGACGCAACTCAACTCAACTCAAAAACGAAAACCGGCCCAATAACTGCAATTAAGTGCTCGGTTTTGGTTAGAAGCTCGAAGAAAAGAGTCTGTCGCAATGATTATCCACTTCAACTTCATCCGATAGCACATGGCCCGAGCTCAGTGTCAAACGGGTGTTGAGTTCACACGAGTATGAGCGCTCTCCGGAGGATTCATCCACTACCGTGATGTATCTGACATGTGCCTCTGCCATTCTCACTCCAGGATTCTCGGCAACAAAGTAAAGATATTCTTCTCGCAAGCGAGGATGATGGCGGAGCAGTTTTCTTATCTCATGGACTGAGGAATAACTTCTTTGTCCAGCAAGCGATGGCAAAGAGAAAACCCCTAAAAGTATTGCTGACCAGAATGAGAACTTTTTCACATGAAACTCCCTGAAGGCTGGTTTTCTAGCTTAGATGAACGCTTCATGTCAAGATTGTCTCTACGCCAAAATTTCCTCCTCCGGCAGCTTTTCGCCAGAATCTCTTTTGTAGGATTTCAGCAGATTACTGGGGTGAGGCAGACGTTTAACGAGCTACTTAAGAAAGTGGAGCTTAGTCTTCGGTTCTTGACCAAATGGTCACAGGACCTCGTTTAAGAAATGCCTGAAAGACGAACTTTTGTTCTCACCGGTTTGTTGTTCACTAAAAAAACAAGATTGGGCCAGCGAGTATAGTGGGGGGGGGAAACTTTATCGCGGCTTAACGACTTCGTCGTTACAGTAAATGTAATCGAGTTTGCAAACTTGGCCTTGTTTCTGGCAGTAATCGAGTCCAAAGTTAATCGCAGCTTCTTTGCCATCGTAGGAAGTCCCCCAGGCTAAGAAAGGATCAGGTCCTTTAAAGACAGCGATACAGCCGGGTCTTCCCGCCTCAACCCAGGTGCCCAGTTGGCAGGAGCTACACCCAACTTGGCAAGATTTCAGGACGTTGGATTGTGCTTGTTCGAGTGTGTCGCCATTAGTGAGAGAATACCCTGGAGAACCGGGACAGAAGGCCAAGGCCATGGCTGCGTAAGTTGGAGTAAAGACTTCGGGAGCTGGGCTTAAATCCACTCCAGGTCCTTCTACGTTCGAAACGATAAAGTCATCGGGTTTGACTGGGTAGGTTTGATAAGCATTGATTCCAGTTAGATTTCCACAAGAACCATCGCCGATGGGCCTCGTAAATTCATATTTCTTTCCAGTGTCATCAAAGCACATGGATTCCCCATTGCCATACCAAAACGAGTATCCGCCGTTAGATTTGGCGAAATAACTAAAAGAACGGGCATTGGGTGCTTCGATTGCCTGACAGCGGCCGGTTTCTATGATTCTCCAACCCTCATCCGAAACACTGTTTTGATAAACTGTCCGATAGCCCACGGCTATTGTTTTATCTGTTTTATTACAAACATTTACTTTGGCGGCTTCGGGCGTCCATGTGCACCCAAGAATCCGCTCGCAATCTCGTCGCTCTTTCAAGTGAGGACATCGGATGTGTGCTTCCTCATCTTTTTCTTTAACAGGAAATCCGTCACAACCAGCGATGGCTTTTTCTCCAAACGCTAAACTAAACAAAATTAAAGTGAGTGTAGTGATGAGTTTCATGGGTTTTTGGGCCTCCGTTCAATGTAAGTAGAATGAGTGAAAAGGTTTAAAGAAATAGTTTCGTTAGAAACTTGGACCTCTATCCGGCGATTCTCGCCGTACGGAGAATCGTATCCTGTGTAAAATTCGAATTGTAATTCGCCAGCTAATTCGAAGCCCAGTTTGTGCGCGTCCAAGTTTTTAGCATGAATCGTGTAATGAAACTCTTTTTGGGGTTCCGCTTTTTCATCAAAAAACTGTGAAGGATCTTTTTGGGCAAAGTCTAAATAATCTCTCGCATTTTCAATTTTGACTCCGTCTTTGGCAGCATCATCGCTTAACCACTGGATCCAATTTCGTGTCGTGATATCTAAATAATCATATTTGGGAGCCACTGACTTTTCCCAGTGAGCTTTGTGGGCATCTTCTTGAGTGTGGTAGAGAATCGCTTTGGGGCTTAACACCATTTGCCCATCATGAAGTGTTCTTTCAAAAAGCACATGGCCATGAAAGAAATCCTCTTCAACACCGATAGAGCGAAAAGCTTTGCCGTGCGCTTCTTTAGAAAACTGATTTAACAGCGATTGAAGTCTCGGGAAAGTGAACTGAGTGGGGAGCTTCCAAGTGGATGTCAGCATGTGGCTTTCTTCTTGGGCGGTGAGGGGAGCTGCAACAGCTGATAAGCTAAAAAAAACAAAAAATTCAAATACTTGCAAATACAGCCTGGTTTTAAACATGCGGCAAAGTACAAAAAGTAACGCAATTAGTCAAGTTGACACGTGAAAGTGCCTGATTTTCGGGAGTAGGGTTCTTTGGAGTGCGCTTTCAAAAAGTTACTTCCGATAAAGAGAGCTCGGTGAACATACCAGT
>RFNT01000259.1 GCA_009927045.1 bacterium | reverse complement strand
TTGTTAAGATGGTTTCGGAGGGGGAAAAAGAATTCAGGAACTGATTTTAGTCGGATCTTCACCAGAGCCGGTACTGCCATGTGGAATGTGTCGCCAAGTCATCCAAGAGTTTGGAACCAGATGCCGAATCACTTCCGTAAATCCTAAGGGCACCTCTTTTCGACAAATTCAGTTTGTCGAACTTTTTCCATTCGGATTTACACCTGACAAGTTGAACCAATGAGAAATAACCACACAGCGCTCGATGATTTGATAGTGTACGGAGGAACTCTGCTGACAATGGATCCTCAAATGAGGATTATTCCTCATGGAGTGATTCATGTTCAACGTGGAAAAATTGTCTCATTAGAAAGTATTGAAAACTTTACACCACCATCTGGAGTACAACTCTTAGATGCTCATGGCGGAATCGTCTTACCCGGATTTATAAATGGCCATACTCACGTGGGAATGTCACTTTTGAGAGGAATAGCAGATGATTATCCTTTGGATCAATGGCTCACGAAGCATATTTTTCCACTGGAAAGGCAGTTTGGAAGTAAAGAGTTTGTTGAGTTGGGTACAGAGTTGGCCTGTGTTGAAATGATCAAGTCCGGCACCACGTTTTTTAATGACATGTATTATTTTGAAGCAGCAGCGGCAGCTGTTGCGGATCGAATGGGAATGAGAGCGATCTGTGGACAGACTCATGTTGAAATCAGTGGGGTGGAGTCAAATCAGGAGGTTTTCAATAAGTTTGATCAGTTTGTCGAGGAAGTTGAAAAACTTTCTTTGATTCAACCCGCCTTAGCGCCACATTCCATTTATGGTCTCTCCGAACAATTGTGGAAGGATCTCGTCAAATATGCCAGAAATCATCAGCTATTAATCCATACGCATTTATGCGAAACACAGCAAGAGATCCAAAAGACACGGTTGGAAAAAGGTTTAACGCCAGTTGAGTGGTTTGATTCAATTGGCTTATGGGATCAACCTGCGATTTGCGCCCACGCAATTGAATTGAGTTCGACCGATATAAAGCTTTTGGGTAAGAAGCAAGTCGGAATTGTTTATAATCCCGAAAGTAATCTCAAATTAGGAAATGGTATTTGCCCGGTTGTAGAACTCAGAGCGAGTGGCGCACCGATTGCCTTTGGTACGGACAGCACTGCCAGTAATAACAATTTAGACTTGCTCCAAGAAGCAGCATCAGGAAGTAAACTGCAGACTTTTAAGTATGGTGTTGGAAACTTAAAAGCGATTGAATGTGTCAAAATATTGACGATCGAAGCCGCTCGAGCCTTGAGAGTAGATGACCAGGTGGGTTCCTTGGTTGTCGGCAAATCAGCAGATCTGGTGGTTTTAGATATCAATCAAGCGCACTCAGTTCCCCTTTATGACTGGTATTCCCATGTTATTTATAGCGCCCTTCAATCGGATGTGCGTCATTCAGTTGTCGCTGGCCAAATCTTGATGAAAAATCGAACCCTCACTCGCTGCAACGAGAAAGAAATAGTGAGTCGAGCTCAATCTTGGGGAGAACGCATTCAAGCCGTTAACGCTCAGCTTGCAAAATCCACATAGCGAATTGACTATTTTGCCCTCAAGAGTGAAAATAAGAATATAAGGTAGCTTCGTTCGCTTCTCGTAAAAGTTCAAATAGATCACTCAATCTCGTAGCTTAATTTCATAATTCTCGAAAAAGGAGAATCCATGTCTTCCTCAGCGCTGGATATCAAAAATTTTATTGGCAGCCTTCAAGATTTGGATCGGTACCAAAAAATAAACTGGGAAGGAACGTTTCAGCAATATATCGAGCATGTGAAGGGACGACCCGAAATTACAAGGAATGCCTTCCAGAGACTTTATGATTGTATCAATCACTTCGGAAGCGAAGAATATATCGAATTTAAAAAGAAAATAACCGCATACAACTTTTTTAAGGATCCTATTGAGAATGGAAAAGATGCTGTTTTTGGAATTGATGTTCACCTTCAGAAACTAGTAAATGTTTTAAAAGCAGCTGCCCAGTCCTATGGCACGGAAAAAAGAGTAATACTACTTCATGGACCTGTTGGAAGTGCCAAAAGCACAATAGCTCGCATGTTAAAAAAAGGTGTCGAGTGGTATTCCCAAACCGACGAAGGGGCCATGTACACCTTCAAGTTCAGAATCGAACATGAAGGCCTTGCTAAGGAGATCCTGAATGGCCAGAGGGAGTTCTCTAGTCCCATGAACGAGGAGCCTCTGAAACTGATTCCTCATGAGCATCGAAAGAAATTATGTGAGGAGATCAACAGAGGTCGAAAAGAAGGCCATCGCCTAGCGATTGACGGTGATCTTTCTCCCCCAATGCAATTCATCTTCGATAAACTCATGCATCACTATTCAGGAGATTGGACTAAAGTAGTCGATCATGTAGTCGTCTACCGACTTCTTTTGTCTGAAAAGAATCGTATTGGCATTGGTACCTTTCAGCCAAAGGATGAAAAAAATCAGGACTCCACTGAGCTCACAGGGGATATCAATTATCGAAAAATAGCAGAGTATGGTTCTGATTCAGACCCACGAGCCTTCAACTTCGATGGAGAGTTCAACGTTGCGAATCGCGGGATTCTCGAATTCATCGAGGTGCTTAAGCTAGACGTCGCGTTTCTATATGATCTTTTAGGTGCCTCTCAGGAGCACAAGATCAAGCCGAAAAAATTCCCTCAAATGGATATCGATGAAGTTATCATCGGACACACCAATGAACCGGAATACCGCAAACTGCAAAACAATGAATTCATGGAGGCTCTTCGCGACCGTACAGTGAAGATAGATATTCCTTACTGTACGAAGTTGGCTGAGGAAGTAAAAATCTATAAAAAAGATTTCAATTCAAGAAAGATTAAAGCCAGCATTGCTCCTCACACATTGGAGATGGCTAGCATGTGGGCCGTCCTCAGTCGACTTGAGGCCCCCAAAAAGCACAATCTTTCACTCATTCAAAAACTGAAGCTCTATAACGGTAAAACATTGCCTGGTTTTACGGAAGACAATGTGCGCGAACTCCGGAAAGAGACAGTGCGGGAAGGCATGGAAGGGATATCTCCACGCTATATTCAGGACAAAATTTCTAATGCGTTAGTAAATGCTAAGGATGGCGCTGTGGCCTGTCTCAACCCATTTATGGTTTTGAACGAATTGGAGTCCGGGCTAAAGCACCACTCGCTTATATCTTCTGAGGATAAGAAAAAGCATTTCAGAGAGCTTCTGGCTGTTGTACGTCAGGAATATGAAGATATTGTTAAAAGTGAGGTTCAAAGAGCCATTTCAGCCGATGAAGAGGCTATGGCGCGCTTGTGTGGAAACTATATTGATAATGTGAAGGCGTATACACAACGAGAGCGTGTGAAAAATAAGTTTACCGGCCAGGATGAAGAGCCAGATGAACGCCTCATGAGATCCGTTGAGGAAAAAATAGATATCCCGGACAGTCGTAAGGATGATTTCAGAAGAGAAATCATGAACTACATCGGTGCATTAGCTTTGGAAGGTCGGCAATTTGACTACAAGACCAACGAAAGACTACACAAAGCATTGGAACTCAAGCTGTTTGAGGACCAAAAAGACACTATCAAGTTGACCAGCTTAGTTTCTAATGTCGTCGATGCAAATACGCAGGCAAAAATCGATATCGTAAAAACAAGACTCATCAAAAACTATGGTTATGATGAAGTGAGTGCTACCGATGTTCTTAATTTCGTAGCCTCTATTTTTGCCCGAGGCGATGTGAAGCGAAAATAAGGCCACAGTCCAAGGACCGGTCCAAATATGATCACGGGTATAAAAAGAGATCACCAGCGATTCAAGCAAATCGTTAAGGGCAAGATCAAGCAAAACCTCAAGAAGTATATGACCCAAGGTGAAATCATCGGTCGCCAAGGGAAAGATCTGGTCCGAATTCCTGTACATCAAATCGATCTTCCTCACTTCCGCTTTGGACAGCGCCAATCGGGGGGGGTAGGAACTGGAGAAGGTGAAGCGGGGACGCCAGTGGGAACCTCTGGACAAGAGGGTGGGCAGAAAGCAGGTCAAGGGGAGGGCGAGCATACCTTAGAAGCCGAAGTGTCCTTACAGGAGCTTGCGGAGATGTTGGCCCAGGAGTTGGAACTTCCGAGAATCGAACCTAAGGGGCAGGGCTCTCTAGCTGCGAAGAAAAGCAAATACTCAGGCATTCATAATATTGGCCCTAATAGTCTTCGACATCTCAAGCGGACCTATCGAGAAGCCCTGAAACGACAAATCATTTCCGGTCAGTACAATCCTGAAAATCCCATCGTCGTACCGATCAAACGAGACTTCAGATACCGCATTTGGAAACCGGTTCCCCAACCACAAAATAATGCAGTCATCATTTATATGATGGACGTTTCAGGAAGTATGGGAGACGAGCAGAAGGAGATAGTTCGTACTGAATCCTTCTGGATTGATACTTGGATCAGAGCCAACTACAAAGACATTGATATTCGCTATATTATTCACGATGCAACCGCGCGTGAAGTTGATGAGCACACTTTTTATCACACGCGAGAAAGCGGGGGCACATTGATCAGTTCAGCCTACCGAATGGCTTTGGACCTGATCAAAAAAGATTACCCACCTGACGAATGGAATATATACGCCTTTCATTTTAGCGATGGCGATAACTGGTCAGCTGAAGATACAAAGCTTTGCGTTGATTTGCTCAGGGGCGATTTGATCCCTAAACTCAACCTCTTCTGCTACGGACAGGTCGAAAGCCGTTATGGCAGCGGGCAATTCATAAAGGACTTGTTGGATCATTTTCGAGAAGAAGAAAGATTGGTGACTTCGAAAATAGAAAACAAAGAAGCTATTTATCGCTCACTAAAAGAGTTTCTAGGTAAGGGAAAATGAGACATATCCTTCCACCCGAATTGCATAAGGCTCATCAGGAGATACGCGAAATAGCTCGTGGATATGGGTTGGACACGTTCGATATTATATTTGAATTAGTAGATTACGATGAAATCAATGAAGTTGCGGCATTAGGAGGATATCCCACCCGATATCCGCACTGGCGTTTTGGGATGGAGTATGACTATCTCAACAAAACTTATACCTATGGTCTTCAAAAAATATATGAGCTCGTGATCAATAATGATCCTTGCTATGCCTACCTTCAAAAGGGCAACGCTATTGTTGATCAGAAGCTTGTTATGGCGCATGTGTACGGGCACTGCGACTTTTTTAAGAACAATATGTGGTTCGCTCATACCAACAGAAAAATGCTTGATGAGATGGCGAATCATGCGACTCGCATCCGAGAGTTTCAGGACCGGTTTGGGGTCGAAGTGGTAGAAAACTTCATTGATATCTGTTTGTCTCTGGATAATCTGATTGATCAATATTCAGTGTTTCAAGCAACCCAGCAAAGACAGAAAAGCGATCTTTTGCAAGAGGAAGAAAAGAACGATTCCGTGGGGCTTCGGAAGTTTCAGTCAAAAGATTATTTGGAGAGTTTTGTTAACCCCAAGTCTTTCATTGAGGAACAACAGAGAAAGATAAAAGAAGATCAAGAAAAGCAACGGAAGTTTCCTGTAAAAGCACAACGAGATGTACTGCAATTCCTGCTTCAGTTCGCTCCCTTGCAAGGCTGGCAGCAAGAGGTACTATCGATTGTTCGCGAGGAAGCCTATTACTTCGCACCACAGGCAGCTAC
>RFNT01000145.1 GCA_009927045.1 bacterium | reverse complement strand
ACATCTGCCTGAAGACCGTCCGGAGCAAAACACTGAACCTGTGCTCGAGCTTGGCTCAACGCCCAGAGGGTAGCGATACTTTCCCGTATTTCGCTGCCATCCCGATAACCCGACCCACATAAAATGACGGCTACTTTTTTCATTTTCCAGACTCCTTGTTAGCGGGTCCCAGTCTACGACTTCACGCCAAACTTGAGGAGTAAAAACTCAGGACCTAGTAGACACCGGTGACGAATTCCGTCGCTGAGCAGGAGAACAGGAACACTTAGCCCTTGAAATGATTGAGCTTATTAACCAGTGTGCTCCTGGGTTTCATGGCCAAATAGGCACTTAGCTTGCAACTCCCCGTCAATGCCCCCTAAAAAGGGCAGAGGGCTTGGTTTGCCCTCACGAGCTGTTGTTAGCAATGAGGCTTTTGAATGTTTGGCGTCAGAGCACTTTGGGAAAAATTGTTTCAATCTGACACTTCTGATTCCCCAAAATCATCGCATCGGACTTCAGGCAAGCCTGAAACCGAACGTGTGACACGGGAAATTCGAGGCTCAATATTTTCTCTGATAGCACTTTTTGAATTTATTGCGCTCACTTCTTATCTCCCTTTGGATAGCTTTAACTTATTTAGCGGCCGATTCGATCATATTAATAATTTGGGCGGTCTCATAGGCGCTCTCTTTTCCGAGTTTTTCTTAGGCACTTTAGGTGTTGTAGGTTATTCCATCGTGCTGATCACAATTGCAGCTGCCGTTTGTGCTTTTCGTGGCGTTTCTATTCGATCCATTTCCATTCAATTGATTGGGGCAGCAGCTGCCACCGTTTTAGGCTCCATTGCTAGCCACCTCTTCTTTTCAACTCACACCCCGGAAGCAAGCCTGCTTCAAGGCGGATGGATAGGAAAAACAATCGGAGGTTTTTTAGAAAATTACCTCAACACCACGGGGACCTTGATTTTAGTAGGCGGTGGGTTTCTCGTTACGTTGTTATTAACTACTGGCCTGTCGCTCATCACTTTCTGGAGAAGGGTATTCCCAGAAGATGAAACAAAAAAAGAAGCTCTTATTGAGGAGTCTCAATCTGATGAAGATGAAATGGAGCTCCCCAAAAAAGCTGAAACTTCTAAAGTCATTAAATTAGAAGTTCCCGCTAAACCCAAAAAAGCTTCTAGAAGGGCAAAGAAGAAGGCTGAAGCACCCTCTGAGGGCGCGGAATCTGAGGCTCAAGACTCAGCCGCATTGGCAGCTGCCGAAAATACCGAAGCCACTTCAACTGAGGGCTCCGAAGAAGCTGGAGAAAAAATATTTACTTTCAAGGAGCTCATCCCCTTCAAAGGTTCGTACTCGCTCCCCTCCCCTCGTTTGCTTAAAGGTGATTCAGGAAGCGCCAAGAAAATGTCCAAAGGCGAGATCCGAGAAAACATTCAAAAGCTGTGTGAACATTTACTTTCGTTTCAAATCACTGGAGAAGTAGTCGCCGTAAGCCAAGGACCCGTACTCACCACTTATGAATTCAAACCAAGTGCCGGCGTAAAGCTGAGCAAGATAGCAGCCCTTCAAGACGATTTAGGCATCGTACTTGGAACTCGAGAATTGCGGATTGTAGCTCCGATACCAGGAAAAACTGTGGTGGGAATTGAAGTGCCGCGCCCACAAGCTGAAACCATTACTCTGAAGGAACTGGTTTCGGATAAAGGATTTGAAGATAAGAAAATCAGAATCCCTGTGGTTCTGGGAAAAGCAACGGATGGAAATCCTGTCTATGCAGACTTAGCTAGCATGCCTCATTTGTTAGTAGCTGGGCAAACAGGTTCCGGAAAATCGGTGTTCATAAATTCGCTCATCATGAGCTTTCTCTATCGCATGAGTCCCCATCAACTCCGATTGATTTTAGTGGATCCAAAAATGTTAGAGCTCAATGTTTTCGATGGTCTCCCCCATCTAATCACAAATGTGATCACAGATAATGGGATCGCTTTCAATGCTCTTAGTTGGGCCGTGATGGAAATGGAAAGACGCTATGGTTTAATTGCTGCGACGGGTTCCAAAAATTTGGACTCTTATAATGAGAAACAAAAGCGCCCCGAAGATAAGCTCCCTTTCATCGTAATTGTAGTCGACGAATTAGCTGACGTGATGATGTCAGGTGGTGAGCAAGTAGAAATTGCTATTACCCGTCTCGCTCAGAAAGCCCGTGCCGCTGGGATTCATTTAGTCATCGCAACTCAGCGTCCTTCCACCGATGTGATCACCGGACTCATTAAGGCGAATATACCTTCTCGATTAGCGTTTAAAGTGCCCTCCGGTATTGACTCTCGCACGGTGTTGGACACGTCTGGTGCTGAGGAACTCATTGGACGCGGAGACTGTTTAATGACTCGACCCGCAGTGCCGTTACAACGGATGCACGGAAGTTTTGTAACAGAAGATGAGCTTAAAAAAGTAGTAAAGTATTGTATTAACGGAAAAGATTTCTCTTCGAACTATATTGATTTTTCAGGAAAGAATCCCACCCA
Source organism: bacterium (assembly GCA_009927045.1). Taxonomy (GTDB): domain Bacteria; phylum Bdellovibrionota; class FAC87; order UBA2466; family UBA2466; genus RFNO01. The sequence goes on along the minus strand of RFNT01000145.1, from coordinate 13,864 downwards.
AAAAGATTAATTCCACTTGGGGCCTTCAGAGTCGGAGGTTTTTCCGCCAGACTCATTAACGATTAAAGTAAATTGGCGACGTAATTTTTCCCGCTCGGATTCTCGCTTGCCCTGTCCGCCGCTCCCTCCACGAGGTCGTATGTATTTGAAATAAAGATAGAAGGCACCGATTCCCATACCACCTAAATGGGCAAAGTGGGCTACGTTATCCTGAGCCCTGGCCTGAACCCCTGTGATGAGCTCAATGGCCGCCATGATTAAGACAAAATATTTTGCCTTCATCGGAAACAGAAAAAAAACAAGCATGTAACGTTCCCCAAAGAAAATACCATAAGCCGCCAAAATACCAAAAATGGCCCCACTGGCTCCGATGATAGGCGTATAGAGCTTGGTGACATCTAGAAATACTGAGTTTACCAAAAAATTAAAAAGCCCTGCTCCGATTCCACAAAGAAAGAAATAAAAAAGAAACCCTTTCTTTCCAAGACGCAATTCTATTTCTGAACCAAAAAACCAAGGATGAGCATGTTTAAAAGCAAATGCAGGGTGACCATGCATAAAAATGTAGGTTACAAACTGCCAAATCCAGAGATCCTGAATCACTCGAGCTGGCACTAGCCCTAAAATATCCGTCAGATAAAGGCCTCCCGGACGAAACCCAAGACTCGTCAGGAAGAAATCGACAAAATAAACGGTCACACAAACGGCGATCAAAGCTTTGGTATTAGCCGTCAGCGGTGGTACAGGACTCAACTGGTCATATCGAGTGTTCATGAATCTTCAATTTCTTCCAATTCCACCAGTACCCCACCCATACTGTTGGGATGAATAAATAAAGCTTTTCCACGAGCTGCACGACGGATTCCGGGGGGGAGCACCGTCACACCTGCTTTTTCCAACTGGTTTTTCCAGCTTTCTAAATTTTTAACCTCAAAAGATAAATGGTGAATACCCCCTTGAGGCTTTTTCTCTAAAAATTTACTGATCGGCGAATCTGAAGCTGAAGGTTCTAGGAGCTCAATACATACTTTGGGTGAAACTGCTATCGGCAACATGGCTACTTTCACTTTTTCAGTAGGAACCAGATGCTCATGTTCAACCTTCAAAGCAAGAGCTTTTAATTTTTCCGCTACCAGATGGATTTGCGGACAAGCAATAGCAATGTGGGACAAGGCGATGGACATAGGGGGATAGCGTACCTAAGAGTCCCCCCCTCATTCAACTTCTTTTAATCAAAACCCCCACTGGATTTACTCGGTTGCAGTAAGTTTTCGATACTGTAATTGCCTCGCCCCTGCCTTCTTTCCACGGCGTCGAACTTTTCCCTGAGTTCTAGCTTCATTTTCTCGCGTTCCCTTTGAAAACAATCTCGGAATAACTTCACATCCTGGTCTCGGTAAGGAGCACACTTAGCAAGCCATTGCTCTCGTTGCTCAGTGTTGTAATCTGCATCCGGACCATAAGTCCTACCTGCCGAATTCACTTCGGGCTTCCCCTGATTGGAACCGGTAGGGGAAAAAAAGTTTTCATCAAAAACTTTCAAGGTCCCGGGATTTATATTTCCTGAGGAAGAACCCGTAAGCGGACTGACCACCACGCGACCGGGCTTTGATGCCGCTGAACCACCACTGGCCTCTCCTGAAGTTTCGGAGTAGGCACCAAAAGCGAGAAGCGCGAGGCCTCCCAACAAAAACTTTTTAGAAAATCCCATTACACAGATCCTTTCCCGTAGTTCGAGACGGACACCTTCACTAGTATTTTACCTGAAGCGTCGAATCCTCGCCAGATGGGTCATTCTGACGCTCATTCATCATCGTCCAAAGATTAGACGGTTTTTGAGTTATCTACTGGCAATCTTTCAGATAAGGCTTCAAAATATTTAAAAGGAGGTGTCAAATGGCAACTCAACCAAGTGTCGATCCAAAAATGAATCCTGTTGGCCTCTGTGGAATTGAGTTTATTGAATTTGCAACTCCCTCTCCCAAAGCTTTGGAGGAGCTCTTTTACCGTCTGGGCTTCGCAAAGTTAAAAAAACACCAGCAGCTCAATATTGATTACTTTAGACAACACGATATCCATTGGTTGTTGAATTCGCAGCCCCAGAGTTTTGCTTCCCAATTCGCTGAATACCACGGTCCCTCTATTTGCTCTATGGGCTGGAGAGTAAAAAATGCCAAGGAGGCTTTGAGAATGGCTGTTCAGCGCGGAGCTAGGGTCTGCACCGATGGAGATTACAAAGATAAACATGGTCACCCGCTCCCTGCTATCTATGGAATTGGAGACAGTTTGATTTATTTCATTGAGCATTTCAAAGAAGGAAAATGCTACGATGAAATGGGTTTCGAATCTGTGATTAAAGGAGAGATGACCTACAAAACTAAAGGTTTTGCTGTTATTGATCACTTAACGAATAATGTTCCCCAGGGCACCATGAAGGATTGGGCCGATTTTTACAAAAATATTTTTGGTTTTACTGAGGTTCGTTATTTCGACATTAAAGGGAAAAAAACAGGGCTCACTTCTTTTGCCCTTCGCTCCCCGGACGGGAGCTTTTGTATTCCTATCAATGAAGCGAGCGATGAAAAATCTCAAATCAACGAATATTTGAAAGAGTATAAAGGAGCTGGGATTCAGCATGTGGCACTCCTCACTCAAGATATCGTTCGCTCTCTGAGGGAACTCAAAGCCTCTGAAGTATCTATGTTGCAAGTTGAACCTGAATACTACAAAACAGTTTTTCAACGCGTTCCCAACGTAACCGAAGACCGCTCCACATTGCAGGACTTAGGGATTTTAATTGATGGGGACGAAGAGGGGTATCTGCTTCAAATTTTCACGCAGAACTTAATTGGCCCTATTTTCTTCGAAATCATCCAAAGGAAAAATCACCTCTCGTTCGGGGAGGGTAATTTCGGCGCTTTGTTTCGGTCCATAGAACGCGATCAAGAAAAGCGTGGCGTATTATAGGCGTCTTAAGGCCCCCTTTTTTGGCCCCTAAAAGTGCCTTTTTCGTCACTTTTTACTGAGTTGATAGCTCAATCACCCTGAATTCTGCTGGCATACAGGTTGCTCACAGAAATCCCGTTGGCGCACTCCTTTGCTAGGGAGTAACGCCCAGTATTTTTGGATGGGGAGAATTTATGGGCCGTAAGAAGAAACTGACCGAAGCTGAATTGGAAAATACGCAAACTACATTGACCATTGAAGACTCAAACCAAGCGGAGTCTGAGGAAGCCGAGCTGCTTGCCGAAACCGATAGTGAAGTGGTTGCGGAAGCTGCTCCAGAAGAGACCGAAGCCGTTGAAGCTATTGTTGAAGAAGAGCCTGTGAAAAAGCCCCGCGCCCGTCGCAAACGCACCCCCGAAATAGAAGAAGTGGTCGTTGAAGCTGTTGAAACCGAAACTGCTGAAGAGCCTGTTAAAAAACCTAGAAAATCGCGTTCGAAAAAAACCGAAGCTGAAGTGGAAGCTCCAGCAGAAATCAGTGCTCCCGTTCAACACACACAAGATCCATGGGTTGCTGTCAAACAACTCTCTGAGTCGGTTGCTCTCCTTTTAGAAAGAACGGAACAATTAAGAATGCCTCCCCCAGATATGAACTTGGATACCAATGAGTTTTTCAAACCCCAGCAACCTCCAAAAACGTTATTTATTACTAAATTTGCAACGGCTGCGAGTATCGTCGCCGTGCTTTTATCGCTAGTGAGTTTGTCCTTGTCGCAATCTGCTCGACAAGCGGTACTGGGAGCTATGGAACCACTCAAGCATTCGAGTTTGGCCACTACTCAAAAAGGAAGCATCCCTCAATTAGGAGATGAAGGTTTCATTGCCATTCGCCGTGCTGCTAAACGCCGGTAATCTGGAACCCAACTTCTCGCTTCCACTGTGAACGAAGTTCTCCCACTAAATACAGGCTGCCCGTGACAAGTAGCGTGTCTTGTTGATTCATTTGGCTCATCAGAGTTTTAAGGGCCTGGTGAGCGTTAGGTTCAAACGGGGCAAGCTCAGAGTAGTTTTTCGAATAGATTCCACGCGGATGAGAGAGTTGAGTGAGCACCAATTTTCGAGCGAAGGGCTTTAAGATTTCTAGCATTTTTTGAGCTTCTTTATCTGGACTAAAACCACATAGAACATAGAGATCCTGAGCGCCCAGAGCTCTCAGAGTAGCTGCGAGTGAAAGCATTCCAGCTTCATTATGGTCGCCAGATAGAATCACTCGAGGACTTTCTTGAACCACTTCCATTCGCCCCGGATTGATCACAGTTGCAAACGCTTGCTTCAGCGTGGACCGAGATATTTCAGGAAACCATTGAGTGATGGCCGAATACGCCGACACTGCATTCTCTACAGAACCCCGTGATGGATTTGTGATTGTGAAGGCTTCTCCACCCACTTCAATTTCTTGTCCCTTCCAAGTTTGTTTTACGCTTTTTCGAGATACCTGATGAGTTAAGAACAAGGAACTTCCCAGCTCTTGGCACTTTTGAGTGAGAAGTTCTAAAAGTGTAGGCTCTTGAACTCCGGAGACGACGGGCACCCCCTTTCTAAAAACCCCCATCTTTTCTTGAAGTATCTTAGCTAGACTATCCCCTAGATACTCCGAGTGATCCCAACTGATATTGGTGAGCACTATCCCTTTGGGCTCCGTTACGTTGGTAGCATCCAAGCGCCCTCCCATCCCAACTTCTAAAATATTGAAGTCGGGCTGATTCTCCCGAGAATCCAGAAAAAAGACTAACGTGAGGAACTCGAAGTAAGTAAGCTTCCATTTTTCCGCAAGCCCCAAAGCTTCTTGAAACCTTTTTTGGAGTCTCTCCTCGGACCACGGTTGAAGTTGGTCTAAAAATCGCTCTCGGACACTTTGAAGATGTGGAGAAAGGTAGGTCGCTACTTTAAAACCGTGGAGTCGCAACGCTTGGGATATCCAAAGCGAGGTGCTTCCCTTACCGTTAGTTCCGGCAATGACCAAGGATTGGACAGTTTTTTCAGGGTGGCCCGCTTCTTCAAGCGCCCTTGAAAGCGGTTCGAGCGATAAACGGATTTGTTTTTCGCCACCCAGGCGTCGAATCACTTCATCGAAAAAAATTTGAATTCACTCGAAAACCCTCACTGTAAAGATTCGATACAGTTCAGCATCTTTGATTTCAAGGACTTAGCAGATCTGTTTCAAAACTCCTCACTGCAGGTGTACGCCTGTAAACGAGAATACCACCTGTCAACAACAAGCCTAAGTTATTGTTTCTACTGTTTTTTATCCGTTGCGAGACTTGTGGGGTCATTGGCAAAGCGGTTGCAACTCCCAGTATTCAACGGGGCAAGATTCTTTAACCTAATAAAGGGGATGAGACTGTGACTATTACATCTAACATTTATAACTTTTCGGACTATCGAGACTTTCTGAAGGATCGTTACCGTCAGCTTAAAGAAGCCGATCCGGTATTTTCTTTTAGAAACTTTTCTAAAGCGGCGGGCTTCGGTTCTCCCAACTATTTAAAGTTGGTGATGGATGGAAAACGCAACTTAAGCTTCGATGCAATTGCAAAATTTGCAAAGGGGCTGCGTTTAGATAACCACGAATCCGAGTTCTTTCGCTACATGGTGGAGCACAATCAGTGCGAACACCTTCCTCGCAAAAAAGTTTACGAAGCTAAACTCATGTATTTGCGAGAGCTCTTCAAAGTAAAGACTTTGATACCAGAACTCTATGATTACTATCATCAGTGGTATCACTCAGCGATTCGAGAAATGATTAAGAAAGGCGCTGTTAAGAATGATCCTGCGGGCATCGCTCAAAGCTTGGTTCCAGTGATTTCTACAGAAGAAGCCAAAGAGTCTATTGCACTCTTGCAAAAATTAAAGTTTGTAGGCTGCACTGGAGACATGCTGGAAGCTGTAGAGTCTACTGAAATCGACTCTCAAACTGCGGCGCTCAGCCAGAAAATCCATTATGAGCAAATGGCCGAACTTGCAGCTCAGTCACTTTACACACAAGGTCCTGAAACGCAGGATTTTGAGAGTATGACTCTCAGCTTGCCGATGGAAAAGGTAGCTGAAGTCCGACGACAGATTCAAGAGCTGTTGTTAGGGATTGCAAGTAATCAAACACACAATCCAACTGATTCAGTTTATCAGCTGAACATTCAGTTCTTCGCGATGACTCGTCCGATGGATATGGGTGTGACTAAGCAGAAAGAAGGGGAAGAAGCTGCTTAAGGCGCTCTTTTAACAAAAAAAACCCCAGAGTCGGTCTGGTGATTTCACCAAGCGAACTCTGGGGTTTTTTATTTCCTGATGGAGAGAATTAAACGCTCTTAATATCGAAAATTTTCTTCTCTAAAGCTTCAATCGCTTTCTTTCTTAAATCGTGCTGACACACTAAACGAAACACCATTGCAATATCTTCATCTTTACAAAGATCTTTTACAGTCAGCTTTTTGCTCTTATTGGCGCTTAAGGACACTACTTTACTAGCTTCTGATACGTTTAAGTTTTCCAACATCAACACCCCCAAAAAGTTAATGAACTGTTCTCGAACCCACTGACGTTCCGCAACCCAAAATTGACTGAGCGCGTTATATTGCCCGAATGTAGATACAAAAGCAAGGGTTATTTTATAAGTTGTTGATTTTATTATTTTATTTTCTTGGTCCCTCGGCGGGGGAATCCCCTTCTTGACGGACCCTAGGCCCTCCAATAGCCTGTGACCCTCGAATGCCTGTAACCAACCGAAATTACTATGAAACATCCTGTATTTGAAAAATTACGTATTTTTGCTCCAGGGCCCACGCCGGTTCCCGAAGCTGTCTTGCTAGAAATGAGCAAGCCGACCCTCCACCACCGCACCAAAGAGTTTATAGCGGTTTAGAACGGGTGCGGAAAGGGCTTCAATTTGTTTTTCAAACCTCGCAGCCAACGTACCTCTTTGCCGCTTCTGGGAGTGGTGCCATGGAAGCAACTCTCGTGAACTGTTTAGCCCAAAAAGACGAGGTATTGGTAATCGATGGTGGAAAATTTGGAGAACGGTGGGGAAAGCTAGCTGCAGCTTTTGGACTCATTCCTCATATTTATGAAGTGGAATGGGGCAAGTCTGCGGATCCGACTGAAGTAGAACGGATGCTCAAAGCGCACCCTCAAATCAAAGCAGTTCTTTTCCAGGCCTCAGAGACATCAACTGGAGTTTTTCATCCGGTGAAAGAAATCGCTGAAGTGGTGAAAAAAAACAGTGACGCCCTGGTAGTCGTAGATGCAATCACAGCGTTAGGAGTGTGTGATCTCCCCATGGACAAATGGGGACTGGATGCCGTGATCAGCGGCAGCCAAAAAGCTTTTATGTTACCGCCGGGGCTTGCCTTCTTGGCGCTCTCACCCAAAGCCCAAGAAGCTAGAAAGCGTTCCAACATTCCCCATTTTTATTACAGTTTAAAAGCGGAAGACAAAGCCGCGCTCAATGGAGAAACCGCATGGACCCCCGCAGTCAGCCTGATTTGCGGTTTGGATCTGGTATTAAAAAATATGCAGACCGCGGGTCTCCCCGCTATTTTTAGTTATCACCATCGGCTAGCAGAGGCGACTCGCAAAGGTCTCATTGGGATGGGGCTAGAGCTTTTTGCCAAAGGCTGCCCCGGTGATTCTGTGACTTCAGTTTGGGTGCCTTCCGCAATTCCTGAAGGCAAAAAGATTATTTCCTCAATGCGAGATGACTTCGGGATCACCATTGCTGGAGGACAAGACCAGTATAAGGGAAAAATTTTCCGGGTAGCCCATTTGGGTTGGTTTGATGAACTCGATATGATCAGCGTTTTAGGCGCTTTAGAGATCACATTGAAAAAACTAGGACATCCATTAGAACTGGGCAAAGGAGTGGGTCAGGCTGCTCAATCATTTTTAGAAAGTAAACATCATGGATAATAGAGTTCGCGTACTGATTGCCGATGGTTTGGCAGAATCGGGTATTGAAGCTCTAAAAAAACTGCCTCAAATTCAATTAGAAGTGCATGCCGCTCTTGAACGTTCAGCACTCAAAGAAAAAATTAAAAACACAGATATTCTAGTCGTTAGGTCCAGAACGAAAGTAGATAAAGACCTTCTGGAACATATTTCTCATCTTAAAATTGTGCTTCGTGCAGGAATTGGGCTCGACAATGTCGATGTACCCGTAGCCACCGAAAAAGGGGTCATTGTCATGAATGCCCCCACTGGAAATATTGTCACCACAGCTGAGCATGCTTTGGCGCTTTTGTTTTCCATCACTCGGAATGTTCCCCAAGCCGATGCCTCTTTACGTGCTGGAAAGTGGGAAAAGAAACTGTTTCAAGGAAATGAACTTCGAGGAAAGACACTAGGTCTTTTAGGATTGGGCAACATTGGAAAAGTGGTGGCCTCCCGCGCGCAGGGTTTAGAAATGAAGGTATGCGCACATGACCCTTATGTCAGCGCTGAATCTGCAGCTAAATTAGGAATTGAATTAAAATCCTTTGAAGACCTGCTTGCGGTGTCTGACTACCTCAGCATCCATGTCCCGCTCATTCCCTCGACTAAACATCTTCTCAATGAAAAAGCATTCGGACGAATGAAAAAAGGGGCTTATCTCATCAATTGCGCTCGTGGTGGGATTGTAGATGAGACCGCCATGTTGAAAGCTTTGGATCAAGGCATTCTGGCGGGTGCAGCTCTGGATGTTTTTGAGCAAGAGCCACTTCCTGTAGATTCGCCTCTTTTGAAGCGAACGGATTTGGTGCTCACGCCTCATTTAGGAGCAAGCACTGATGAAGCACAGGTTCAAGTCGGGTTAGAGGCCGCTGAGCAAATTGGGCTCTATGTTAAAGAGGGGGTTCTGAAAAATGCGGTAAATGTCCCCAGTATTTCTTTGGATCAATTGAGTGTGTTAAAACCCCACTTGCTCTTGGCGGAAAGGTTAGGCGGTTTTCTAGCCCAATTAGCCTCACCTCAAAAAGCTGAAAAGTTGAAAGTGCATTACGCAGGTACAGTTACTCAGTACAATCGAGAGGTCATGACGCTTTCGGTGCTCAAGGGGTTTCTAAGCCCGCTCCTTTCAACTCCCGTTAATTTTGTCAACGCTCGCAACTTGCTAAAAGAGCGAGGTATTCGTGTTGAGGAATCTTTTGAGTCGGATTGTCCGGATTATAACAGCCTGATCGAACTTTCATTGGAAGGTGACCACAAAGTGAGTGTAGCAGGAACACTTTTTGGAAAAGAGGAACCACGCATCGTTCGTATTGATCACTTCAATATTGATGCTATCCCTCAAGGACATCTCTTATTCACGCGTAATGTGGATCAGCCGGGTGTCATCGGTTCTTTGGGAACTGTTTTAGGTGGACAAGGCGTTAATATCGCCCGAATGCATCTTGGACGTGATTCTAAAAAGAAGGAAGCCATTGCTTTGATTAATATTGATTCGGAGCCATCTCAAAAAGCTATTGAAAGTTTACAAGCAATTCCTGGGATGTTGACGGTCCGGCCTATTTATTTGTGAGGAGAATTCCATGCCACAAGCAGTAGTGATTATCGGTGTCCAATGGGGAGATGAAGGAAAAGGTAAAATTGTCGATTATTACGCCTCCTCTGCGGATATTGTTGCTCGTTTTCAAGGTGGCAATAATGCGGGACACACTCTGGTCGTGGAAGGCAAGCAAACGATTCTGCATCTGATTCCTTCAGGTATTTTACATCCCCATGCCATGTGCGCTATTGGATCAGGAGTTGTGGTTGATCCGGAAAACCTGCTCAAGGAAGTAGAGGTTCTACGAGCTGCCGGAGTTCCAGATTTAGAAAACCGGATCTGGTTATCAGACAGATGCCATTTGATTGTCGATTACCATAAACATTTAGATGCCGCTCGGGAGAACCGAAAAGCTGGGAAAATTGGAACTACTAAACGGGGGATCGGTCCCGCTTATGAAGATCGAGCTTCTCGCCGAGGACTGCGGGTAGCTGACTTATTCAATGAAAAACGATTTGAAGAACGTCTGAAAGCAAATCTCGAAGAGAAAAATTTTCTTTTGGAAAAGTATTATGGGGTTCCTCCCGTGAACATGGCTGAGTTTCAAGCCAAATATCATGAAATCGCCAAGAAACTAAAACCGTTTGTCAAAGATGTGTCGCAGCTCATGGCGGATTCCATACTTCAAGGAAAGAAGATACTTTACGAGGGGGCTCAAGGGGTCTTGTTAGATATGGATTATGGAACCTATCCCTACGTGACCTCCTCTCACACTCTGCCCTCACAAGCAGCTTTGGGATTGGGTGCACGCGTACCTGTCGATACCCTGTTTATTGGAGTGATCAAAGCCTATTCCACCCGAGTGGGTGAAGGCCCTTTTCCCACTGAACTAAAGGATTCTATGGGGGACCGACTTCGTGAGACGGGCCATGAGTTTGGTGCCACGACAGGACGCCCTCGTCGGTGTGGTTGGCTGGATTTGGTAGCTGTTAAATATGCAATGCGCGTTTCAGGTATTAAGAACCTGGCGATCACGAAGTCAGATGTTCTCTCTGGTATCTCGGAATTGAAAGTGTGTGTTGCCTATGAACTCGATGGCAAGCGCCTAGAGACTTTACCAGCAGATACTGACTTATTAAGTCGAGTGAAACCTGTTTATGAAACTCTACCGGGCTGGCAGGAGCCTTTAACAGAGGTCAGAAGCTTTGATCAGCTCCCAAAAGCTTTTAAGAATTACTTGAAGTACATTGAGACCAACACCGGGGCTCGGATCAACCTACTCTCCACGGGAGCAGGTCGAGAACAAGTGATTGATCTCAAGCGAGCTTTTTAGGGGAAAAAGCCCCGATACAACATGGCCTTTGATAAATGCTCCAAGGAAACCGCGATAGCGGAGTGCCGCATATCTAATTTACTGGCTGTGTGAAAATCATAGACCCGGTTAAACGCGTTAGAAATAATTTCCCAGAGCTTGTTATTAACCTCTTTCTCGCTCCAAAAAAACTTTTGAAGCCCTTGAACCCACTCGAAGTAAGAAACAATCACTCCTCCGGAGTTTGCAAGAATATCTGGAATTGTAAAAATGCCTTTATCAAAAAGGATTTTGTCCGCTTCTGGAGTCGTAGGTCCATTGGCGCCTTCAGCGATTATTTTACACTTAATTTTGGATGCGTTTTTTTCAGTAATTTGTCCACTCAATGCCGCAGGAATGAGAATATCTACATCTAATTCCAACAAATCTTCATTCGATACAAAATCTCCGCCTGGAAAGTCTTTCACAGTCCTGTTTTTTGCAATGTATGCTCTCAATTCTTCTAGGTTGACTCCTTTGGGATTGTAAATTCCACCAGAGACATCGCTCACAGCTACAATCGTGCAACCGACACTGGATAAAATTTTTGCAGAATGATAGCCAACGTTTCCAAATCCTTGAACCGCTACACGTGTTTTATCACTTAAATCCATCTTGAGACGTTTGGCTGCTTCAATGATGGTGTACACCACCCCTCTGCCCGTCGCATCTACTCTTCCGAGGGACCCTCCGATCTCAATCGGCTTACCAGTGACCACTCCAGGAACTGCATGACCAAATTGGGTACTGTAGGTATCCATGAGCCACGCCATGGTTTGGGCGTCCGTACCAATATCAGGTGCCGGAATATCTTTTTCGGGGCCAATCAACATAGAAATTTCAGAGGTATAGCGTCGAGTGAGAGCCTGCTTTTCACGACGAGACATTTTGTTTGGATCACAACGAACCCCACCTTTGGCTCCTCCTAAGGGTAATCCCACTAGGGAATTCTTCAGAGTCATGAGCATCGCCAAAGCGGAGGTCTCTGCTAAATTGACATCCACATGGTATCGGATCCCACCTTTAGCAGGTCCCAAAGTGGTGTTGTGTTGAACACGAAATCCATCAAAAACCTGAATAGTTCCATCGTCCATACGAACTGGGACAGAAACGTATAAAACTCGCTTGGGCTTGGCTAAACGATTATAGACATTCCGGTCCAACTGAATAGCAGTCCCTGCTTTTTCCATGGCTTTTAGAACGCCAGAGTAAAAGGGATGGGTCTCCCAACCCACGATCACATCATCAGAAACCAAAGGACCGGACATGATTAAGCCTCCTAGAGCCTAAAAAAGAATGGAAAAAGCATAACGAGGTGTCAGGAATCCGTCTAGAGGATTACCCGAAGAAGAGCGATAAAAATCAACCCCCTGTGCCCGTATGGAGCTGATCTCGATATATTTTCCTCAGTAGAACCTGAATATTGGAATGAGCGGCCATGAGATTGGCCATCGATTGCAGAATTCTCAACTGATTATGGGAGGGAATTTCACTGGCTCTCGGTCTACGAATGGTTAATACCCCAATGACCTCATTATGAAAGCGAACGGGGAACACCATTAAAGACCCGATAGGAATCGATTTGACCTTTTCTTTTATCTCGTGCGTCAAAAGGTTGTTCGTAACGTCAGGAATAAGAACGAAATTACCCGAATAGACCACGTGTTGTATTTCAGGATATTTATTCAGATAAATAGGAAAATCATGAAAGCTGGGATCGTCACTACTTGCTAAAACCACTCCAGAAGCATCGCCCACATCGGCAATGACCAATGAAGTTCGGTTGGAACCCAGGAGCACCCCTATTTTACTCAGAGCCTCATACATCACTCCATGTTCCTTACCCCGCTCGGCACGACTCAGCTTTTCTCCGACTTCCAAGGCTAAATTTACCCATTCAAGATCTTCAACCCCAGCCAAATGCGCCTCTTCATAAACGGACGAGGAAATCATTTTCTGAGGGCCCAAGTGGTAGAGAATCCGCTTCAGCATGCCTTCATTCTCAAAGGGTTCAGCAACAAAATCAATTGCACCAGCACTAATGGCATTTTGAATATTGATCCGCTGGACTTGACGTGAAACCACCATGATCTTGATTTCTTTGTTCATGGATTCCTCTTTGATTTTTCGGATCAACTCAAAAGGCCCTACTCTCCCCAACAACCAGTTCACCAAGCACAACTCATAGGATTCATGAGCCACTTTTTCAAAAAGTTGTTCCGGCTCATTGGTCACATCTACCAGAACCCCTTCTTTTTTTAACCAATCAGACAAAACAGTATATTTGGAGATAGTAGATTCCCCAATGAGAATCTTCCTAGTGGTTTTTTCAATCTGTGTGTTCTTCATTTACAGTGCCCTCAGTTTTAAGCATCCTTTTCGGAAATTTCTTTGCCGTCGAAAGATATCAATTTGTTTTGTGAGTTATATTTAGTGATCAAGTGAACCGGTCGGCTCCAAAGCGCATGGATGTTTCTCAAAGTTTCAGTTGCTTTTTCATACTCCAGATCCATTCCCTCGTGCTGATGGACCAGCAACAGTTCACCTCGGTTTTGATAGTTTCCGTCCTCAACCAGAATAATAGGTTGTCCAAAATTTGAGAGCGAGAACAGAAGCTGATTCTTCACCTTGCGCCAATCTCTATCAACTATTTCATGCTGTCCTGTGCGCCGATTAAAACCGTACACAAACATTTTTTGTCGTTCGCAAAATTCTTCATTGAGGAAGCTGTCCAAAAAGGTAACGTCATTATGGAGTTTCCTTACTTCAAAAATTTTCTGTTTTCCCAGGCCCACTTTCTTATCCCATCGGGCCTTCTCACTTGAGTCCTCACATTCTTCGTATTCCTTCCCAAACTTTCCCTTGTTCCAACGCTCTTCAATGTCTCTAAACAATTCAATCCCCATTTTGTAGGGGTTGAGTTGACCGGGACGCGCACTCACAGTGCCACTATGGTGGTCTGCATAGTCAATCACTTCAGAATCTTTGAGAACATGTTGGGTCATGATAGTGGAGTGCCAGTAACTTGCCCAACCCTCATTCATGATTTTT